>CAYJLR010000051.1:0-13136 GCA_964370895.1 uncultured Akkermansia sp. | reverse complement strand
ACTTCATTTTCTACATTCACTTTTGCGGAAAACGAATTGCGAGAACTTGCCTTTATATAAGCTGTATTATTACCTTGACCTCACATAAAAAAGCCATTAATCTAATCACATGTCACGTATAGCTGTCTATGCTGGTAGTTTTGACCCTCCGACGAAGGGGCACTTATGGATGATGCGACAAGGGGCGATGCTTTTTGACGAGCTCGTCATCGCCCTCGCTGTCAACCCCGACAAGCCTAGTTATCTCACGATGGATCAGCGTCGTGAGCTACTAGAAGAGCTCTTGAAAGAGCTCCCAGGGAACGTGCGCCTCGCCGTCGTCGATCATGGCTTCCTCGTCGACTTCGCTCAGAAGGCGAAGGCGAGCTTCCTGCTCCGCGGTCTGCGTAATACCACGGACTTCGAATACGAGAAAACCATAGCCCGTATGAACGCGCGCATGGAAGAAGGCATACAGTCTGTCTTCCTCATGGCTCCCAGCGAATTTGAGCAGGTATCTTCCTCCATCGTACGCAGCTTCGTGGGAGCGGCAGGGTGGGAGCGATGGGCAGAAGCCTGCGTCCCGCCAGCCGTCTTCAGCCTCCTACAAGAAGTAAAAGTAAAAACCAACCCACTTTAACCCACTTTCGACATGATCAAGACCCCATTCACCACCCTTTTTAGCCCCGTTCTCGCAGCCAGCCTCTGTGTCCTACCCACGCTCCCCTGCCAAGCCCAGATGCAAGGTGACACAGAAATGAGCAGCGAGATGCAAGAAGAGCGCAAAAAAGCCCTCGCAAAAAAACTCACCCGCGGAGAACTCAGTGATGCGAAGGAAGAATACGAAGCCGACATGGATCGCTACCGCGAGATCACAGCCATTCTTAAGAAAATACGCGCAGATGACGACGTAACTACAGGTCGCGACGCGCTAAAGCGCCTCATGCCCGACTCGACAGAAACCTACGATCGTATGGCAAATCGCTATAAGGATAATGACAATGATGAAGACGAAGACGAGGATGAAGACGACAGTAGCCTCACCGTCGAAGAAGTCCGTGCGAAGCGCGCCTACGATCAGATCAAGTCAAAGGATCAGAAGGCCTACGATAAACTCATGACCAGCCTGGAAGAAGAAATCGAGCGCATCCTCGACTCCGATCTCCAATCCTACGAGCTCATGCAGATGCTTGAGCGCCTCGAAGACGAGCTATGATATACTGGGATAACAACGCGACCACCGCTCTCGCTCCCGAGGTATTCGAAGCGATGCTGCCCTATCTCAAGGAGCAGTACTTCAACCCCTCAGCCTCTTACGGCGCGGCAAAGCGTGTCCGCGAAGCCGTCGAGAAGGCACGTGCCCAAGTCGCAGCACTCATCGGAGCGGAAGCGGATGAAATCATCTTCACCTCAGGTGGCACGGAAGCGACAAACACCGCGCTGAGCCAGATAGGTGACAGCTTCGCCTGCGCCACCGACCACCCCGCCACGCTGAACTCCCCCCACATCCGCACGACCTGCCCCGTCCTACCCACAGGTGAGATAGACCTCGATGCATGGTCGGCGCTACTCCCTCAGCACGCTGGAGCGAGCCTCAGCTGGGTGAATGCAGAAACAGGAGTCATCCAAGATATCTCTCGCATCGCTGAGCTCACGAAGCGAGCAGGCTGTCAGCTCCACCTCGACGCCATCGCAGGCCTCGCGAAGCAGCCGCTAAACGCCCACGAGGCCCCCATAGACTACATCAGCCTCACCGCGCATAAGATCCATGGGCCGAAGGGCGTAGGCGCACTCTACGTGCGTCGCGGAGCTCCCTTCCGCTCCTTGCTGCACGGTGCAGGGCATGAATCAGCACGACGCGCTGGTACAGAAAATGTCGCTGGCATCATCGGCTTCGGAGCTGCTGCCGCCAGTGCGCTCGCAGCACGCGATCAGTACAGCCAGCTCGCTAGCCTACGCGACAGCCTCCTCAGCCAGCTACGCGATGCTGGACTCCCTATCGTCGTCCAAGGCGAAGCCGCCGCTTCACGCGTCTGTAATGTGCTAAATCTCCGAGTCGTAGGCTGCCGAGCCGAGCCCCTCTCCCTCCTTCTCGAGGCATCAGGTCTCCTCTGCGCGGCTGGCTCAGCCTGCTCCAGCGCGAACCCGAAGCCCAGCCACATCCTCACTGCGATGGGACTCAGCGATACGGAGTCACGCGAGGCTCTACGACTCTCTCTGAATCGCTTCTGCACAGCAGAGGAAATAGCCGATGGTGCTCAGCGCATCATTGCCGCTGTTAAGCGCATCCAGTCCGTGCAGTCCGTCCAGACGGGTCCTGTCACCGTCTACAAGCCTTAAACTCCCATCCCGCTGCGATGCCCCCTAGGCAGAGCCTAACATCACATCTGCATCGGCAGCTCAACCGCGCGCCTCTCCTCCTCCCCCTCGCCTGCCTACTCGGCATCCAGCTAGGCAGCGCAGGAGCTGGCTACAGCACAGTCTACTATGGTATCCCCGTACTAGCCCTCCTCTACCTGCTATGGCAGAGACGCGGGAGACTTCTACTCGTCAGCCTGCTCATCTGCAGCTATGCTGTCTACCAGTTAGAGAAGAATCATGCCAACTACGAGCAAGCACGCGACTGCATGCTCAGCAGCCCCGAACTAGAGCTCGAAGGCACGCTCGTCCGACGCTCAGAATACAGTGCACTGCTAGAAATTGACAAGCACGCCCCACTGAAAGTCCAGCTCCGTGGTCGTCTCAGCGGTGAACTAGGTGACCTCGTCCGCATCCACGGCACACCGCGCCCCCTTCCCAGCGCCGCTGAACGCCTCCCCGGAAGCTTCGATCAAGCCGCGTGGTTTCATAGCAACTACATCGCTTGCAGCATCGACGTCCAGTCCATGGACATCCTCGATCACCCCCCATCGTGGGCAGCACTACGCGGGCAAGCTGCCCGCTGGCGAGCCCTTCTTCTGCGCCAGATCATCCCCGACAGCCCAGAGACAGACAGAGGCGAATCCATAGATCCCGTTGACCCACGTCGTCAAGTCCTCGCCGCTCTCGTCCTAGGAGAAAAAGATCAGGCAGACGCAGAAACCCTCGAGCTCTTCCAATGGAGCGGTGGGCTGCACGCCTTTGCCGTCAGTGGTCTCCACGTCGGCATCGTCGCAGGGCTTCTCTGGCTCAGCTTACGCCTCCTCAGTCTTCTACTCCAGCGCGGTCTAGGCCTCACCATCCCTAGCCGCTGGAGCATCACCTGCATCATCCTCTCAGTCGGGCTCTACGTCTTTCTCACGGGTATGGCTGTATCCTCCCTGCGCGCCTACCTCATGCTCGTTCTTATTCTCAGCGGTTTCCTGCTACGCCGTCAGATTTCTCCTATTAACCTCCTCGCGGCTGTAGCCCTTGCTAGCATACTCATCTCCCCCCAGCAGCTCGCGCAGGCGGGCTTCCTGCTCTCTTTCCTCGTCTACGCGGGTATACTCCTCGTCGTCCATGGTATGGGAAGAAGCAAGGCTTGGTTCGGTCCTGACAGCTACCTTCCACGCGCTCTCTATACCCCATTCGAGCATGGTCAGCTAAAGCTCGAAGCCTTCATCCGAGGGAACATTCTCATCTCTGTGACAGCTTGGCTCATCTCGCTGCCCATCCTCATGGTCTTCTTCGGCAGCTGGAACCCCTATGGCATCCTGACAAACATCCTCATCGCCCCTCTCCTCCCCCTCGTTATGGGCTTGGGGCTTCTTCTTCTCTGTACCGCAGGCATTCCCTACTTAGGTGGTATCGTCACCAGCCTCGCTCTGCAGGCTTCTGGGCTTCTCCTCGGCACGGTCAGCCTCACGGCAAATCTAGATGGCTCTTATCTCCCCACCACTGCTCCAGCAGCACGCGATGCCGGCATCATCTTGGATCTCGGCTACGGAAAGACAGCCTGCCAGCTGGGAAATGGTGGATTACTCATCGCGGATGGGAACGACAGAGATGCGCGCTGGCGACTCAGACCAGCGCTCTTCTCTAGCGGCTATACCCCGAGCAGTTACCTCGCTGATCGAGAGCATAACGCAGAAGCACAGCTCCCTATCTTACGCGCCCTGTGGAAAGAACTCCGCAGTGTACAAACAGAAGGCGTGCGCCCGCTGCATCTGCTCAGTGAAGAAGTGCCTCGTATGAGCTGGAGTATCTACCCCGCACCTCTCCACTTGCTTGCACGCCCACTCGTAGGCGACAGGGGCTCTCTCGTCATCTGGGAGAGAGGAGAAGACCGCGTCCTCTACATCGGGAACGCCTCCGCGCTCAGCTATGAATACTGGCAGGAGCAGGGTGTGGATATGGATGCGGACATCATCATCCTTGGGTACAATGAGAAACAGCCTCTGATACGAGAAGAATGGATGGTAGAAGGAAGAGAGAGCCGCCTCATTCTCCTCCCCAGCTTCCCCTCAGAACTCGAGGAACTATTCAATGAATCAGCTCATACGCAGAGCATGCGCGAGCGAGCTGTCATAGGATTCTAAAAGCATCTACGACGAAGCCAGACCTGCACTTGCAGCATGATCCACGGGAGCTATTTCGATGAGCTTGAGCTTTCCTAGTGTTTCACTCTTCCGTCCCGGTAGGTAGCAGTTCTTCCACTGCGCGGCACTGCGCCGCGGCTTCACGTAGTAATGACGCACCAGCTCGCCTGTGTCTCCTATGACGAGTGCGTATTTCGCCTGCTTCTTCTTAGACCCGACGGCGACATCGCGTACAAAATCGTCGCAGCGTGTACTCGCCTTCTCTCCTGCGATTCCTAGCTCCGCGCAGTAGTGCTTCCAGACGATTCCATGCCCACGCGCCCTGTGATGCACAGCTGCTAGGGCATGCGCGATTTCATGCAGAATGACGCGCTGGATAAGCGACGGCTCGCCCTGCTCTAGGTAATATCGTACGAAGTGCTCGGAGAGGCTGATCGCCTTCTTGTCGGGTCGGCAGCAGCCCAGTCGTCTCTTCGCCTTATCCCAGCAGAATGTCCAGTCGCATAGCCCTAGCGCATGCAGGCAGCTCTGCGCATAGTGGGTGATAGCTGCCGCATCACTCAGGGGCTCTGCTAGCTCTGGGAGTAAATCTGCAAGGTGACTAGGAGGCATGGCTTCATGAAAAAATGGATCGCAGGTTCTCCCGCGATCCATGTTAAATGAGAGGAATAAAAGAGCTTACTTGCGGGAAGCAGCTTTTTCTTCGAGCTTCGTGCGGACGAGGTCTTCGATTTCCTTGTAGAGTTCTTCGTTCCCACGGAGAGCATCTTTTGCGCCATCGCGTCCCTGTGCGAGCTGGCTGCCATTGTAGCTGAACCATGAGCCGCGCTTCTGCACGACGTCGAATTCCATGGCAAGGTCGAGCAGGCTGCCGACGGAGGAGATACCTTCGTTGTACATGATGTCGAATTCGCACTCGGTGAAGGGAGGGGCTACCTTGTTCTTGACGATCTTGAGCTTCGTGCGGTTACCTGAGACGCTGCCATCTGTGCTCTTGATCTGACCGATGCGGCGTATATCGCAGCGTACGGAGGCGTAGAACTTCAGTGCGCGACCACCTGGGGTCGTTTCTGGATTACCGAACATGACACCGATCTTTTCACGGATCTGGTTTGTGAAGATGCAGACGGTACGAGCCTTCGAGATCATGGAGGTGAGCTTACGAAGGGCGGCGCTCATGAGGCGTGCCTGTGCGCCGACGGTGCTATCACCGATGTCACCTTCGAGCTCTTGCTTCGTGACGAGGGCTGCGACGGAGTCGAGCACGATGACGTCGATGGCATTCGAGCGTACGAGGGCTTCGCAGATCTGCAGGGCTTCTTCACCGCTGCTAGGCTGGGAGATGAGGAGGTCATCGAGCTTCACACCGAGCTTCGCAGCATAGGATGGATCAAGCGCATGCTCCACGTCAATGAAGGCTGCGAGGCCACCAGAGCGCTGCGCCTGAGCGATAGCAGTGAGGGTAAGCGTCGTCTTACCAGAGGATTCTGGTCCGTAGACTTCGATGATGCGTCCGCGTGGGAAGCCACCTACGCCAAGTGCGCGGTCGATGAGGAGGTTCCCCGTAGGGATGACTTCGACTTCCATGGTCTTGCGATCGCCGAGGCGCATGATGGCGCTTTCGCCGAAATCCTTTTGGATCTGGAGCATGGCAGAGTCGAGGGCTCGCTGGCGAGCGGCTTGTAATTTTTCTTGGTCAGCGGATTGGGCGCACATAGATGATAATGATGTTTAATATGTGACGAGGGGTCTAGAAAGATATCTAGCCTCGCTTAATTGTCAGGACAAGCTTACCTTTTCTTCTCTACGGGAGCAAGAAAAATATCACCATTCACCTGACTTCCTTACGCCATCACTTAGACTGAATCTATAAAGGAGAGGCGGGCATTTATCCTTGTCCGCTCCGCGCATTCGTGATACACTCATGCCTAGACATAGTATCACATTATGAATTTTGAAACAGAACGCCTTACATTAAATCTTATCAATATAGATGACGCGCAAGTCGTCTTCGAGAACTTCACCCATGAGGTGAATGTGTACATGCAGCCCGAAGTCCCACGTCAGATCAGCGATACGATAGATTATATCGCTCTCTCGATGAAGCAGCACGAGGAGAAGATCACCTCCCTTTACGTGATACGCACGAAGCAGGACGGTGAGTTCATCGGCATCGTCAGCCTACATCACCTCGACCACGAAGTGCCAGAGATAGGCATCTGGACGAAGAAGGGCTCACATGGACATCACTACGGACGTGAGGCTACTGGCGGCGTGATGGAGATCGCTAAGCAACTCGGATTCAACAAGCTCGTCTACCCAGTCGACTGGCGCAATACCCCTAGCAAAAAAATCCCCCTCTTCTACGGAGGATGCCTCATCGAGCAGGATAAAAAACTCGTCACTGACGAAGGCCGTATCCTCGAGCTAGAGGTCTACGAGATCACGTTTTAACAATGGCACGCAGGAAGCGCGCCAGAGCTGATCGCGAAGAATCACGCTGCCCTGCTCCGAGTTGAGGCAGCGCTTTTTCTCATTTTTCTTAATACGTATCCTCGATGGGGATGATCTTGCGCCCGAAGGGCACGAGTGCCACCACCATGAGTTTAAAATGCTGTAAACCGAAGGGGATACCGATGATGGTGATGCAGAAGAAGAGCCCCAGCGCGAGGTGTGATAGAGCAATCACGATCCCACCAAGAACGAGCCAGATAATATTCATCACCAAGCTCAGCAAGCCGTTGCTCTGGGGTGAGATGACTGTCGTATTCCCAAAAGGCAGCAGTGCTAGCACCCCTAGCTTCATCGCCTGTAGACCAAAGGGGATACCGATGATTGTCACGCAGAGGATAAGTCCTGCGATAAAATACTCAATCGCGAGGAGCAGTCCTCCGAACACAAGCCATATAATATTTCCTAGTAAACGTAGCATCTTGCAATAATTTCTTGTCAATATTGTAGTTCGCACGTCCTCGAAAGTCAATATCATGTCGCATGCCTGAGTTAGAATTGTACGCATTGCGTATAATTTTCGCTGTATAAAATACACTTCGTAGACACTTTGTGCAATTTGCTTGCTTCACCTCCGCTGCACTCTTAAAATCTCAGGGTGAGTTCCGAACAACTAACGGAAGAGATAAAAGCTTGGCTACGCCGTGAGAAAAAGACTACTCAATGGCTTGGCGAGCAGCTCTGTGTCAATGGCGGAACCGTGAGGGGCTGGTTCTCCTACCGTCCCATCCCGCAGCGCTACCATGCACGCCTTCGCGAGATGATCCAAGCGTCGAAGAACGAAGGCGTGAGCGAAAATACGCTGCATATCAGCCTACCCGCCACTCTCATTGAAGACTTGCGCCGTCATGCGCCTCACCAAGTCATCGAGCCACAGATGGCTCAGTTCATCGCGAAGGTCACCCACGCAGCAGTTCAGGCCGTCTACCAAGCTGCCAATAAGGAGACACAATACCCTCGCGACGACGTGCAGGATGATATGGCTGCAGCAGAGGAGAAGAGCTGATGGAAAAAGCCCAGCCAGATGAAGGGATACTAGAGCTGGATCTTCACGCTATCAAAGAGGAGGAATGGGATGCTCTGATGGAAGCTCAGCTCTCCCCTGATAACCTACTCGCAGCCGTACTCCGCGCGTGGAGCGAGCAGGATAGTGTAGATAGCTATAGTTACGCAGAGGATGACGTATTATGCGCAGCTGAGGACGAAGATGCATGCGAATGACGCAGCTTCATGCCTTTTCTTTTAATAGATAAAGCATAAAGACCGCCCAAGGGGAGTTCTCGCAAAACTTAGCTCGGGCGGTCTGTTGTTTATAAATTTTTAGAAATGGATAGACTTACTTCAGCCCCTGTACCTCTAGGAGGGCATCGGCTTTTGGCTCACGTCCCATGAAGTCATGGAATTGCACGGCTTCATCCTTGCTACCACCCTGACTCATGATGCTGCGACGCAGATCACCACCTGTCTTAGGATTGAGCATGCCTTCGTTCTTGAAGCGTGAGTAGGCATCAGCACTGAGGACTTCTGCCCACTTATAGGAGTAGTAGCCTGCAGAGTAACCGCCACTCATGATGTGGGAGAACTGGCGTACCATGGAGCGTGAGGGCAGGGTCACGGGCATCATGTAGTGCTTCTGCACATCGTAGGTCGCCTGATCGATATCCTTCCCCTTGAACTTGTCATCAAAGTTCGTATAGATTTCCATGTCGAGCTTTGCGAGTCCGAGCTGGCGCATGTTCCCATCCGCTGGCATGAAGAAGCGCGAGGCGAGGAACTTATCCATCATTTCTTCTGGCATGGGTGCGCCTGTCTCATAATGGCTAGAAAGCATGGGGATGATATCCTTATCCGTCAGCCAGAATTCCATGAGCTGGCTAGGCATCTCGACGAAGTCACGAGCGACAGCTGTACCTGTATGGCTGCGCAGCTCGACATCGCTGAGCATCTGATGGAAGAGGTGTCCGAGCTCGTGGAGCAGGACCGTCATCTCGTAATCGCTAAAGAGGGCTGGCTTCCCGTCGGCCGGTGGGGTGAAGTTCCCGACGACAACGGCAAGATGTGGGCTGTGGGGCTTCCCATCTACAGCAGGGTCGCCTGGGCGAAGTCCCATGCACCATGCGCCCGCGCGCTTGTTACTGCGTGGGTAGAGGTCGAGGTAGAAGGAGCCGAGATGGGCTTTTGTCGCGTTATCCACGACTTGATACAGGGTGACTTCAGGATCCCAGACATCATGAGCCTTGGCGTTCTTTTCCCCTTTTTTCACGCAGGCGGAGGGAAGCTGGGTGATGGTGATGGAGAAGAGCTTTTCGAAGATAGCGAGGCTGCCAGCGATTGCTTTATCTGCGGGGAAGTAGGGACGCATGCTTTCACTGTCGAAGTCGTACTGCTTCTCTCGGAGCTTTGTGCGGTAGTAGCGTATGTCCCATGGGGAGAGAGCTGTGACCTTTGTGCCTTTTTGCTCAGAGGCGAAGGCGAGGAGGGCTTCTTTTTCCTTTTCCCAGTAGGGCTTTAATTGTGCGGTGAAGTCATCGATGAACTTCATCGCAGCGACTTCGTTTTTCACCATGCGCTCGGCGGTCGCCATCTGCGCGTAGTTATCAAAGCCAAGGAGCTGGGCGATTTCCTGACGCTTCGCCGCGATCTCTTCGATGAGTTCTGCGTTGTCATAGGGAGCGACTGCTCCGACGGTGTTCGAGCCTTCCCAGATGAGGCGACGTGTGGCTTCGACATCGCACATTTCGAGCACTGGGATGACGCAGGCGTCATCTTGGCCGAGCAGCCACTGGGGCTTCTCAGCTGTGCCGTGACCTTTCTCCAAAGCCATGGCGGCACGACTCTGCAGCCATGCGTCACTCATGCCAGAGAGCTGCGCAGGATCGCTGATGATCTTTTCCCATGCATTTGTCGAGTCGAGGACGTTCTTGCCGAACTTGATGCCTAGTGCGGAGAGTTCCTTGCGCAGTTCCCCGATTTCGGCTTTCTTCTCGGCTGGCAGATCAGCACCGCTGAGTTGGAAGGAGCGTATGGTGTCTTCGACGTATTTTTTCTTGCTGGGGCTGAGTTCCTTCACCCAGTCTTGGGCGGCAGCGGTTTTGAGCGTTTCCCAGAGGGCAGGGTTCGCGATCACCCAGTTGCTAAACTCAGTGCTCAGCTGCTGCATGGCCTCGAGGTCTTTTCGAACCTGAGGGGTGTCACCGACAGCGCTCATGTGGTAAAGCCCGCGTGTGAGGGTGTCGACGCGCACATCACTGTCCTCGAGCGCACCAAAGGTGTTCGCAAAGCACATTTCGCTTTCAGGCACAGCGGTGATCTGCTGGATCTTCTTCTTATTCTTGTTGTACTCGACGCGTATGTCCTCTACCGTCGCTTGGGAGTCGAGAGCGTTCCAGTGTGGGTAGGGCAGCTCTAGTGGTGAGGCCGTGTTGAGACAGCTAGCACAGGCACAAGGAGCGGCTTCTGTGGAAGGCTGGGCGGAGAGGCTGGATGTGGCGAAGCCGCATGTCAGCGATAGGGAAAGCAGGGAGATACGCGATATACTCATATTCAGTTAGTCTATCACAGCGGCAGGGAGCATAGCAAGGTGAAAGCTAGGCAGTAGAGGAATTATGCAGATATTCCTCCCATGAGTAATCCGAGGGTATGACGGAGGAGAAGAAGTCTGTTAGCTTTTTTAATTAAATGATCTACGTGATGTGTGCCCTGGGCTTGAGTTTTCTCCAATCGCTTGATGATGCGTGTTTTTTGCTTTTTTGCCTTGCTTTATTCTCGGATTTAACTATCATAGCGTTGAACCAGCGGTTTAACTGGTTCTGAGTATATGATGCGGGCGTGCCCTTACATCTTGTTACATGACAACCATACTCAGCGGTTTAGGCTTTCTTTCGAGCTTAACAATGGAGCTATACAGCCCAGACCATGACGACAGAAGTCGTCATTGCATGCCTCACGACGGCATCTACGAGTCACACCGCATGAAGCATCCCTCTCCGCTTCACCCACCACCTTCCCCATATATTTATCAGAACATATCCCTCACTAACATGGCAGGACATAACAAATGGTCAAAGATTAAGTTCAAAAAAGCGATCGACGATGCTAAAAAAGGTAAGCTCTTCGCGCGCTTCTCTCACGAAATCACCCTCGCAGCTAAGAGCGGCGGTGGCGACCCTGATACGAATCCACGCCTGCGCGTCGCTATCGAAGGCGCGAAGGCTTCTTCCATGCCTAAGGATAATATAGAGCGTGCGATTAAGAAGGGCACAGGCGACCTTCAGGGTAACGCCATTCAGGAAATCACCTACGAGGGCTATGGACCTGAGGGTACGGCCTTCATCGTGGAGATGGCGACGGATAATACGAACCGCAGCTCCTCTGACCTGCGCACGATTTTCGGCAAGAATGGTGGCAATCTCGGCACTCCAGGCTCTGTTTCTTATCAATTCGACCGCAAGGGCGAGCTGCGCTTCATCGACAAGGCTCTCGACGAAGACAATGCGATGGAGCTTGCGATGAACTGCGGTGCTGAGGAATTCCTCACCGGTGATCAGGAAGGCGAATGGATCTTCCTCTGCGGTCCTACCGATATGCCTGAGGTCTCACAGGCTCTGCAAGACGCAGGCAACACCATCACAGGGATGAAGCTCATCTCCGTCGCGCAGAACCCGACGATGATCACCGATATCACCATCGCACGCAAGGTGGTGAAGCTTTACGAGCTTCTCGATGATTATGATGACACCTTGAATGTCTTTAGCAATTTTGAAATTGCAGAAGAGCTCTACGAGCAGCTCTAATTTTACCCCCATTCCACATGAGTTCCTCCGAACAAGGCAGTTCTGCTGCACCGAAGAAAAAGCACTTCCGCCCCCGCCATAATAACAGGCAGGGTGGACACCATTCCTCCCCTGACGCAAAACAGCAGGGAGGACAAGGTGGTCATGGCGAGCAGCAGAAAAAGCACTTTAAGAAGAAGCGTCCCTTCTTCCAGAAAAAGAAGCCTAAGAACCAAGCTGAAGGCTCAGATCAGCCCTCACGCGCCTACGTCCCCATCGGAGAGCCAGAAGAACTCACAGGCATACTTGAAGTCACGAGCAAGGGCTTCGGTTTCGTCCGCACAGCTGATAATAACTGGGCACCCTCTGACGAGGCTGTCTACGTCTCACTCGATCTCATCAAGCAGTACAACCTGCGCCCCTTCGTAGAAATCACAGGCATGTCGCAGCGCTACGAGCGCGGACACCAGATGGTCTCCATCAGCGCAATTAATGGTGAAGACCCTACCATCGCAGCACAGGCTCCTCACTTCGAAGACCTCAAGGCGGTGAATCCGACGCATCGCCTCAGCTTCGAGACCGCAGCGACACGCTACACGACGCGCACACTCGACCTCATCGCCCCTGTGGCACGTGGTCAGCGCGGCCTCATCGTCGCACCTCCTCGCACAGGGAAGACGACACTGCTCATGAACATAGCTGAGGCCGTCGAGGCGAACTATGAGCATGACATGCACCTGATGATTCTGCTCATTGACGAGCGACCTGAGGAAGTGACAGAGTTCCGCCGCACCCTCCCCCATGCCGAGATCTATGCCTCGAGCAATGACAGCCACGTGCGCGAGCACTGCCGCATCGCTGAGATGAGCATCGAGCGCGCGAAGCGACTCGTCGAGCAGGGGAAGCATGTCATCCTACTTCTCGATTCTATCACGCGTCTAGCACGCGCTTATAACAACGCGGATCGCGGCAGTGGGCGCACCATGAGTGGTGGTCTGGATGCCCGCGCGCTGGAGATGCCTCGTCGCCTCTTCGCTGCGGCACGTAATACGCGCACTGCTGGCTCACTCACCATCCTCGCCACCGCGCTCATCGAGACGAACAGCCGCATGGATGACCTCATTTTCCAAGAGTTCAAGGGCACGGGGAACATGGAGCTCGTACTGAATCGTCGTATAGCTGAGATGTACATCTACCCTGCTGTCGATATCTTAAAGAGTGGCACACGTCGCGAAGAACTCATCCTTCCTGAGCTCATGCTCAGCAAGATGCACCTCATCCGCCGCGCACTGGCAGGGCATAAGCCTGTCGAAGCGATGGAGCGACTTCTCTTCTTCCTGCAGAAATCACCTACGAATGCGCAGATGCTGCTGAA
>CAYJLR010000050.1:0-13465 GCA_964370895.1 uncultured Akkermansia sp. | reverse complement strand
ACCTCATCGCTCAGGATACCACCTACTTCGGCATGGATAAGTGGAAGAAGAAGGCAAGTAAGACCAGCGGTGTAGACTCCTCACAGGGTGACTCTCTCGCGACCCTTCTGCATGAGCTTAATGCCATCGAAGGTGACTTCTGGATTCGCGTCCTCTACACCCATCCAGCTCACTGGAGCGATGAGCTCATCGATGCCTTCGCTACTTGTGATAAGGTGGTGAAGTATGTGGATATCCCCTTACAGCATATCTCTGACGACTTATTGAAATCCATGCGTCGCGAAACGGATGGGAATTACATCCGTGACCTCATCACCAAGATGCGTGAGCGCGTCGCTGGTATAGGTATACGAACGACCTTCATCAGCGGACTCCCCGGTGAGACAGAAGAGCAGCATCTGGAGCTCATGGACTTCCTCCGTGAATACCGTTTCGAGCGCGCTGGTGTCTTCTCCTACTCTCGCGAAGAAGGGTCTCTGGCGGCGAAGATGCCTAATCAGGTGCATCACTCCACGAAGCAGCGTCGTGTGAACGCGCTTAATATGCTCCAGTCAGCCATCGCTGACGAGATAGGTCAGTCTGCTGTCGGTAAGACGCTTCGCGTACTCATCGATAGCCCAGGTGTCGCCCGCGCGGCATGGGATGCGCCCGATGTCGATGGCTCTATCCATGTCGATCCGACGCTTCCTGTCGGTACATTTACCGATGTGGAGATAGTCGATTCTATCGCTTACGAGCTCTTTGCAGAGGGGGCTGTGGAGGATGCTTGCGAGACAGAGGAAGTATGATCTTTGTCATGATGCTCTCATCTGCTTGACCCCGTTAGAAAATTGTGATATTAACATACTAGTTATGATAACAAAATTCCGTACTGCCCTGTATGCAATGGCTTCACTGAGCCTCGCTTGTATTCCAGCACTTAGCCTATCATCCTGCGGAGGAAGTGATTCAGAGGAGGATCTGAGTTACACCATCCCCGTCTTCCCTGAGACCACTGAGGCACTCGTCGGTTATGAACTGCGTGGTGCTATCGTGATGACTCATTCTCCAACGGGGATCTATGAAGAAGATGTGGAATTAATCGAGTTCGTGAGTGCCTCTCTCGTGAATATCACCTTCGCAAATGACGTGGTAGCCCAGACAGCATATACCTATACTTATAATGATAAGGATTCTGTGACGCTCGTTATTGATGTACCAGCAGATCAGCAAGTCGGCGGGACAGATAATGGTGATACCTACGTACTCACTCTAACTCAGCCTTCTACTTATTATCAAGTAGTGCTCAAGAATGATTCTGTGTACCGCGCAGCAACGGGGACATCTTATCCGCTTTTCGCTCTGAACGGATCGCTGAACTTCCTGAACCCTAATCAATAAAAACTGAATTTAACCCATATAAAAAGCCCTTTGCGCCATTGTGCGCAAAGGGCTTTTATTTGTTGTGAAAAATGCTTAGTTCTCCTGAATGCGCTCGCGTGAGGCCTTCCCCTCGGCAAGCCACTGCTCGGTGCCTTCGCGATCTTGGGTCTCCAGAAGGGTGACGAGCTTGGTGAGATCTTCAAGGCAATATTGGATGGTCTCGCGCACAGCTACGTCGTTTTCCCAGAGGATGCCCGCCCACATGACGGCAGGGCCAGAGCTCACGCGGCTCGTATCTCGGAATCCAGTCGCGGCAAGGCGTCTTAGATCTTCCAGTGGTACACCACCCATATCGGCAGTGCGTGCGCAGAGGGCAGCGAGAATATGAGGTACATGAGAGATGCGTGCGACCGTTCTGTCATGATCCTGAGCAGCGATGCAGTAAGGCTTCATGCCTATGCTCTGCCAGAACTGCTCGAGTGCCTGTACGGATTCGCTGGCGCAGTTCTGATCGTTTGTGATGGCCACTGTCGCGCCCTTGATGAGGTCGGCGTAGGCGTGTTCTAGCCCCTGTTTCTCTGCTCCTGCCATGGGGTGAGAGCCGATGAACTGGTAGCCACGCTCGCTGAGCATGTGTCCCGTAGTGCGGTGCACGTAAGCCTTCACTGAGCCCACGTCCGTGACGATAGCGTCCTTCGCCAGAGCTGGAAGCATCTGTCGACTGAGCTCTTCGAAGCTGCCGATGGGGCTTGATAAAATGACCAGATCTGCGCCACGCACAGCCTCTGTGATGTCCGTGAAGGTATGCTGCGTGATGCCCAGCTCGCGAGCGAGCTCGAGTGGGGCTTCGCGACGTGCCCATATATGGCAGCGCACGTGGGGGAGATGCTCACGTATGGCGTGAGCGATAGATCCACCGAGTAGCCCTGGTCCTATGATGCTGATGCAGGAGAAATCCTTTGCCTTATTCATAGGAGGAGTTAAGGTACGTAGAATCGGATGTCCTCGCCTGGTACGCGCATGATTGTACCGCTCGGGTACTTGACGCCTTGGGCATTTGTGACACGTATGATTTTCGCTGGATTGTGAGGATGGTGGACGTGGGTGGGCTTACCAGCGACGAGGGAGACGGTGAAGATATCCTTCGCTGGCTGAGGCTGAGCAGGAGGAGCTACCACAGGCTGAGTGGGGGGCTTAGGATTGGCAGGGGTGACTGCTGCTCCAGAGGGAGCTGCTGGAGTGGCGATCTGTGTTACCGTGCTAGAGTTGTTCGAAGATGCGCTTGGTGGCGGTGTGTTTGCCGCTATGTTGATCTTCTGAGAAGGCGTACTAGGCTGTGCTATAGGCTGCGTAGGTGTCTGAGGACGTGGCTGCGGGGTAGTCGCTGGTGTACTATTTCTCGTTGTAGGAGTCCACTGCTGCACAGACTGGGGTTTTGTTGCATGCGTGCTGCTTGTCTGTGTACGTGGCGTATGTGCTGTCGGTGTCGCGCCACGATAGGGGTTTTCAGAGACCTTGGGTTTGAAAAACTGTTCGATATCATGGCGCACTCCTGCACAAGAGGAGAGTATTATGAGGCTGAGGCATATGCTGATGCCGCGCGTGTATATATTATTTGTCATATGTGATAATGTATGTGCATACTTTAGGTTCTTTGCGATTCTTTGTCAACTTCAAAACGTGGATGTACTTTGTATCAATTACTGCGGAAGTTGAGGTGAAATTGCTATTGTCAAAGCAGGGTTTCTGCGATAATATAATCACATGACTTATGATTTAATTGTGATAGGTGGTGGCCCTGCTGGTTATGTAGGTGCTATTCGCGCAGCGCAGCTTGGGAAAAAAGTGCTTTGCGTAGAAAAAGATCGCACTGGCGGTACCTGTCTCAACTGGGGGTGTATCCCTACGAAGGCGCTCCTTCGCAATGCTGAGCTCTTCCACACCCTCCAACACCGAGGCAGCGAGTTCGGTATCCAAGCGGAAGGTCTGAATCTCGACTGGAGTACCGTCATCGGTCGCTCACGCGCCATCAGTGATAGACTGAGCAAGGGGATAGAGTTCCTCTTCAAGAAACATAAGATTACACTCATTAGCGGAGAAGCTCGCATCCTGACAGCTGGTCAGGTGGAGATTACAAAGCCTGACGGTACTATTGAAGTCGTGGAAAGTGAGAAAGTACTCCTCGCTACTGGCGCACGCAGCCGCGAAGTCCCAGCCTTCCCCTTCAATGGTAAAACCATTATTAGCAGCAAGGACGCACTCATTACAGAAAAACGCCCTGAGAGTATGATCGTCATCGGTAGCGGAGCTATCGGAACAGAGCTCTCCTACGTCTACCATGGCTTTGGTACGAAGATCACGCTTGTAGAAGCCCTCCCTCGCATCCTTCCAAATGAAGATGACGACAGCAGCACAGCACTCGAACGCTCCTTCAAGAAGCAGGGTATCACCTGCATGGCTGGAGCTCGCGTCGAGTCTCTCCAGGATCTCGGTGATCAGGTCTGTGCGACCATCACGACGAAGCAAGGGAAGACCCAAGAGCTCACGGCAGATGTCTGCCTCGTAGCCATTGGTGTCGTGCCAGTTCTTCCTGAAGTGGCGGGTCTAGAGCTCAATGAAAAGGGGTTCATTCAAGTCAATGATCGCTACGAGACAAATCTCCCTCAAGTATACGCGGCAGGTGACTGCATCGGCGGTATCTTGCTCGCACATACAGCGAGCTTTGAAGCTGTTCAGGCTGTAGAAGGTATGTTTAACGCAGATTATCAGCCACGTCAGCCTCACTTCGTGCCTAGCTGCACCTACTGCCACCCTCAGGTGGCTAGCGTCGGTAAGCGTGAGCGCGATCTGAAGGAAGCTGGAGTCGAGTACAAGGTCGGTAAGTTCTCCTTCATGGCGCTCGGTAAGGCTGTCGCTGTAGGCTCTACAGATGGCTTTGTGAAGCTCCTCTTCGGAGCGGAGCATGGTGAGCTACTCGGCGCGCATATCGTCGGAGAGAACGCTACAGAGCTCATCGCTACACCAGGGCTTGCCCTCGAAAGCGAGCTCACGGATGAAGATATCCACCACATGATCTTCGCTCACCCTACCCTCTCAGAGGCTATACACGAGGCGGTACTCGCAGCCAGTGGACAGGCGCTGCACGCCTAATAAAAGATACTTACTTATGCCCATTCCTCAGCCACGTCTTGCCATCGTCCTCCCTTGCTACAAGGAAGAGGAAGCCCTTCCGATCAATATTCCTGTATTGATCGGCAAGTTAAAATCGTGCGTTGAGGGGGGGCTTATTGCAGCAGATAGCTATCTGTTCTTCATTGATGATGGTTCTACCGATAAGACATGGGATATCCTCGTGAAGATGCAGCAGCAGTACCCACAGTACATCAGTATAGCGGGGCTGGCTGCAAATAGAGGGAAGGAGTACGCGCTCTGGGCAGGTCTGATGGAGATCCGTCAGGATTGTGACGTGGCGGTCTGCATGGATGCGGATTTGCAATTTGATATAGAAGCGCTCGATGAATTTTTGGCGAAGTATCAAGAAGGCTACGAGCTGATCTATGGAATCAAGGAAAACAGAGGTAAGCAAAGCGGCCTACGCCATAGCCTGTCACATGGCTTTTATTCAATCATGGGCATGCTAGGCACGCCTCTCCTGCGTAATCATACAGACTATAGCCTCATGACGCGACAGGTGATTGATGCGCTCTCTGAGTATGAAGAGGCTCATCTCATGTTCCGTGTGATGCTGAAGTCACTGGGCTTCCGCCAGTGCGCTATCTCCTTTAAGGTGCTCGACCGCGAGCAGGGGGAGAGTAAGTTCTCCCTGAGTCGCCTCGTGAAACTGAGCTTAGATGCTATCACCTCCTTTTCAGTGGTGCCACTACGCTTTATTGCGTGCTTGGGGCTTTGTATCACTGTAGTTAGTGTGATGATGATGGCTTGGATTGTTGTGGACTACTTCCGCGGAATCACGCCTACAGGCTGGGCGACACTGAACTTCTCTATCTGGTTCATCGGTGGTACGACCATGCTCTGCATGTCAATTCTGGGTGAATATGTGGGGAAGACCTACATGGAGTCCAAGCGTCGCCCACGTTACTTTGTGAGTCGACGCATTAAGCAGGATAGTGAGTCATGAGCGAGCATCAAGCAGGATCCCCCCTATTTAGTATCGTTATTCCCTGCTATGGAGCGGAGCGTTTCATAAAAACGACACTCGCTAGTATCTATGCTCAGACAGAAGGGGACTTCGAGATTATCGCCGTGCATGATGAATCCCCCGATGCTACACTCGCACTTCTGCAAGAGGAAACCGACCCTCGCTTACGCATCATCGATCAGAAGAATGAAGGTGAGTGTGGTGCGCGCAATCGCGGAATTCGCGAGGCGCGCGGGAAATATGTCGCCTTCCTCGATAGCGATGATGCGTGGCTACCGCAGCATCTTGCTATAGCAAAGAATTTTCATGAGCAGCACCCCGAGATAGCTTGGAGTATCAGTCAGCATAAACGCGTGACTGATATAGCGGAGGAGGATATAAGGACACACTCTGCCGACCCTAGTAGTGTCGAGTTTAAGTTAGGCCGATGGTTCTTGGAGGGTGATAAGCGCACTACAGTATGCTGCGTCGTGGCGAAGCGCGAAGCTCTGCCGCATGATCCTTTCCCTGTAGGGGTGAAGATGCATGGGGATACCGTGGGCTGGATGCGTATGGCCGCACAGCACCCTGTATTCGCCTACACGGATGAAGTCACGATGCTCTACCGCATCTGGGGCGGCTCGGCTTCCGATAATTATCTGCGCGCATTTGCTAACTCTGATAATAATGTTCTTACCATCATGGGTGAGCGACTTAAAGGAGGGGGGTGTAGCGAAGAGGAGATACTCTTTTATCAGGAGTTTGGGATGACGAATTGGTGGCAGCGTCTCTCAGGCGCAAGCCTCATCTCATGGTTACCAGAGATAGAGAGACGTCGCTCCATCACAGGGGGATGCCTCACGCTCGTGCTAAAACTAGCTGTCATGTCTATGCACTTTCTTATTTGCGTTAGCCGTTTCTTTGTAAATAGAAAACGTTTGTCTATCAGGAAGAAGCAGAAAAGACTCATAGCAAGATGGGCACGTGAGCATGGCAAAGCTAGTATTAAGCGCTAAGTTTTTTAGATAAGATTTCTTGTTTTGCTTGACGTCTAAAAAAAATAATGTACAATCAGTGCTCGGTTAACTTTCAACCCACATAATAATACTATGTCCAGAATCTGCAACATTACATTTGCCATGCCACGTAAAGGCCGCCGCATTCACCGCTCCGGTCTTGCTAAGAAAAAGGGTGGTATCGGTCGTCACGTTACGAAGACTGTTACTCGTACCGTATACCCTAACCTTCAAGAAAAGCGCATCTGGGTTCCTGAACTCAACGGTGGCAAGGGTGGCTACATCCGCATGAAGATCTCCTGCAAGGCGCTTCGCACTATCTCCAAGAATGGTGCTTATAATACGCTGAAAAAAGCAGGCATCCTCTATTAATTCTGTTTTTTTTGAACAGATGGTCTCCCAAGGTTGTCTATTAAAGTAGACAGGGAGACCGTAGGACGGTTCCTCACGAACGCGAGATGAATCTTCGAGAGCTAGAAATGGCCTGTCTATACACACTAGAAAGGAACAGGCCATGGCCGCTAAAAAGACAAAAATCGCACTCCGCATCAACGACGAGAATCCAAACCACCACCTCTGGAATAACCGAGGCGTCTGGTGGTGCCACGTAACAGTACATCGCTCGGACGCAACTGCCGAACGACTTCGTTTCTCTCTTAAGACTAGAGATATCGAAAAAGCAAGAACACTGAGAGATCGCATCTTCAGTGATATTCAAGACCGTTTCGGAATGGCTAATTAAGCCGTGTGCGTAAACTCTCAAGAATTTACCTCTTTAATTAAAAAGTCGCAGCATGATTGCTGCGACTTTTTTTTATTAAAACTACTGAGACGATGATTGTAGCTTACTTGCTAAACTCCGTGAGTTAAGCCTTAGCCTTGCTTTAATGCGTCAAGAAGCTTCTGGTGTATTCCTCCGAAGCCACCATTACTCATCACAAGAAGGACATCTCCCTCATGTACTGCAGGCATAAGATGCTGAACAATGTCGTCTACTCCACTCGCGAGGTAGCATTCAGTGCCTGTAGCGAGAATGTCGTTCGAAAGTATATTGATATCAAGAATGGTATTCTCCGTATACTTGAAGGCGTTTTCCACTGGGGCTACGACAGCATAGTCTGCCTGTGCGAGTGCGTCAGCCAGCTCTTTTTGGAAGAGATTACTACCAGAAGTATTGCTGCGCGGATCAAAGATAGCGATGACGCGCCCCTGAGGGTAACGCTGGCGTAGAGCATGCACTGCCTTGTAAATGGCAGTCGGGTGGTGTGCGAAGTCATCGATCACGCATACTCCGCGCTCGCAGCCACGTAATTCTTGGCGACGTGCGATGCCGAGAAAGCCGCTCAGAGCCTTGCGAATGCTTGCTGGTGATATGCCAGCAAAGAGAGCTGCGCTCGTCGCCATAGCTGCGTTATACACATTAAACTCACCCGTCATTGGGATATTGTAGGTCTCACCCTGTAGCGTGAAGCTGCTACTCTGCTCTGCGTATTCGATATTCTCGATACGAATGTCAGCGTTGTCGCCTTGACCGACAAGTTTTACAGGAACTTCCTTGGGCACGAGGGCAGCAATAGCGCGGCAGTTTACACAGTCCGCATTCACGAGAGCGCAGCCTTTGCTAGGAACGAGACGTAGTAAGTGGTAGAATGACTTCTTAATCTGCTCGAGATTTTCGAAGATATCTGCATGGTCCATCTCTATATTATTCACGATGACGAGCTCAGGAAGGTAGTGGTGGAACTTCGATCGCTTGTCAAAGAAAGCGGTGTCGTATTCATCCCCCTCAAGGACGGTGTACTGAGAATCGCTGAAGCGTCCACCGCGTTTAAAATTACGTGGGATGCCACCGATGAGGAAGTTTGGATTCAGTCCCGCGTCTTCGAGTAGCCACGCGAGAAGAGATGTTGTGCTCGTCTTGCCGTGAGTGCCTGTGACGACGAAGTTGTGGCGACCCCAGAGGAAGAATTCCTTGATCGCTTCGGGTAGGCTCATGTAGCGCAGACCTCGATTCAGGGTCGCTTCTACCTCCACATTCCCACGGCTCATCGCATTACCGATGATGACGATATCCGTGTCAGAAGGTATATTCTCAGCATTGTAGCCTTCGAATATCTGGATTCCTTCGTTGAGCAAGAAGGAACGCATCGGGTCATAGGCTTTTTCATCAGAGCCTGATACGAGATGTCCTTGTCGTGCTAAAGCTGAAGCAAAAGCCCCCATGGCAGTACCACAGATGCCGAGGAAATGAAATTTTTTCATGAAAAACCTAGTGTAGAGAGTTTGGGAAATCGTGGGCGTATGGTCCTTACCCTGAATGGAGCAAGCCTAGCGAATTTATACGTAATTTGCAAGGTTTTTTTTGTATACTTTTTTGCTCAACTATCCAGAATTTTTGCTAGCAAAGACCTAGGGAGTTTTATGCGCAGTGATGTCTATAATGCTCAATTCAGGTGGGCAGAAAAAGCGCATCCCGTAGGCAGCTCCGATGCCGCGCGTTACAAATATTTGCTGCTTATTTTTGTTATTCAAGCGATAGAGCCCCGCAGGCATGTCGGAGCGGAAGCTGATGTACTCACCCGTGAAGGGATTCCCTAACTGCCCACCGTGCGTGTGACCGCTGAGCATGATATCCCAGTCATAGTTTTCGAGAAGATGACGGCTCTCTGGATCATGTGAGAGTAGGAGCACTGGCAGCTCTTCTGCATCCGGAGCTTTCATGCAGAGCTCAGGTTTCATGTCGCCCTCATTCCAGTCCCCGAGACCGATGATGCTCAGTCTATGCCCCTTAGCGCCTGTCCAGTCGAGACGCTCATTTCGCAGGATTCGTATATGAGACTCGTCGAGCACTCGCTGTACTTCTGGGAGTCGCTCCATGTCTTGATTCCCGAGGATGGCGAAGGTGGGGGCTATTTTGGGGAGCTCGCGTAGAGCTGTGATGGGCTCATGCGTGCGTTTCATTCGCTGTCCTACCATGACGAGATCTCCACCGAAGATGATGAGGTCGGGTTTTGCCTCCCTGATGATATTGATAGATTCCTTGAGCAAGGCTCGGTTTTCATGAACATCAGCGAAGAGGGCAATGCGCAAGGGCGCCTGCGCAGCGAAGTCATCGTGAACGATGCTCGTATGAGTCGTCTCTAATTCAGACGCACCCCAGCGCCCAAACATCTTGACACCTTGGAAAGAAAGGAAGGCGAGGAGGACGAGGCTCCAGAATATTTTTCTCTTCCCTGTGCCGAATAAAACCGCCCAGAGACTGGGCGGTTTCACTTTTAGCTCCTTGCTCATTTAAGATTTGCAGGAGGATTTAAAATCGCGAAGGCTGGATCGAGGAAGAAACCATCCTTGCGTACGAGAACTCCATCGAAGTACATCTCACCGCCACCGTAGTCGGAGCGCTGGATGTTGACAAGATCCCAGTGAACCTGAGAGCGGTTACCGTTATCGCATTCTTCGTAGGCCTGACCTGGTGTGAAGTGGAAGGAACCTGCGATCTTTTCGTCGAAGAGCGTATCGCGCATCGCGTGAAGAATCTCAGGGTTCGTACCGATGGCGAACTCACCGATGAAGCGAGCTCCTTCGTCGCTGTCGAGGATGTTGTTCAGCTCAGCTGTCTTGCCATTACACTCTGCATGGACGATCTTGCCGTTCTTGAATTCGAGAACGATGCCGTCGAAGCCTATGCCGCGATAGACGCAAGGTGTGTTGTAGCTGATCTTACCATTCACGGAGTCCTTGATAGGAGCGGAGAATACTTCGCCATCAGGGATATTACAGTTACCAGCGCAGGTGATGGCTGGCATGCCCTTGATGGAGAAGCGGAGATCTGTTCCAGGTCCGACGATGTGAACCTGATCTGTCTTCATCATGAGCTCACCGAGCTTGTCCATGGCGACCTTCAGCTCAGCATAGTTTGCCAAGCAGCAGCGGAAGTAGAAGTCTTCGAATGCCTCTGTGCTCATGCCAGCAGCCTGAGCCATGGAGGGAGATGGCCAGCGCAGGACGCACCACTTTGTGTGGTTCACACGCTGATCCTGCATGGGGCGGAGGAGCTTCATGATGAGGCTCATGCGATCAGCAGGAACGTCGGAATATTCGAAACTGTTGTCCCCACCGCGTATGCCGATGTAAGCAGACATCTTCTGCATCTCTGCGAGGGAGATATCAGCGATATCGCTGTACTGGTCTTCCTCTGCGCCCATGAACATCTCACGTGTCAGGCGTGAGTGGTTCACACGCAGGTGAGGGTGTGCGCCTACTTCGCGGGCGGCACGGATGAGGGCGAGACCGATGGTGTCGGGTACGTCTGTCACTTCGATGAGGACATGTTCGCCTGCTTCGAGGTGGCATGAATAAGTGATGAGATTCTTAGCTAACTGTGTAATACGTGGGTCTATCATAATAAAATTGAAAGTAATGGGTTATTCTAGCACGAAGTGAGATCAGACTTCAAGCATTGAATTGCCTTTTTCAGATCATCGACCGTTACCTTGTGGCTCACATGGGCTTCACCTAAGCGATCGAGTAAGACGAAGCGTATAGAGCCAGCGGAGAACTTCTTGTCCGTCGCAGTCTTCTTCAAGATAAGTTCCTCATCCATAGATGCGTCGAGAACAAGAGGTAAGCCGATTACTTCAAGGAGGTGAAGAATAGTCTGCTCATCTTCTGCTGGAAGCCCAGCATGCATGCGGGAGAGGAAGAGAGCAGCGCGTAGACCATAGGATACCGCTTCGCCATGCAGCATCTCGCCATAGGGGAGGGAGGCTTCGACACCATGCCCGAGCGTGTGACCGAGATTCAGCAGGGCGCGGATGCCGAGTCGCTCTTCCTCATCCTGCTCGACGATGCGCGCCTTGATGGCGATATTGTCCGCGAGGATCTGGGGGAGCTGGGCGCGTGTCTCAGGGGAGAATCCACTTTCTAATTCCTCAGCCATCTGGATGAGGGCGGGTATCATGGAAGGCTGACGTATCGCCGCATGCTTCACCATTTCCGCCATGCCTTCGCGCACGACGCGTGGAGGGAGGCTGTCCAGTGTCTCAGGATCGACGATGACCATGCGTGGCTGGTGGAAGGCTCCGACGAGGTTCTTTCCTCCGATGACGTCGACAGCAGTCTTCCCTCCGACCGAGCTATCGACCTGCGCCATGACAGTCGTCGGGATCTGCACGAAGGGGATGCCTCGGTAATAAATGGAAGCGAGGAAGCCTGCCATGTCACCGACGACTCCGCCACCTAGCGCGATGACGATGCTCTTTCTATCATGTCCTGCCTCCACCATCTCACCGACGAGTGTTTCTACCGTTTGGAAGCTCTTCGACTGCTCGCCCGCAGGGAAGACGTGGCGGCTGTAGCTCATGCTAGCTGCACTGAGGCTCGCTTCGACGCGATCCGCATAGAGGGGAGCGACTGTCGAGTCAGTGATGAGCGCGATGCGCCCCGAGATATTCTGAGACTGGAGCAGAGAAGCTATCGAGTCAATCGCTCCATTTTCCACGACGATGTCGTAGGAGCGTGTGTCTAGGGAAAGGGATACCGTAGGCATGGGAGAATTAGTGAGTGCTAGATTGAGGTGTATCTTGGGATGAGGCTGGAGTCTTTTTCTTACGCATCAGTAGGCAGAGACCACTCGCGGCTATACTTAGTACACAGCCTATGTTACCCACGCGCATCCAGAAGCTTCCAGGTTGATACAGACATGCTATCGAGATAGCGTCATCGAAGCTGCCCCAGTAGGTGATATTCCAGCCGCGCTCTGAGATGGTCTGTCCCATGATGAGGGTCTGCGTGTGCTCGCCCTTGCCTGCCTTGATCGTGATGTCAGCGGCATGCTGTATTCCTATGACGTTAAGCTTCGTGAGGTACAGTTTCATCTCGTCGAGCTGAAGGGGGCTTTTCATCTCGGAGTCTAGGGAGACGAGATGATCCGTTTCCGTGTACTGCTGGTTGGCTAGATGTCCAGCCGTCGCGATGAGTAAGAAGCAGCCAGCCTGCACTAGTGCCAGCGCGGGGGTGATGATGCGCGTGACAAGGTAGCCGAAGACAGCAGTGAAGAGCAGCCCCATGAGCGCATAGCTCCAGTAGGCAATCGCCCCGAATCGTGCGCCACCTGGTAAGTCAATAAACTGAAATCCCTTTTCACCGTAAATAAAGAGGATAGCGATGCCCGCAGCTGTGAAAAAACTGCAGATGAGTAAGAAAAGTAAACGGATGAAGGATTTCATGATTTTGTACGAAAAGTATAGTATGGAATCTAGCGAAATCCAAGCCTTTTCTCTAGCATGCCTAGGGGGGATTTCTGAGGGATGAGAAAGAAGTGCATTGCAAAAATCCTCTATTGTGCTAATGTACTAGAAAGATGAAACAATGATAAAGGAAATGAAAAAATCCTTCGTATTATTAGGGGCTGCTTTTTTAAGTATGATTTGCTCAAGTTGTTAATCTTACTGCCTTCAACAAAAAACGAAAGAAGAGCTACAAGTAAAAGTAGTTGATAAAAATGGCAAGGGCGTTGCAGGAGCACTGGTTCTTATAGGTACCGTGCCAGTTTATCCAAGCGGTCCTGGGTACTCGATTGTGAGAGATTTTTATCGTTACTTAAAATACAAAGACACACCTCTCTTGCTGACCTGTGATGCAGATGGGATCGCAAGACTGCCTGAAAAAAATCCCTTGACCTACAACTATAAGGAAATTGTCATGGAGAAAAATAATCATTTAGGAGGTATTGAAAGACTCGTCTCAAGCGATACGGTAGATACTCCAAGCAGTATTACTAATGATCCGAGTGCCGTGGTGCAAATTCTTGCTCTCTCTCATGCTCAAAAAAAGGCAACAGCCTCGCTCTTGGGAATTGATGAACCCTTTACTCATTTGAATTTGCCGCTTACATTACAATTGGGCGATGATTACGATTCGACCATGCGCTCGATAAAATACGGCGATT
>CAYJLR010000049.1:0-13842 GCA_964370895.1 uncultured Akkermansia sp. | reverse complement strand
CAGCAAGGACGCTGTCCTTGCATCCTGCCAGAGGAACGTGTCCTCATCACCTTCGCTATGCTCTGGCCGTCCAAGAAGTGTCTTGGACTTTTTCCTCATCACCTTCGCGAACGCGAAGGACAGGCGAGAGGTATCTCGCCTTTTCTTCGTCTCAAATCGCAGTGCGATTTGTGTCTCATTTTGCTCTTCCGCAAAATGTCTCTGGACTCCCCTTGCTGTGCTTTGCTTTTTGTGGCTTCGTGGATCTTTTTTATTTACAATTCCTCTAAGAAACGCTAGCATTCTTTCATGAAACTTGTCAGCTGGAATGTAAATGGCCTCCGTGCCGTGCTCGGTAAAACCATAGTCGAAGATATGAATGCACTCGCTCCCGATGTGCTGTGCCTCCAGGAGATCAAAGCTCGTCAGGCACAGGTGGACAGCGAGTGGATTAATGCATGGCCTTACGCGGTATGGAATCCTGCCCAGCGTGCTGGCTACTCGGGTGTGCTGATTCTTTCTCGCATCGAGCCTCTGTCTACGAGCACAGGCATCGGTATCGAGGAGCATGATGACGAGGGGCGTGTCGCCACGATGGAGTTCGAAGACTTTTATCTGGTGAATTGCTACACGCCAAACTCAAAAAATGAGCTGCTGCGTCTCCCATACCGACAGGTCTGGGATGAGGCCTTCCGCCAGTATCTCGTCAAACTCAATGAGACAAAGCCAGTCATCTTCTGTGGCGATCTCAATGTAGCTCACGAGGAGATCGACCTCGCTCGCCCTTCTGCGAATCACTTCAGCGCAGGCTTCTCCGATGAGGAGCGTGCCGGCTTCACGAAGCTCCTAGAAAGCGGCTTCGTCGACAGCTTCCGCTTGCTGCACCCCGATGAGGCTGGTGCATACAGCTGGTGGAGCTACCGCGGTGGTGCGCGTGCCCGCAATGTGGGCTGGCGCATCGACTACTTCGGTCTCTCAGGCTGCCTGAGCCCCCGTCTCGTGGAGGCTCGCATACACCCTGAGGTGACAGGCAGTGATCACTGCCCAGTGTCTATTATTCTATCCAATTGATCAGCTGCTCAAGTAGCATCCCCACGTCCGCTTCCATGCTGCTGTCATGGAAGTGGTAAGCGATGCCATCGAGCTGGCTGGGCTCTGCTGCGCGGCTAAAGAGGATGATATCATCTCGTCCCTGCTCGGCTAGAGCGCGTCTCAGATCATCGACGCTGTCCTGCGTGATCCCTGCCGTGCTGTAGACACCCAGCAGGTGTACGTCATTCTCTGCTGCCATTTTCGCGCAGGAGGCAGCACTCTGTCCGCGTGGACTGATGTCGACATCGTAGCCTGCATCCGCGAAGCAGGCGGCATAGATGCGTAGTGCCTTCTCTGATTCCTCAGTCGTGCTGAGGCTACAGAGGAGGAGGCGAGGGCGGCGGCCTTCTAGCTCAGCGAAGTGATCGCTGAGCTCATTGAATTTGCTTGTTGTGCTCATACTTGTAGGGTCATTTTTTTTGCAGATCTGCGCCCAGTTCGTAGACAGGTGACTGGTGGTGCTTCTTCGCCTTAGGATCTTCGGGTGCTTCGAGCTCTTCTAGTGCCTTCGCGAGTTCTCTGTCCAGACTGCCTTCCTCTCCGATGATGCTCTCGACGTAGGTGTCGAGGGAGAGTTTCCAGTCCTGCGCGAGCTGGGCGGCTACTGGCTGCTGGATGGAGTGATCCTTGAGAAAGCGTGCATAGTCGCTTTGGAGCTGCTTGAGCTCACGCTTGATATGTTCAGCTTGCAGGACGAGGGCGCGGCTGGCGACCTCCTTGAAGTTTTCTCCGCGCGTGGGTATGTAGTAGATGGGCGCTGTCGGTGCGATGAATTCTTCTTCTAGTCCAGGGATGATGAGCTGGAGTGGCTGGAAGCTGCCACGATCGGCATCGGCTGCTTCTTCAGGGTCGGCTACTTTAAAATAGGTATCAGGGTACTGGGTCACGAGAGTAGAGAGACCGAGGTAGTGACGACCGAAGCTTGCTTCCAGTAGCTTGTCCATGCCAGAGAGGATGTTCTCTGTCGGGGCGTCGCCCTTCTGCTCCTTCACAGGAAGGGTTAAGGGGAGGGGGAGGAAGCGTCCTGCGTACCAGCCCTGCTTCCAGCTTTCCTTATTAAGCCCGCATAGGTACATATTGCTAGCGAGCCTGTCAGAGAGGAGGCGAGAGAGCTGCCCCATGAGGTCCCACTGGAGCTCACGGTGTAGGTCAGACTCGATATCCTTTGAGATGGGGAAGTAGTCTGCACTGCCGCCTGCTGCGCCTAGCTGCATGACATTAGTTGTAGAGGGCTTTGTGCAGCGTATGGCTAGCTCGGTGACGACATCTCCCGACTCGGTGGGTACATGGTGCAGGGATATATAGTGATCGTCGGTGGCGTAGACGAGGTAGTCCTCAGAGAAGTCCTGATAGGCGATGGGCAGGGTCTTGCGTGCCTCTTCCTGACTGAACATGCTGTCTGGGTGAATCTGATTGAGATAATCGCGTGGGATGAGTTTAAGATTACTCGCCTCCTTCACACTGCCCATGAGTTCTTTTTTCTGCTGCGGGGTGAGGGGGGTGACGACGATGATCTCCTTGTTCTCTTCGTCGAGGCAGACGAGGGTGGATGCATTACGCGCGATGACGAAGCGACGGGGGAAGAGAAGTTCGCGCCCTTTGATGGATTTTGCAGAGATCTTCCCCTTGAGCGTATCGGGTAGCTCCTCTTTCACCTCGGCAAAAAGTGCTGATTTTTCTTTATTTGTCATCTTTTTATACTCCACCGAAAGAGCAGGTAGGCTAAGCGATGCTAGAAGAAAACATAGAGATGCTAAACGAGATATGTGCATGAATAAAAGTTAGCATAACAGCGCTCGGATTGTCAACGGTAAAACATACCATTTAGTATTATAACAATTTAGAATACTAAGTACTTTAGCCTTGACGCTGAATAGCTAAAATGGTAGACTGCATTAGTTAAAGGCTGTCCCGACAGACTGCTCTGAATGTTTTCTCCTTTTCATCCTAGATAATTTCTTACCATGACCCCTAGTATCAGTGAATTAAGTGGGCTTGAAGCTCGTATTGCTCGCATTGGTGATCACTTTGCTATCAGCGGAGAGTTCTTGCATGGCGAAGAGCTCAATAGCGGACACATTAATACCACTTATCGCGCATGCTACCGTACAGAGGATGGTCATGATGATTACTATATTTTGCAGCGCATTAATGAGTACGTCTTCCCTGATCCCATCATCGTCATGAAGAATGTGGAGAAGGTCACGCGCCACATACGCTGGAAGGTTCTGCGCCGCAAGTGCCCTTCCATCGTAGGTCAGCCACTGACACTCTATCCAGCGCGTGGCGGTCGCAACTATATCGAGCTCCCCGAAGAAGGCGGTCTGTGGCGCTGCTACAACAACATTGACGGCACGCATACTTATGATGTCGTGGAGAACACGCGTCAGGCCTATCAGGCGGGCTATGCCTTCGGGGCATTCCAAGACCTTATCTCTGATATGAATCCTGAGGATATCCGCGAAAGCATCGTGGACTTCCACCATACCCCGAAGCGCTATGCAGCTCTTCTTTTGAGTGCAGAAGCCGATGTGAAGGGGCGTAAAGCCGACTGCCAAGCCGAGCTTGAGCAGCTGGCAGTTTGGGCACCAGAACTCAGTAAACTCATCGACCTGCAGCAGGCAGGTGAGCTTCCGACGCGCATCACGCATAATGATACGAAGATTAACAATGTCATGCTGGATGCGGATACGGACGAAGCCGTGTGCGTGATCGACCTTGATACCGTCATGCCTGGTCTGTCGCTCTATGACTTTGGCGACATGGTTCGCACGGCCACCTGTAGAGCGAGTGAGGATGAGGAAGATCTGAGCAAGGTCGTGATGCAGCTCCCCTTCTTTGAATCCTTAGCTGAAGGTTTCCTCGATGCGACGCATGAGTTCCTAACGGATAAGGAGATCGAGCTCTTAGCCTTCTCAGGCTGGCTCATCACCACAGAAATTGGTATACGCTTCCTCACCGACTATCTGGATGGGGACAAGTACTTCCGCTGCGAAAAAGAGAAGCATAATCTGATGCGCGCACGTAATCAGCTAGCTCTCGCACGCAGTATCAGAGAAAACCTGCCTGACATGGAGCGCTATATAGCGCGACTTGTGAAGGGCTACCGCAAGGCGAGGTAGCAGGAGGTAGCTTCGCTGCCTTATCCTAGCTATTCCTAGACCCAGCCCCTAGACACGCGACTAGTCCTAGTCGCGCGATTAATCTGACTCTACCATCCGCTGTGTAGGGGCATTTTTTGATATTATTCTGGTTTATTAGGCTCGAAAAATGCCATGATTATCGGGGAATTTAGTTTTTACTTTTGATTAACTATTTGCGATTTAGCGTTATACATACAAAAGTACTTGTTTTCTATTCAGGATTTTGTTATATTTTGGCATTATGAAACTTTTTAGTACACTCCTCACTCTCTTATGTGGTGCAGCGCTAGCCGCAGACTATGATGCGACCACACAGACGATCTCGAATGACTTCTTCGTCATGAATCTCGTTAATACTGCAAGCTGGAATAGCACCGTTGATTTGGACGGAGTTGTCGCGGCCTCGATGGCTTCCATTGATTATTGGGGAGGGCTTCTGGAGACGAATTACTCGCTTGCTGCTTCGAATAGGATTACTTTCACCCTCGATTTTGACACGCTCGGTGGCAACACGCTGGGGGTCGCAAGTTCTAGCCTGCAGCTCTATGGGGGCTCGACGAGTGGCAATTCTGCAGCATCCTACACGCCTTTTACAAATGAGAGTAATGGCTTGTCCTATAATGTACTCTATCGATCAGAGGCGAAGTTGCTGCATAATAAGACCCTCACTGAGGGGAATGACTTCACGATCAAATTTAATAGCACAAAAGACTTCTACTACGGTACTGGGACAGATATAGGTACTAAAAAATCAGACTTTTACAGTGTACTTCTCCACGAGATCACGCATGGTATGGGATTCGGCTCCACACTATTCGATGGAACAGTGGATAGCGGACTCATCCTCGGTCAGCGCGGTGATGTAACCGACGAGAATAACAATCCTGTGTACAACATCACGAGCTTTGACACCATGATACTCCAGAATCTCCCAGGTAATGATCCTACCGAGCTCACCCTAGGAGCAACTGTAGCGCTCGGTGACCCAAGCAACGGGATCAACATCCACAACCCTGCTACCTACGCACCAGGCTCGAGTATCTCCCATATCAGCGACGAGAGTGATCCAAACGCTCTGATGAACTTCGCCCTGACTGTGGGGAACATCAAGCGTGAGCTTTCGGATCAGGAGATCTTCTTCTTGCAGGAAATGGGCTACTCTGGTCTCACTTCTGCAGGTATACCTGAGCCCAGCAGTGCAGTACTCATTCTCATACTCATTCCAGCTGCTGCCATGCGCCGCCGTCGCCGCCATGCGGATGCCGCCTAAGGCCTGCTGATAAACGCGCTGATTCTCCCCCATCAGATGATGAAAGATATTTACGCTTGACATTAAGTAAATAATAGTCTAAATAACCTCTGTTATGAGAAATACCTCTACTTACGCCCTGTGCGCCCTGTGCGCTGTACCCGCTCTTGTACAAACTGTTTCTGCAGAAGAAACAGCTAATGTACAGAACTTCGTAGCACTCATGGGTAGTGCTTTAGAACTGTCAAGCGAGTTCATCGACGTGCTCGACGCTGTGCAAAGCGAAACAAGCACGCCAGCTGCTGCCGCAACATCCATTACTGCGATTAACGAGAAGGCTACTCTTGTTAAGGCTGAAATGGAAAAAGTAGCTGCTTCCTTCACCCCAGAAGAACAGCAGTATATGGGTGAGCAGATGAGTGATCCTGAATTCGTAGCTTTCATGAAAGAAATCGAAGAAGCTATGGCAGGAGTTCAGGCAAAGCTGATCGAACTGAAGTACTACGACAATGCTGAACTTCAAGCAGCTTGCGAAGAGTTCTTCAAGATCACTGAATAATTGATCCCATCGTTTCAGTAAAATTATTTCGCACCCTGCTCATGAAGTTGAGCGGGGTGCATTTTTGTACAGAGAGTGAGGGGGCGGGTAATGAGTCCTTACTCACCCTGAGCTTCACCCTCATCGTCTGAGAAGGTCAGCGTCTTCACCCAGCCATCTCGGGCTGTTTTTGTGCGCTCGAAGTGGCGCGTTGCCTTATCAAGATAGGCGCGTGGGTTAGGCATGGAGGGGCTGTAGTGGGTAAGCCAGAGTTCCTTCACTCCGCCAGCGTCACGCGCGAGCTCTGCTGCTTCGCTGAAGAGCATGTGGCGGTTCTCCAGAGCCTTCATGAGCATCTCGTCCTCTCCGTACATGCCTTCGCAGATGAAGAGGTCGGAGTTCGCAGCCATTTCTTTGATGATAGGTACAGGGCGCGTGTCGGTACAGTAGGTGAGTTTTAAACCTGAGCGCTCGGCTCCCATTACCTGATCGGGCGTGTAGGTGATGCCTTCATGCTCGTAAGTCTCTCCTGACTGGAGGATGCCCCATGCTTGTACTGGGATGGGGAGCTCGCGTGCACGCGTAGGGTCGAACTTCCCCTTGCGCTTGAGCTCGAAGCTATAGCCATAACAGATAATACCATGCAAGACACGGAAGGCGGTGACCTCCATGTCGAGGAAACTGATCGTCTCACGCTCCTTTTCCCACTCTTCGATTTGTAGCTCGAAGCCTATGCCCTGCGCGATGCAGCAGAGCGACTCTACGACGCGGCGTGTTCCCGCTGGACCGACGATGCGCAGGGGGCTCGTCTTTCCCATATTCCCCATGGTGAGCAGCAGTCCTGGTAGGCCACTGATATGGTCAGCGTGTAGGTGTGTGAGTAGGAGGAGGTCTACTGGCTTTAATGACATGCTCGCGCACTGGGCTGCTATCTGTGTGCCCTCACCGCAGTCGATGAGGATGCTGCTCCCGCGATAACGTATCAGCAGGGAAGTGAGCCAGCGTTTTGTCAGCGGCAGTGTGCCACCTGTTCCTATGAGGCATAGATCAAGCATGTGCGTAGAGTATGACACAGCAGAGAGCTTAGGTCAAGCATAGCAGCGGTGGGCTAGGGGCAAGTTCTCGCAATTCGTTTTCCACAAAAGTGGATGTAGAAAATGAAGTAAACAGCGCGACTCACTCGGTCTTTTTCGCGTATTTTTACCCTTTTCTCGTCGAATAAGCCATTATGCTCCGTCGAAAATGAAAAAAATGCGCTGAAAAATCCCTTCGTGATTTCGCGCTGCGAATTACGAGAACCTGCCTAGGGGGATGGGGAAGAGGGCTGCGCGGGATTTAGTCATTGACCTCTGAACAGAAAGTAGGTATGATGCTGTGACAAATGACTGTTTTACAAGCCATCATCCTCGGTATCGTCGAGGGTATCACGGAGTATCTCCCCGTTAGCTCTACGGGGCATCTCATCGTCACACAGTATCTTCTGGGTATGAAGAGCTCTACGGCTATGAATGCCTTCTCCGTCTGTATACAGGGGGGAGCTATCATCGCAGTAGCGGGGCTGTACTTCCAGCGTGTGAAGCAGATGGTTCTAGGCTTTTTCGGTAAGGACGCAGTGGGTCTGCGCTTGCTGATTAATATTATTCTCGCATTCACGCCAGCTGTGGTGATCGCGCTGCTCTTTGGCAAGATGATTAAGGCATACTTGTTCAGCGCACAGACAGTCGCATGGGCGTGGCTCATCGGTGGTGTGGTGATCCTGCTCTTCACGCGATGGAATAAGCGCCGTCAAGCAAAGCAATTTGAAGGACAAGAGATCACCGCTGACTCTGGGAAGTCGATAGAGGAGCTCACTTGGAAGCAGGCACTCGCCATCGGTCTGATGCAGTGCATAGCCATGTGCCCCGGTGTGAGCCGTAGCCTGACGACCATGCTCGGTGGTATCATCACGGGACTGAGCCTGAAGGCATCCGTGGAGTTTAGTTTCTTGCTCGGGCTTGTGACCCTTTCCGCCGCCTCGGCTCATGATGCATGGGAGCATGGTGGAGAGATGGTGCAGGAGCTCGGTGTCATGCCTATCGTCGTCGGTACGCTGGTCGCTTGGCTGAGCGCTGTCGTCGCGGTGCGCTGGCTTGTCGGCTACCTGCAGAAGCATAGCCTCGACATCTTCGGCTGGTATCGCATCGCGGCCGCTGTCGTGATGTTCATCCTCATTTTCCAAGGCGCTCAGATGGTAGACTGATGAGCTAGAGATATTTTACCTATTTTTATGATGACTTTTATTAAGATTATTCTTAACTTTTTTGTAGATACGATATTCGCGTGGTTCAGCCCTAGCTGGCGTCGCGAAGGACACGCTATGTGTGGCAGCACACGTCGCTATCTGCGCCACTTTGCCCCTAAGATCTCTGAGGAGGCCTACGAGCAGCTCGATAAGCCACTGCGCGAGCTAAAGCTGGCGCTGCGTGATTGGGATAAGGAGAAGGCGAAGCAACTCACGTCTGCTATCCAGCTGCGTAGTGAGAGCTACCGCGGCTTCAAGCGTCCCTTTGTCGCTGAGATGGTGGAGTCACTCTTCGTCATCCTTGTGGTCTTCCTCGGCATTCGCACCTACTATGCGCAGCCATTCCGTATCCCTACAGGCTCTATGCAGCCTAGCTTGAATGGCATTATCATTCACCCCATTGATGAAGTACCTTCCTTCCCCGAGCGCATGGTGACAGCTGTCACCAAGGGGAGCAGCTACATCGATCTCGTCGCTGAGACAGATAAGTCTATTATTGGAATTAGCAGCCGTCCGAAGTGGCTTCTTTTCGTGGAAACTGTCATTGAGTTCAGCGATGGTTCTCAGGCCACCGTGCCTTCCGCACCCGGTGCATTTATCCAGTATCTCAAGGACACAGGGAAGTATAGATATAATCCTATCGACAAGTCCATGGCGAGCTTCCGCGCTGGAGAGAGCATCATTCGTGGGCGTGCAGACGCTGGTGACATGGTCATCGTGAACCGCATGTCCTACCACTTCCGCAAGCCCGAGCTCGGTGAGACATTCGTCTTCGACACACGCGGCATACGCACAGATGGCTCGACAAGCGAGAGCATGAGCGATCAGAGCGAAGGCACACACTACATTAAGCGCCTCTCTGGACTCCCCGGCCAGACGGTCAGCATCAAGAAGCCGAACCTTTATATCAATGGTGAGATCCCCCAGATCGCTACATTCGAGCGCATCAGCAAGCGCATCGCACCTTATAACCCCAGTGGCTATGTCCCAGCGGGGAAGGATGCTCCCTACGCTTTCATCACGGACACGTCCTCACTTCAGCTGAAGAAAAGTCCGCTGAACCCAAATCTCAATGAGTACGCAGCCCTCGGTGATAACACGGAGAACTCGCTTGACTCCCGCTACTGGGGATCGGTGAAGCAGTTCAACGTCCTCGGCCCTGCGAGCCTCGCCATCTGGCCCTTCACAGAGCACTGGGGTATTATCCCCTAATGGATTACTTACACACACCACATTCTACTCTATACCTCTATGTCCGAGTCCGATAGTATCACGAAGAAGGCGAAGTCTAACCTCGCCTTCACCCTCATGGATCTCCCCCAAGAGAGACGCACTCATATGGCGCAGCTCTACGCCTTCTGCCGCATCGTCGACGACATCGTCGATGAGCCTGGTATGAGTGATCAGGAGCGTCATGACGCGCTGGATCGCTGGGCGCATATACTCCATCGAACAGCTACACCGGAGGCAGGATTGGAGCAAGAAGTCAGTGAACTGCTACGCGAGACAGAGCTGGATATAGAGCCCCTCATGGAGCTGATAGACGGCTGTCGCTGCGACATCCAGCAGCAGCAGCCACGCGACGCGAAGGAGCTGCTTGGCTACTGCTGGAAGGTAGCATCCTGCGTCGGCATTTCTAGTGCTACAGTCATGGGAGCATCGCCTGCCGCACGCGACTATGCGATAGCGCTGGGCTACGCCCTGCAGTTTGTGAACATCCTGCGTGACGCCTCAGAGGACTATGAGAAGTACAAGCGCATCTACCTGCCACAGCAGGACATGGAACTCTTCGGTGTGACCGTCGATGATCTACGTGAGAAGAAGTACTCCTACCGCTTTCGCGAGCTGATGAACTACGAAGCCTGCCTCGCAGAGAAGTTCTTTGGCGAAGCTGACGAGCTTTACAACCAGCTCAGCACAGAAGATCGCAATGCTCTCATCCCTGCGCAGGCGATGAGCTTCATCTACCACAAGATACTCGACAAGATGCGACAGGATGGCTTCCTCGTTTTTGAGAAGCGCTATCGCGTGAATTCCTTCCGCAAGCTATGGTTCCTCCTGCGTGCGCGTATTAACACGGTAGGACTCCCAGCCTTCCCAAGTGTGGCAGAGTGGGGATTTTTCAAGTCCGACGCGAAGAGCGAAAAAAAGGAAGACGCCTAGACCTGCATCTTAGCGCGTGACACACACAGTGAGGCTCAGCTCTTGACAAGTGGCAAACATTCAGGCAGAATGAACCCACTTTCTACTGCTATCTCTGATAAGTTACAGTAACCAACATTCATTTTCATGAAAGCCGCCCGACACATCTGCCACGCTATAACCATTATTGCACCCCTTCTTTGGGTATCCTGCGAAGACGCCAGTCTTCCTAATGACAAGAAGAACTCCGTACACGCGCCCCAACTTGAGCAAGTCAGCGCAGCTGCACTTCAGGAAGGCATGGAGAAGCTACTGGAAGCCTACCCACAAGTCGAGCTAGCCAGCGAAGGCAGCAGCATACAGCCTGCTATCGTCCAGCAAGATGGAAGCCAGCTCATCCTCGCTGAAGTCCCCGTTCGCATCACCGAGCGCCTCCTCAAACTGGAGAAAACCCCTCAGCTGCTCAACAAGCTGCGCAAGGCAAGCAACGAAGCGATCAACGCCGCTGTACGCCCCGACTCAGGCTACCTCATGCAAGTGGGAGCACCCACGGAAGTACTCATCGATGAAGACAGACAAGCGAAGCCACTCCCTGCCGAGCTCGATGGCATCGCCAAGAAGCTCAAGGCCATGGCAGAAGAAAGCGTCTACCTCATCACCTACGAGCAAGACAGTATCGTGAAGCTTGAAGCGAAGATACGCCTCGTTCAGTCCCCTAGCAATGCGTGGGTCATCAGCGACGTTGACATCGACGACAGACCACTTCGTGAGATCCAGAACAGCGTACGCTCTGCGGCACAAGACGCCCAGTACGCCATCCTCACCCCAGAGTGGCTTGAGAAGCGTAAAGCCGCCATCTCCACCCTCTGCGAGCAGTTCAAGCAACTCGCAGCACCCTATATCGAGCAGCGCGAAGAAATGGCACGCAAGCTCCTCGTCGAGCGCATCAGCCTCTTTGAAGAGAATCGACGCGCCGTCATCGAACGCGCCACCTTCGAAGAAGCAGAACGCCTCGCGCGCAAGCAGCGCATCGCAGCACTATTCGAGCAAGGCTGCCTGTACCGTGGAGAATGGACACGCGACCAGCAATTTGGCAAGCTCACCCTGCAAATCGACAAGGCAGAGCTCATGGATGAATCTATCCAATTTGTCGGCTCCATCTACGACACCGACCTCCCAGAAGCGCGCCTGAACATCTCAGGACGCTGTAACCTCAGTGACACAGAAAATGGTACACCCGTGAACATCACCATCTATGATGGTCAGTATGATCCCGATGAGCCCACAGCGGAAGTCTACGACGCGAAAGACGGAGCACTCATCCTCAAGCTCGATGAGAACGACAAACTCATCGGCATCATGAGCTGCCTCTCATGGGGAGAAGACTCAGAGCGCAACTTCATCATCAAGCTCAGCCCTGAGGTAAACACGCCCTAACAGCTACATTTTTTAAAAAGAAAACGCAGCAAAAGAAGCGATGAAAAAGAACCCATCTTATCTATTCTCCCTTCTCTTGCATGCGGGCATAGTCCTGATACTCGTGCTCCTCTTTCACTGCCTCCGTGGCGTGAAAGAAGGCATAGGGTACGGGACTTTTGCTTGGGAGTGCACACTAGCCACAATTGCGCTAGCATGGCTACTCATCTACACCCTGCGCCTTGCCGCGCAGCACCGACACCCACGAGTCGCGGAAAGTGTGCTCGGACTTGCGCTCATCCCGCTAGCCATCTATTTCTGGCTGGACAGCGGCGCACAGACCGAGCAGTACAACTACGTCCTCCCTGCGCAGAGCGTGACAGCAGCTGAGGGAGCAGCGAGCAGCCCCACCCGCATCGAGCTCAGCCCAGAAGCCAGCATCAGCATACGGGGCTATCAAGAAAGCTGGAATCACCCCCCCATCCTCCACCTCGACATCGAAGAAGGAGACGAGAGCCGACGCGCTATGCTCAGCATTGGCAGCCCTCTGAAAATAGGTGATTTCCATGAGCTCAGCCTCAGTAGCTTTCATGTTAATGATAAAATAGAACCCATCGCAGCCGAGCTCCACTATAGCCCCTACCACGTAGTCATCTTACAATACAGCCTCATTCCCATCTTGGCAGCACTAGTCCTAGTCGCCACCACTTACCTCTGTCGCGTCTACATCTGGGGACTGGGAAGTTCCCTCATCCTCATTTTATCGGGAGCGGCCTTCTTTATCTCCATCTCGGAACATGGCGTTGATGAGATGACCTACTTTGAAAACAGAAACACGAATGGAGAACAAAAGGCAAACTGGTATCCTACCCTATGCGAATGCGCTAGCAGCGCGTATGCGATAGAAATAGTGGAACATGGGGAAACCGCGCCGCTAGCCTACTTCGACATGAACGTCACGGAAAAATTCCAGCGAGAAGAAATAATGCTAGCCCCAGGAGAACGCGGGAACGCGACTGACTCCTACCTCAGCTACCTGAGCTATGAACAGAGAGACGGCGTACAGAGCATCACCTGCCGCTACGCGCACTGGCCCTTTCTGAACACGGCGTATTTAACACTCTGCATGGGGCTCATGATGCTTGCCTATACGTATTACCGCGTACTCGTGCTACGCAAGTACATTGCTGAAAAAGCAATAGTAGCAGCGGAAGAAACAGCAAACTAAACCGCCCTCCTGGCGCGACAGCGAGAAAAGGATACCTAAGGTCACGACCTTAGGCAGGATGCAAGGACAGCGTCCTTGCTGGGTCTGGGCGAAGCCCAGAAGGAAAGCGTGGCAAAGCCACGCAGACGTCAGTGAAAGAAGCAAAGCTCCAAGCCCGCCTGCGTTGAAGTCACAGCAAGGTATTAGCACCCTCACTGACGTCCCCCATCCCCTGCCCGCAGGGCAGCACTTCTCTACCGTGGAAGACGCGAAGCGTAGAAGCATCGTTTTTACTCTGCCACGTTTGCGTCGGATGAAAATTGTATAAATTAAAAAAAATTGCTTCAAAATTCGCTATAAATCGTTACGATGGAACAATATTCATAGACTTCCCGATCGGTAATCTCCTACGCGAAGTGCGAAAGCAGCAAGGGCTCACTCAGCGTGATGTCGCCCTAGCCTGCCGCGTAGGCGTACGCTTCATTGTCGATCTTGAAAAGGGTAAAGAAACTGCCCAGATCGGCAAGGCTCTTTACATCATCAAGATGCTAGGTTTGAACATCAACATCTCTTCTCAATAACATGGCGGATCCCAGAAAACTCTATGCCTTCATTGCAGGTGAATGCCTCGGTACTCTCTATCCCGAGCAGCAATAAATACGAAGGCGAAGGAGGTCCGAGCCTGCCACAGAGCTTCGCCCTACTGGAGCAATGCCCGCGTCCCATTATTGCAAAGCGTGCCATGCTTGAAAGCATCATCTACAATTACCTCATCGGCAATGATGACGCGCATGG
>CAYJLR010000048.1:0-14127 GCA_964370895.1 uncultured Akkermansia sp. | reverse complement strand
GCAAGACCATACTCGCCAAGCGAGAGAAAGACATAGAACGCCTGTACAAACGCCGAGCAAACTACTGGACGCTCGACCACATAGGCTGCGCCGACGCACTGGACTACATCAGCAAAAGGCTGAAACAGCCAGAGCAGAGGAAAGGGCAACGGTAATGCACCCATTTTCTACTTGACAAAAACCACTCGCGATGGTACAAGCTTCTCACTATGGAACATTTATTAAATACATCAAAGCGTATTGAATGGGTAGACTATCTAAAGGGCTTAAGTATTTTTCTCGTCGTTCTAGGTCATTCATACGTTCCTTTTACAAATGTGGAATCGGTGTCATGGGCATTCCGGTCGATCTATGCCTTTCATATGCCCTTATTCTTCGTCTTATCGGGAGTTACAGCGGCAGTTAGCATGCTTTCTAAAGGTGACGTGAAGCAGTTTCTATACCTTCGTATGGTTAGTATCTTCATCCCCTACCTATGCTGGTCTTTTTTACGACCACTCTTTTTTGCCAGTAGATCGGAGTGGGAGAGCTATTCTTTAAAAGATCAATTTTTGTCATTTGCTGGTGGTGACGTTGCTATATGGTTTTTACCCGCATTACTAACTCTTCTTATCTACTATTGCGCTTTTTATTGTCTATCGAAGCGCGTAAACTCGCTATTGGGACAAGTCGCGGGCTTGATTGGAATTTTCATTTTAGCGTTTGGGCTTCATCGACTGTGGGGGAAAACGAGTCCGACAAACGAGTTCACATTACAATGGCTAACCTCAGCATACAGCTATTTCATACCCTTCTTCTTTGGAGTATTCCTTGTACATTTTAAGAAGTTCTTCCAACTCGCCACGGAGAATCGCTACTCTATCGCACTCTCTTTGTTATTCTTATGCACCATCTCATTTAACATAGGGACTTTACCTTATTCTCAGTATCTAAAAATGCTATGTGGAATATGTGCAGCGATAGTATTCATTCGCCTCTTCATGCAATGGACGGGAGAATCTATTGTCAAACGTCAGCTACGCCTTCTAGGCCAGTACTCACTCATCATCTATATCGCATCCGGGCTCTTTGAAGCAGCAGGGCTTAATCTGCTGTTAGAAGGGATGAATGCCACTTTTGTACAAATTGCTTATGGCGTAGCGTCACTCATAGTCTGCTATACTTGCATCTTGTTTGCGAAGTTTATTGAACTCTCAGATATACTGAGCTTTTTCCTTCTAGGAAAGAGACCTAAAATTGCGAACAAGCCCTCAGGGGAAGTTCTCGCAATTCGTTTTCCGCAAAAGTGAATAAGAAAAGTCGCCATACAGCGCGCCTCACTCGGTCTTTTTCGTGATTTCGCGCTAGAGTATATAGGTATATAATAAGCGAATAATCAAAAAGATACGGGAATCACCCGCAAGATCCTTTATTAGGCATCTTCGTCGTTCACCTGAGCAGAAAACGAATTGCGAGAACCTGCCTCAGGGGCATCTTGAAAAATTAGTCCGAGTAGAATGCTACTCTAGAAAATGAGCGTAACAGCACGCCTTTTGCTGCATTTTGGCGAGAATTTTTTAACAAGATGGTGAATGTTTTAAATTAAACATTAATAGCAAATATACATATCATTTGAATATCATATCACATTGACAAAAAAATCATCTCACCTGCATTTTGAGATTGAAGTATGAGCCAATATTGCTATACTATCAGGCACTATGACTCCAGAATCCACGCAGGCTGAGTTACCAGCCAAAGTGAAAAGTTACGCGCGCTATCTGACGACGATGGCCGGTCTTGGTGGTCTTCTTTACGGTGTAGACGTAGGCATCATTGCTGCCGCTCTCCCCTACATTGAAGCGACGACCACACTCACTCCATCTAATCTCTCCTTCTTAGTGGCCGCTGTGCTCCTTGGTTCTGTGCTTTCCTCGCTCGTCGCAGGGATGCTTGCTGAGGCTTTCGGTCGCAAGATGATGATTATCGTCTCCGCTCTGCTCTTCACGCTGAGTATCCCCGTCATCTGCCTTTCCCAGGGCGACTTTAACGCGCTCGTCGCGGGTCGTCTCTTACAAGGTGCTTCCGCTGGTCTCATCGGTGTGGTCGTGCCTATGTATCTTGCCGAGTGCCTAGGTGCCTCTGCACGTGGTAAGGGCACAGGCATGTTCCAGTTCCTCCTGACGGTAGGTCTGGTGTTCGCGGCTGCTATCGGACTCGCTACGACGAAGTTCGTCGGTGCTGCGACAGACGTATCCGTGACAGACATCGCGAAGAATCAGGCATGGCAGACCATCTTCTGGTGCTCCATCGTCCCTGGTATCCTCCTTTTCTTCGGTGCATTCCGTCTGAAAGAATCCCCACGCTGGCTCTACAAGCGCGGCCGTAAGGAAGAGGCACTCGCCTCCCTCGCTGCGAACAACGGTGATGCCGCCGCACAGGAGATTCTCAACGAAATGATCGAAGCTGACGCAGCTGCTGAGCGCGAAAAAGCCGAGCTAGCTGAAGCCGCGAAGGGTGACACCATCCTCCAGCGCAAGTATGTCATCCCCTTCATCCTCGCCATCGTCATCCTCGGCTGTAACCAAGCGACGGGTATTAACTCCGTGCTGAACTACTCCGTCATGATCTTCCAGCAGGCAGGTCTCGAAGGTGAGTCTGCGAACTGGGCTGACTTCGCCATCAAGATGGTGAACATGCTCATGACCATCGTCGCCGTCTCCCTCGTGGATAAGAAGGGACGCAAGTTCCTCCTCAAGATGGGTACAGCAGGTATCATCGCTGGTCTTGCTGGTGTCGGTGCTATGTTCCTCATGCTTGAGAACAAGCGCGTAGACGTCACAGAAATCGTCACAAAACGCGTCGTCGAAGGTGCCTACATGAAGGCATCCGTCGCTGACGTGGTAAAAGAAAGTGGACTCAGTGAGTTCATGGAAGACGGCAAGGTAAAAGAAGACGTCCAGCTCATCCTCACCTACGAGCAGGGTGGTTCCGCCTATCAGAAGATGGCGAAGCACTTCGACCGTGACGCAGAGATGGCTAAGGTAACAGCCGCTGGCATCACCTACAAGGATGACGCACTCGCAGCAGTCGACGTGGCTTCCACCGTCGCCACGATGAAGAAAGATATCCTCAGCGACAAGATCGCTGAAAAGGGACCTAAGCCCCTCTCCGCTCTCCTTGCTGAGAAAGACCCATCCGTCCCCTTCACTGGCACGGACGAAGAGCGTGAAGCGATGGTGAAGACCATCCAGAAGCTCGAAAGCAACGGCGACCGCATGCTTGTGAACATCGCCTGCTTCCCGAAGCCAGACTTCCTCGACGGCCTCATGTTCTGGAGCGAAGCCCCAGAAGCTGGCAAGATGCAAGAAGTCGTCATCACACGTGCTGAACTCGGCATGACTCCCTCCGCTGGTACAGGCTGGATGGTGACTGCCTTCTTCGTCGTCTTCATCGCCTTCTACGCCGCAGGTCCTGGTGTTTGCGTCTGGCTCGCCCTCTCTGAGCTCATGCCTACACGCATCCGTGCGAACGGTATGGCTATAGCACTCCTGATTAACCAAGGTGTCTCTACGACAATCGCAGGCGTCTTCCTCCCATGGGTAGGTAGCGCAGGTTATGCGATGGTCTTCTTCACACTGGCTGGCTTCACCGTCATCTACTTCATCGCAGCAGCATTCTTCCTTCCTGAAACGAAGGGACGCACGCTCGAAGAAATCGAGAAGTACTTCTCGACTGGCAAGATGCCCAAGCCATTTGATGAAAAAGACAACTCCTAAAATCAAGCAACAACTCACGCCTTAATACGAGGCAAACACTCACCCCTGCATCCAAGCGATGCAGGGGTGAAGTCGTTATGAATGAGTGCGCCAGCTAACTCCTAAGGAAGCGATAGCGTGAAAGAGAGGGTTTAACATTGGGGATCGCTTCGCACAGGGCGAACGCTATGCGAATTAAAAAAAACGCGAGTGTACTCATACACTCGCGTTTTCTTATAAATCTAATACGGCACTCTCGTTAATCAATTCGCGTGCATCGCTGGCGCAGCACATGATCACAGAGCACCATGGCAGCCATCGCCTCGACGATAGGCACAGCACGAGGTAGCACGCAGGCATCGTGACGGCCCTTCCCCTTCAGTTGCACCTCTTCATGGGCATCATTCACCGTATCCTGCGACAGCATAATCGTCGCAGTAGGCTTGAACGCAAGACGCATATTAATAGCCTCACCATTCGAAATCCCTCCCTGTATTCCGCCACTGAGATTCTGACGGGTACGCACCTGATCACCCTCCATATAGAAAGAATCATTATGCTCACTCCCACGGTAATTAGTCGCAGAGAAGCCACTACCGACCTCAAAGCCCTTACAGGCAGGGATGCTCATCATAGCGTGAGCTAGAGTCGCCTCCAATTTATCAAAGACAGGATCACCCAGCCCCACAGGAGCATGGCGCACCGTGCAGCCCACAATACCGCCGACCGAGTCACCGCGATCACGCGCCTTCTCTATCGTTTTGATCATCGCCTCAGCGCTCGCAGCATCGCCAGTACGTACAATATTCGCCTCCACCTCAGCCGCGCAAATCTCCTCTGGCGACAAAGTACAGACTTCTTGATGCACCTGAGTCACCCAAGCAACAATTTCTAAATCTGGATAAAGCACCTTTAAAATAGCCTTCGCCACGGCACCGGCAGCCACGCGCCCAATCGTCTCGCGAGCACTTGCGCGACCACCGCCAGCCCATGCACGGCGGCCATACTTCTCATCATAGCAATAATCGGCATGAGAAGGACGGTAAATATGCTGCATCTCATTATAAGAAGAAGAGCGCTGATCCTTATTACGAACAGAAAGAGCAATAGGTGTACCGACAGTCACACCATCGACGAGACCACTAAGAATCTCCACGCGGTCAGCCTCGTCGCGAGGAGTCACAATAGAACTCTGACCGGGGCGGCGGCGATCCAGCTCAGCTTGAATCATACGCTCATCAAGAGCGAGACCTGCGGGGCAGCCATCAATCACCACACCGACACCGACACCGTGGGACTCACCCCAGGTGCTTATCTTAAAAATACTACCAAAACTGCTGGACACGCCCCGATTATAGCGCAAAGAAAGGAACTTGGCAAGAGAGAGCACGCAGAGGACACAGCAAAGTGGTAAAAAGCAGCCACGGCAGCGTCAGTGAGGGTGCTGATACCATGCTGCGACTTCACCGCGTGCTTGTACTACCGCAGCTTTTCTGCGCGAAGGCTTTGCCATCACACTCCCAGCAAGGACGCTGTCCTTGCATCCTGCTTAAGGTCAGTAGACCTTAAGAATCCTTTTCACGCTCTTGCGCGAACTTCACTCTCACTCTCGCTCTCTCTATCCACGTTACGTCGAAGCATCGCGCATAGCGCCCTATCATCGCTAAATACAAGGCAGCGCACAGCGACATCACGACAGCATCCAGTAATGGGAAAATCCCCACCCTACTCTTCACCCACAGCAGCTCGCCATCACGAGCCACCTCCATGACTCGAAAATAAACATCACCCACCCGCATCTTTTCACCCACAAGAAGTTCCTTCTCGACACCCTCTTCTCCATAGCCATCTCGTAGCAAGATCCTAAAGGAGCTATCATTCACGTCCTGAGATGTCAACTCTATACTCAATAGACTCTTCTCATGATCACTCTTCTCTTGCACAGTCTCAACGTACGCGATCGCATAGCCTGTCTTCGAAATCCCCACGTTAAAATTAAACCAACAATACAGTGCCAGCCCACCTGCCACGTAGTACATGACGATACTCGCCTTCTGAGGCCATGCCTTCCCTATACCATAGACCGAGCCTAGAAAGCACAAAAGCCCTAGCCCGCCTACCATCAAGACGAAGCTCCAGCCACAGTCCTCACTCAGCATCGTCTGCTCACAGATAATCGTGCAGTCCGCAGGGTAACGCTCTACTCCCCCAGTTTCATTTAATCGCGCCTCGTTGTCATAATTCTTCAGCTCCAGCTCCCAGTCACCCAGCTGGCGCACTTCTCGAAAACTCAGCGTTTCCAGCCTACGATACTCTCCGTCCTTATAGATAATATCGAGCTTCAGTCCCTGATCGGCACTCTCCACTTCACGTACAGCGAAGCTTTTCTCACCACTGAGTTCATACCACTTCAGCTCATCACCTGCCAATACCACACCCCGCTCAGGTAATGCGATGTCCCTGTAAACATGCTTATCCAGAAACACACGTCCCACATGCGCTCCAGAAGCGACAATGATCGCAATGAACGCAAAATACCCAAACAACATCCCTATACTCAGCTTCACTGCCACGCGGATGAGGTAGTACAGCACGATGAGCACCGCCGCTAATCCTCCGAGGCTGTAGTATAGCTGCGCAGTATAGCCGTACGCGAGGCAGTCAGCAGCATAGTCAAAGAGCAGGTAAACAGACACCTGCAGTGCCAAAAGGAGCGCATGAACAAAGACGCTTAAAAGAACTCCGAACTTGTATCGACATTCCATTAAACGAATATAGCACACCCGCAAGCGGATGTGCTATAAAAAAACTCAACTTGTAATCAAAAATTACTTGCAGGATTCCTCGATCGCAACTGCGACGGAAACGGTGGCACCGACCATAGGATTGTTACCCATACCGATGAGACCCATCATTTCAACGTGAGCTGGAACGGAGGAGGAGCCAGCGAACTGAGCGTCGCTGTGCATACGACCAAGCGTATCAGTCATACCATAGGAAGCAGGACCTGCTGCCATGTTGTCTGGGTGAAGCGTACGACCTGTACCGCCGCCAGAGGCTACGGAGAAGTACTTCTTACCTGCGAGGTTGCATTCCTTCTTGTAAGTACCAGCGACTGGGTGCTGGAAGCGAGTTGGGTTTGTAGAGTTACCAGTGATGGAAACGTCTACGCCTTCGAGCCACATGATGGCTACACCTTCGCGCACGTCGTCAGCACCGTAGCAGTTCACCATAGCGCGTTCGCCTTCGGAGAAGGACTTCTTGTCAACGACAGCGACCTTACCTGTAGCGTAGTCGAACTTCGTCTGGCAGTAGGTGAAACCATTGATACGGGAAATGATGTAAGCAGCGTCCTTACCAAGACCGTTAAGGATGACGCGCAGAGGCTTCTGGCGTACCTTGTTAGCGGAGCGTGCGATACCGATAGCACCTTCAGCAGCAGCGAAGGATTCGTGACCTGCGAGGAAGCAGAAGCACTCGGTTTCTTCACGAAGAAGCATAGCAGCGAGGTTACCGTGACCGATACCGACGAGACGATCGTCAGCTACAGAGCCAGGGATACAGAATGCCTGAAGACCTGTACCGATAGCTTCAGCAGCGTCAGCAGCCTTTGTGCAGCCCTTCTTGATAGCGATAGCAGCACCGACGACATAAGCCCAGCCAGCGTTTTCAAACGCGATGTTCTGGATGCTGTTGACGATAGCGCGTACGTCGATACCCTTTTCGAGGCAGACTTGTTCAGCTTCTTCACAGGAAGAGATGCCGTAGGGAGCGAGAGCGGCTGTGATCTGGTCGATGCGGCGCTCGTAGGATTCAAAAAGTGTCATATTCTTAATGAGGTATGTATTTTATAAAAGGATTAAGCGTGACGTGGATCGATGTACTGAGCAGCATCGTCGAAGCGACCGTAGTTACCGGTGTGCTTCTTGAGAGCTTCGTTTGCGTCCATACCCTTCTTGATGTCTTCCATCATGGGGCCCATCTTCACATATTCGTAACCAGTGATTTCGCTGTTAGCATCAAGCGCGAGGCGTGTGATGTAACCTTCAGCGAGTTCGAGGTAGCGAGCACCCTTAGCAACTGTGCCGTAGAGTGTACCTACCTGAGAACGGAGACCCTTACCGAGGTCTTCGAGACCAGCACCGATTGGGAGACCGCCTTCAGAGTATGCGCTCTGTGTGCGTCCGTATACGATCTGGAGGAAGAGTTCGCGCATAGCTGTGTTGATCGCATCGCAAACAAGGTCCGTGTTCATCGCTTCGAGGACAGTCTTGCCAGGAAGGATTTCAGATGCCATAGCACCGGAGTGAGTCATACCAGAGCAACCGACTGTTTCGACGAGAGCTTCTTCGATGATACCGTTCTTGACATTGAGAGTCAGCTTACAAGCACCCTGCTGAGGAGCGCACCAGCCGACACCGTGGGTCAAACCAGAAATGTCTTCAATCTTCTTAGATGCCGTCCATGCTCCTTCTTGAGGAATAGGTGCTGGACCGTGGTCACAGCCCTTCTTGACGACACACATGTGTTCAACTTCGCTTGTGTATTGCATAACTTATAAATATTTAGGCTATTGTTTGCATCGTTCTGCTGCACGAAAACTACAGCACGTAACCATGCGCCCCGATTTTATCCCATGACTCCCCCTTTTACGAGAAAAATCAAGTGCTGTTATGAAAATAATGTTAGTCGCAACTCACTATCTAAGAGTAAGTTAAAACTAACATAGTGTTCTAAACGAAAACTAAAAAACCCTCTACGCTTGAAACGTAGAGGGTTAAAGATTCAAATCTGTGTACTCTTAGGAGAACTGGATGAGCCCACCTGCATCATCGTCATCGTCCTCTTCATCAGTCGCATCATGTGCTTCTGAGTTGACATCGAAGTCGTCTTCTTGGTACTTCTTGAACTTTCTGACACGCTGGTTTTCAGCGAGCGGAGAGAGCACCATGTTCACCGTATTACCGCCGAGCTTTGCAGCCTGATCGACTGCAGCCATGGTCTTGAGATCCTCTACTACTTTTGCCATCATTTCGAGACCGAGGTTATGGTGAGCATTCTCACGTCCGCGGAAGCGGAGCTGGAAGCGTACCTTGTGACCGTGGTCGAGGAACTGCTCAGAGCGCGCCATCTTGACATTGTAATCATTCACGTCAGTACCGATGCGCAGCTTGATTTCCTTCATCTTGATCGTCTTCGCCTTGTTTGTCTTCTGAAGCTTCGCCTGCAAGTACTTGTACTTACCATAGTCGATCAGACGGCAAACTGGGGGATCAGCGTTAGGTGCTACTTCGACGAGGTCGAGTCCGATGGACTTCGCCTTCGCTAGAGCATCGCGCGTAGTCATGACACCGAGCTGCTCACCTCTAGCGGTGACAACGCGGACTTTAGGAGCACGGATACGTTCATTAGCGCGCACCTGAGGGGTGCGGTTCTGATCACGACGGTTTTTATTGCCCGAAGGCTTTTTTCTGATGGGTGCGGACACAGTGTTTTGATTTAATGTAGTGTTTTTGTGAAAGAGACGGCAATGTGTGCTTGCTGCCCCTTTCAGGTGAGGGGTGGGTGAAAAAACTTAGGCTTTCTGGTCTTCAGCTTTTTCAAAAATGGGACGGACGAGGCGATCAGCTACTTCCTTCATGATACCTTCGACGAAGCTATCAGCAGACATCGTACCGATGAGATCGGCATCGCGGTGACGGACGGAGACCTCGCCATTCTCAGCTTCGCGCTGCCCGATGACGAGCATGTATGGCACGCGAGCGAGTCGAGCATTGCGGATCTTCGCACCGATCTTATCAGCACCGCCGTCGAGGGTGACGCGTATGCCAGCGTTTGCGAGGCGTACACGGAGCTCTTCAGCGATGTCAGCTACCTTGTCAGAGATAGGCAGGACGCGTACTTGCTCTGGGGAGAGCCAGGTGGGGAACTTGCCCGCGAAATGCTCGATGAGCAGACCGACGAAGCGCTCCATAGAACCGAATGGCGCACGGTGGATCATCACTGGGCGGTGTGGCTTATTATCCGAGCCTGTGTAAGTCAGCTCGAAGCGCTCAGGAAGATTGTAATCCACCTGCACTGTACCGAGCTGCCAGTCACGACCGATCACGTCACGCACGACGAAGTCGATCTTAGGACCGTAGAAAGCGGCCTCATGCTCAGCCTCAGTGTAGTCGAAGCCAGTCTCATTCAGCACCTCACGGAGAGCTGTCTCAGCGAGCTTCCAGTTCTCTGGATCACCCACGTACTTAGGATCGGTGTACTCCGCATCACGGAGTGAAAGACGGACGCGGAAGTCATTCATCTCAAGAGTATTGAGAATAAGCTTCACGATATCGATACACTGCTTGATCTCATCCTTGATCTGGTCAGGGCGGCAGAAGATATGCGCATCATCCTGAGTGAAACCACGCACACGAGTCATACCACCGAGCTCACCACTGAGCTCCCAGCGATACACCGTACCGAACTCAGCGAGACGGACAGGAAGATCGCGGTAGGAATGAGGATCATTCGCGTAGATGCGGATGTGATGTGGGCAGTTCATCGGCTTCAGCATGAAGCCTGTGATCGTGCCCATATCGAGTGAGTTAAACAAGTCAGCGCAGCTAGCGCCTTCATCGCGCAGCTTCTTGAAATCATCAGGATCGGGAATAGGAGGGAACTGACTATCCTTATAGTGCTCCCAGTGACCACTCGTCTTGTAGAGATCGAGCTTACCGATGTTTGGCGTATACACCTGAGAGTATCCGACGCGGTCGAGCTCCTCAGTGATGAACTCCTGAAGCTTGCGGCGAATGAGCGCGCCCTTAGGCTTCCAGAGCACAAGCCCCTGCCCTACCATATCATCGATAGCGAAGAGACCGAGCTCTCGACCCAGCTTGCGGTGATCACGCTTGCGAGCCTCTTCGAGGCGAGCGAGATGCTCTTCAAGCTGCGTGCGGTTCGGGAAGCATGTTCCATAAATACGCTGCAAGCGAGGTCCATTCGAGTCGCCCTGATAGAATGCGGACGCGACACTCATGATTTTGAAAGCTTTACAATTCCCCGTACGGCCGACATGAGGACCTGCGCACAGGTCAGTGAAGTCACCATTACGGTAGATAGAGATCTCCTCACCCTCAGGGATGCGGAGCAGGAGGTCGAGCTTGAACTTAGAATTAGTGGAGCGAGGGCCTACAGAGCCGAGTTCACCAGACTGAGCCATCTTCACAGCCTCTTCGCGGGTGACTACCATACGCTCGAAGGACTTATTCTCCTTCACAATAAGCTTCATCTCTGCCTCGATTAATTCGAACTCATCAGAGGAAATATTATGCCCATCGATCTCTACATCGTAGTAGAAACCATTTTCCACGCAAGGACCAGCAGCCAGCTGAGCCTGAGGCCATAGACGGCAAATAGCGGTCGCCAGCACGTGGGCGCAGGAGTGGCGAAGACGTTCTAAATCACTAACTTGCTGGCGTTCTTCCAGCGTTTTTCGATCTTTATTTTCTGACATATAGTTTGTTCGTAGCCTTAATATGACTGGTTTAGGGTAAAATTTCAAGCATATTTAGCGTAAAATATAAAAAAGACTCATCATCCCCTCTGATTCCTCAGCTGAGGCAATACGCAAAATACATTTCATTCAATAATCATTCTGCGCGACCATAGTCGTCATCATAGCGAATGATATCATCCTCGCAGAGGACATCGCCCATCTGCACCTCAATGATAACTAATTCAGTATCACCTGTATTAGTCAAACGATGCTTCACGCGAGGCCCTATACTCGCACTACAAGTGTCAGTAAGATTCAGCTCGACACCATCGAGCTCGACACAGGCGCACCCCTCTAGGATGACCCACTCTTCCACGCGGTGCTCATGACTCTGTAGAGAGAGGCGACCACCAGGTATGACTGTTATTCTCTTAATAACAGCACCAGGAGTCACGGCTAAGACCTCCCAAGTCCCCCATGGGCGAGAGTCCTTCTCACCAGCGGTATAAGTACATTGTTTCATCGTAAAAGCGACAGCTTGCGAAAAGTCGCACCATCGGTAGGCAGAGAATAGCAATTTTATTTCTAATAGGCAAGTGATTTTTTCAGACGCCTGCACGCCATACCACATACCCCACACGAGTAAGCAGCGCCTACTTCATGCTAAATAGAGTCTTGAATACCCCCTTCAGCCCCGTGAGGAGACTAGGCAGCAGCACCTTTGTGATCAGATTACGCAAGCTGCGAATCGTAAACGCCAGCAGCGACCTGACTAATCGAGCGAGAAGCAACCTCGCAGAAGGCAGAAAACACAGAGCAGACACAGTACTCACCACCGCACACAGCAGCAGCAGAGACCTCTCCTTCTCAGCCACCTCCGCAGGAGAGTAGAACTCCAGCGTAGAATCGACAGCCAGCGCCGACACAGCAGCCGCCGTAGCAGGAGCATCAGCCGCAGCAGAAGGCGAGGGAGACTTAGAGGAAGATGCGAAGTTCGTGACAGACTTCGCTGCGGACTTCGCAGCAGATAAGCCGGGGATCTTCACACCCTTCATCCCCTTCGCGACATCACCACAAGCATCACTAAGCATCGCAGGAAGCGCGCCCATGCCATTAGCTAATTTATCAGTCTCCGTGAGCACGCGCACGCGTGACAGGGAAATGCGATAGATCAGATCTTCTTTTTTCTTAGAGTGAGACGAGCGCATGTGATGTCATGTTGTAATTCTTGGCGCGTGGCCACAGCAAATGGCTTCCCTTTCATCTTCATACCACACAGCACGAGGATAAGTCCACCGAGGAAATGAACACCGAAGCAAATAGCCGCAGCGTACACAAGAGGCATCCAGATACTCAGCAGCACGACCGCCGTGACCCAGAATGCGACATAAGAAAGCGCGAGGAAGAGAATCCCGACAAGAAGCAGGATGACACGCGCGGCTTGATGCCTCACATACTCCTTGCACTCCTCGACGAAGAGCTCAGCGAGGGCAGAGACATGAGCTGTCACTTGCTCGAATATCGTAGCTAGCGAAAAGCTAGAACGAAAACGATCGGCGACCTTACCCTTAAGCCAGGATCCAATCATAAGAAAAAAAAGAGCTACCCTCCAAGCATGCCGCGACTCGCGCAGACGACCGAGAGGATAGCGGAAAGGTGAATTGATTAGCGGCGGCTGCCGAAGAGCACACCGAGGAGGATACCCACACCGAGAGCGGTCAAGATGCTCGTGGTAGGATTCTCCTTCACGTACTCTTCACCTGCCTTATGCACGTCGCGAGCCTTGGTGCAAGTAGTATCCCACTGATTATTCAGCTGATTACGAGCATCCTTTGTGTACTGGCGCACGTGAGCTACCTGAGAGGTAGTAACGCGGCGGATTTTGTCATATTGCGCGGCTGCGAAACGACGAGCTTCGCTCAGACGATGAGAATTTCCCTTGGTTGATTCAGGGCTTGCTGCAGGTGCGGCATTGGTAGTTACTTCAGATTCCATAATAGGTGATTTTCTTAATGGTAAATAAAGCGCTCTGGAATTCATCCTCAGATATCCCTCAAGCGCTAGGAGGATTATATGAACTCTTACACGAATTGCAAGACTTTAAAATGAAATGACGCATATTTCACTCATAACAATTATTTAATACATCCATACACTCCACCCACCCCCATCTACGAGTGCGAGGCATCACCAGCGACTAACAAGCCTAGCGGCTTCTCCGCAAATAGGCTTAACCACGCTTCTACTCGACATGAGCGTACGGAAGAAGGGGGTATAGACTAGTCACCAGCTCCAGAATCGCCGCCTCCGCCTCCGCCATCGCTAAGCTGCTGCCTCTCCTTGATCTCGATTTCGAGTGAGCTGTGCTCAGCGAGGAACGCGCGCAGAGCATCGGCACGCTCGCGAGCCTCATGAAGATCATCAAAGAAGAGGTAGCCGAAGAAGACCCTCTTGAATCCCTTTCTGGGTTTTATGGCAGCTTCGAGCGTGGTATACGCTCCAATGGTGATGGTGATGACGATTTTTGTATATTTTTTATATTTTTTACAATCTCCCTCACGGAGCTGAAAGCACCTGCGAACCACCCTTGTATACTTCCAGTTCGAGTGCAGGATCAGAATCGCGATAAGGAGGAAAAACGCACCACCCGCAGCCCCCACCCAAGCGAGAGGGTCGGAATGATCCACCAGCCACAGCCACATCGCAAGCCAGCCCAGAGAGAAAAGCGCAAAAACGAGATAAAAAGTCAGCCGCAGATAACGCGCCAGCTTATTACGCGTCAGCTGGCTCACACGCAGGGTCTCCCCCTCTATTTCTATACTGAGCGAATCATCTTTCGTGTCAATGAGGTGTGAGTTAATCTGCATCGCCCCTCATTCTAGCACAGAGAAAAGCAGAGGTCAAATA
>CAYJLR010000047.1:0-14392 GCA_964370895.1 uncultured Akkermansia sp. | reverse complement strand
CGAGCGGGGCTAGAGAGTGCGTCGAAAATAGTCTGTGGATCCTGCTCTTGAGCCATGAGTGGGCATAGCGTCAGCGCAGACAATAAAAGTGTGTGCTTTGTCATACGCTATCTTCATAACAAATTATATAGCGATGCACAATAGTATAAAGAGAGTATGACACAAGATGTGCTGCGTCAGTACACAAAAAAAGATCATCTCTTCAGATGATCTTTTTTGTCGAACGGAGCGAGAGGGATTCGAACCCTCGGTAAGGATTGACTCCCTACGTCCATTTAGCAAACGGGTGCTTTCAGCCACTCAGCCATCGCTCCTTTGTTCGTGTGCGCAGAGTATACATGAAAGCATATTTTGCGTCAATACAAATCGTGAAAAAAAGTGTATTTTTTGAAAAATTGAGAAAAATTCCCTAGAATGATAAACTGCGGGCGATGAGTGCCTGCATGCTGTTCATCTTTTGCTCTGTTTCCTCCCACTCATCAGAGAGGACGGACTCAGGCATGATGCCTCCACCTGCGTAGAGTACACAGGCATCATGATAAATCTGCATACATCGTAAGCAGACATAAAAGGCGGACTCCGCGCTCGGATTATAAGGACCGAAGTAACCTGTGTAGTACTGCCTCTCCATGTCAGGATAGGTTCTCATGAATCTGAGGGCGTCCTCCATAGGATAGCCAGCTACAGCGGGCGTGGGAGCTAGTCTCTCTAAGAGGGGTAGGAAGTGTTGCTTCTCCATGAGGATGTGGAAACGCGCACTGAGGTGCTCGATGTCACCTGATTCTACCGTCTCGGAGCTGCTTTCGAGGTAGTCAATAGAGGCGTAGCGCAGTGTTTCGCGGAGATGCTTGACCACACAGGCGTGTTCTGCGATGTTCTTTTCCGACCATGTTCCGCCCTTCTTCTGAGTGCCAGCGAGAGCCTGAGTTTGCCAAGATTTGCTTTCACTAGACCCCGCTAAGAGTAGCTCAGGAGTCGAACTCAGCCATGTACCCGTCAGTGGACTATGGACGAGGACGTGAAAGGCCTTGTCCGTGTTCGCGCAGGCGAGCTGGTAGGCAAGGGCGGGGGAGAATGTCGAGTTCGGCTCGAAGCTGATGCGCTTCGAGCGCGCGAGCACGAGCTTCTCCACGCAGTGGCAAGAGTCCACGCGGCTGTGGTATAAGCGGAACAGTTCATCATAGTCCTCTAAAGAGTCGCTAGGTGAAGTCGTCTCGTAGGGCTCTAGTGTCGCTATTTCATCCTTACTGGGTAGTGCATCACGCTCAGCTCGGATCTGTAATATCGCTCTCCCTGACTCTGAGTCAAAGGGACTCATGACAAAGCTCGACGCAGCATGCAGCTGCGTGATGCGCTCGAGCTGATCGTAGCCTCCATCATGCTGCATGCAGAAGTGATCGATGCTGCTGTTAGGGAGACGATAAAGTGCAAACGCGCTACGGCGTTTGCACAGTTGATTAATCGTATCCACAGTCGCAGCACTGAGCTCTATCATGCGAAGAGAAAGTGGCTATGAGTTTGTAGAGTTTTTTATTGAGTATCTACTCAGCGGAATTACTTGCGCGTGACATTGCGCATGTTATTGCCTTCCTTCGCCTTCTTCTGCTGCTCGGCGAGGGTTGCTTGCTGAGCCTCAATCATGCGTTCGAAGAAGCCTTTCTTACCTCCAGCCTTGCGGGCTACCTTCTGAAGTTCAGGGACAGGCACGCGCTGGATGAACCAAGTCTGAGCGATGGAAATGATGTTCTGAGTCGTCCAGTACAGTGCGAGTGCGCTGGGGTATGTGTAACAGAATACGAAGAACATCAGAGGCATAAGGCGCATGATCTTCTGCTGTGTAGGATCGCCGGCCTGAGGTGTCATGCGCATCTGGACAATCATGGTGATGACCATGACGAATGGCAGGACGTTTACAGGGATGGTGAATCCGAAGAGAGCGAATGACGCTACTGTATCCATCTGGGAGAGGTCAGTGACCCATCCGATGAATGGTGCTCCGCGGAACTCGGCAGATGTCTGGAGTACGTAGAAGAATGCGAAGAAGATAGGGATCTGAAGCAGCATAGGGAGGCAGCCGCCGATAGGGGAAATGCCGTATTCCTTGTAAAGCTTCATCATTTCCATGTTCACCTTCTGAGGATTGTCAGGATGTTTTTCCTTCAGTTCCTTCATCATGGGCTGGAGCAGGCTCATGCGCTTCATGCTCATGTAGCTCTTGCGGTACAGCGGCCAGATGATGATACGGATGACGAGGGTCATGCAGACGATAGCCCAGCCCCAGTTACCCATCCAGCCATGGAAGACATTAATGAGCCAGTTCATGGGGTAGCTCAGCAGACCAAGGATGGCACCGTAGTCCATGATGAGGTCGATACCCTTGTGCTCAGGGCTCTTTTCATCCATTTCACCGAGCAGGATGTTCAGCTTAGGACCAGTGAAAAGCTCGTAGGTGAAGGACTGTGGGACAGCTGGCATATCAGCTGTGGCTGCGCTGAGCTGGAAGTTTGGCATGCCGATGCCGAGCTCAAGTGCGTCTGTGCTTTCACCTGTGACAGGGTACTGAACCTTGACAGGAGAGGTGTAGATGGATGAAGTAGCAGCATTTCCCTGAGGGATGACGATGCTGGCATAGTACTGGTTCATCGTGCCAGCCCAGGTGAGGTTTTCTATACCTGTCTTGTAGTCGCGATCCTTGTCATCACTGAACCATGGCTTGAAGTAGCCAGTGCTTTCCTTATCAAAGCTCTTATCTGCGTAGGTGATGAAGTAGGTGTAGTTCGATGCTTCTGCAGGGGAGATAGGTGCAGAGAGGCCTGCGTAGATACCCCAGTTCTTCGCTTCACGAGCGACGTTGCTATCGTTGCGAATAATGACGTTCATCGACAGCGCGTAAGCGAGACCTTCGACTGGCTTTTCCGATGTAGCGAGCGTCAGTGGCTTTAAGCGGAATGTCTTAATAATGAGGAGATGTCCTACCTTTGCTTTCAGTGTGACCTCATCTTTTGTCGCCTTGACGACTTCGTAGTTGGCTGTGTCAAATCGTGCTGCCTGATGTGCGCTGAGATCGAACATCAGCGTGCCAATACCATGAGCCGCGCCATGGTTGATGCGGACGTCGTCCTTGAACTCAGGCTTTGTGCTGTTGAGAGCCTTGCCTATCATCTGCACATCCTTGATGCTACCGCCGATGTTCTGAATGGAGTAGCGAACGACTGGTTCGCCCTTGGAGCTGTAGCTCGTCAGGCTAGCGATCTCTTGAGGTGCAGCAGCTACAGGAGCAGCTATAGCGGTGACAGGTTGTGTGATGGCGTTTTCAGCAGAAGCGATAGGTGCTGTAGGGCTAGCGTCTGCACTGGTGCTGCTAGGCTGAGTAGCTTCTGTAGGAATAGTGGCAGGAGCAGTGGCGGCTGTTGTGCTAGCGGCCTTCTTCTCTTTATCTTCACTGCTAGTGAAGATATTGAAGGCGAGCAGACCTATACAGGCACTGACGACGATCCAAGCGGTTTTATCCATGGTTTGTATGTGGTTTCTATATGATAAGGGTGGTAAAAAAAGAAAAATTATCGTTTGCGCTCGGGGACTGGGTCATAACCGAAGCCTCCCCATGGGTTGCAGCGCAAAATGCGTTTTGCCCCAAGATATGCCCCCTTCCAAGCTCCGTGCACTTCGACGGCTTGGATAAAATAGTGGGAGCATGTGGGCTGGAAACGACACCCGCTCCCTGGTCCTGAGATAGCATGGAGAGCTGCGCTCAAGAATCGCTGGTAAAAGCGAACCATTACGATGAGTACAGTTTTCATGACGGGGTGGGGGTATCGTGTTTAAGAGACTTTGGCAGACGTTTTAGGCATTTCTTGAAGTCCTTTTCCATCTGCTCATAAGTAGCAAAATTCGCTCGGTGGCGAAGTATTACGACGACGTAGTAGCCATCGCTTATGCTGTCACCGTGGGCTCGAATGATCTCGCGCACTCGGCGACGTAGCGTATTGCGCACGACAGCATTGCCTACTTTCTTCGTGACAATGATGCCGAATCGGGAGCTTCCGCTGCTACGAGTCGTGTCGCAGGATGCCTGCAAGCATTCGCTAGTAGGCAGGGCTGCAAGGCTTAATACGAGAAAACGCCCAGCCGAGCCTTGCCCCCCATGACGCACATGAGCGAACTCGAAAGCTCGCTTCATGGTATTGCTCCGGTTGAGCTTCATCTCAAACAGGGCGTTGCTTCATCAGCAATGTGAGCTGTGATATTATCAGGCAGAAGCCCGATAATATTAGACTCCGTGCTGAATGGTGTGACGCTTGTAGTGGATTTCTACACCCTTTGGTAGAAGGCGCTTGCGACCCTTAGCACGACGACGGGCAAGGATGGCGCGACCGTTTTTAGATGCCATGCGTGTACGGAAACCGAACTGACGCTTGCGGCAACGCTTGGAAGGCTGATATGTTCTCTTACTCATGATATTATTTTAGTGAAGATGGTTGACCAAGTCTCACGACTGGGCAGGTATGATACTATAAATTTTATGGATGTCAAGGACGGATTGATGAATTTTGCAATTTTGCTGAAATTCTCATTTATTTATTATCCTGAACCATGAATTTCAACTCCGCTTCGCAGGTGACTTCTCCGTTAACGAGGCAGCGACCTGTAGCGATACCGATAGCACCGCGGATCTTGGTGAGCTCAGTCTCAATGATGAGGACATCACCAGGAACGACGGGGCGACGCCATTTGACCTTGTCGCAGCTCATGAAGTAGCCTATCTTGCCACGATTCTCAGGAATGCGCAGCATGAGGATGGATGCGACTTGAGCCATGGCTTCGAGCTGTAGTACACCAGGCATGACAGGACGTCCAGGGAAGTGACCTTGGAACATTTCCTCGTTCATGGTGAGATTCTTCTGACCGATGCAGCGGTTTGAGCCTTCGAATCCGATGATGCGATCCACCATGAGGAAGGGGTAGCGGTGGGGGAGAAGCTTGAGTACTTCTTCTGTGTTCAGCACCTGATCGCCTTCTGGGATGATCACTGGCTTCGGGCGCAGAGCCATCATCTGCTGGTAGCTCTTCTGGAGAGCTGCAGCCATCATGGTATTGATCCCGTGACCGGGCTTGATCGCGATGACGTGACCGAGGATGCGGCGACCATTCAGGGAGAGGTCACCGATGAGGTCCATTGCCTTGTGACGGGCGCATTCATTGTGGTGACGCAGACCGCCCGCACAGATGAACTGCTCGCCTTTAATGACGATGGCATTGTCTAGTGTGCCGCCTTGGATGAGACCCTTTTCGAGGAGAGGCTGCACGTCTTCATAGAAGCAGAAGGTACGCGAGTCGGAGAGTTCCTTTTCGAATGTCTCTGGTGTGATAACAGAGGAGTAGAACTGAGAGACGCGGCCTTCAGGGCCTACGGCTGTGACGGAGACGCGGAAGTCATTTGACGGCATGATGACGATCATCGAGCCGTCCTTCGTTTGTACTTGAAGAGGCTCGCGGATTTCCCAGACCTTAAGCATGGAGTCCTGCTCGACGATGCCGGCCTTCTTAATAAGGGCGACGTAAGGGGCTGCAGAACCGTCACCGATAGGGGGTTCGTTCGCGTCCATTTCGATGATGGCGTTATCTACGCCCATGCCTGTGAGGGCAGAAAGAATATGTTCGACCGTGTGAACCTTGACAGATCCTTCTGCTATCGTCGTGGCGCGCTCCACCGTCTGTACCTTGTCAGCGAGGGCTTCGATGAAAGGCTTGTCGGGGAGGTCAATGCGACGGAAGCGGAAGCCTGTGTTTGGCTCGGCTGGGCGTATAGTTAATTTAACGGGTTGACCGGTATGCAGAGATGTTCCCTCAATGGAGGCACTCGTTTCTAAGGTTCTTTGCATTGGAATGGGCATAGCGCGTGTATTATATAGGAAGTGTCGCAATTTGTGAAGCGTTATTTTCGTATTATGTATATCAGTTATTATATTTGAATATTTTTTATTTTATCTTAAGACTGTCAGTGTGGGCTTTTTTTGTGTGCTTATGTTTGTTTTTAATGATATGATTAACTTCTTTATAAAGATCTTTTTGTGCTTTCTGTTGATCTTGTGTTTCGCGAGTGTTAGATGACTTGTTGGAGAAAAAAGTGAGATTTTCTCTTGACTTTGCATCGCTGATTCTATAAAATGCCCTCGCAACCACATTATCCGGCTGGATAGCCAAGTGGCCTAAGGCATCGGTTTGCAAAACCGACATTCGTGGGTTCAAATCCCACTCCAGCCTCTTCAAGAAACGGTGTTCTATATCAAATAGAACACCGTTTTTTCTTGACCATTGATCAGCGCGTGCGTATTCTAGTATATAACTTATGCAGATCACGATGCTGATCTCATTATTCTCTTATGATTGCTACACTTCATATGGTATCGTTCTTTCAGGACTGGCTTGAGCTGGACTTGACCTTGGGCGTTTTAGGTATCACAGCGGTCGCTGTGACCGTTATAGCAGCCTTCGTCATGATTATATCCTTCTTCGGTGGTGGAGACTTCGACGGCGACGCTGGTTTAGCTGGCGCAGAGGGCGGTTTATTCTCCACACGTGCGATAGTCGGCTTCATGCTCGGTCTGAGCTGGGGTAGCTTTGTGGCGCGCTCCATGGGGATGAATCTCATAGTCGCGCTGCTTATCGGTGCTGTGCTAGGACTTGTGACGTTCTTTATTATTGCGCTGACGATGCGCATGCTGCTGCGTATGCACACGGATGGGAGCTTCAAGTACGAAAGCCTCGTTGGCATGGACGCGACTGTGTATCTCACTATTCCTCCACATGGAGAAAGCGGTGGGCAGGTGCAGGTCGCGCATCCGAGCCAGTTCATCACCATTGCCGCGGTGCAGGAGGGCGATACCTCTATTGAGACGCACGCTAGTGTCGTCATTCTCAAAGCGAGCAGCACACAGGTACTCGTAAAGAAACAATTCTAATTAATCAATCTATTATATTAACATCATCCATTCATATGAACTACATCCATACCATTACTAATAACTTACCTGTCGCAAATGTGAGCGAGGGTGATCTCAGCGGCTACATCGGTCTTATCATCATCGGTGTCTTCGTTCTCGGTACGATTGCGTGGCTCTTTTCACGCTACAAAATGTGCCCCTCGGACAAGATTCTTATTGTCTACGGTAAGGTAGGCGAAGGTCGCTCCGCCAAGTGTATCCATGGTGGCGCTACCTTCATCATGCCACTCGTCCAGAGCTATGCCTTCATGGATCTGAATCCTATTAATATCGATGTCCCTCTGAAAGGTGCGCTCTCCAGCCAGAACATCCGCGTCGACGTGCCTGCCTCCTTCATCATCGGCATCAGCACACAGCCTGCTATCATGCAGAATGCTGCGAGCCGACTCCTCGGACGCAGCCGCATGGACATCCAGCAGCTGGGCTCAGAAATCATCATGGGTCAGATGCGTATCGTCATCGCATCCCTCACTATTGAAGAAATTAACGCTGACCGTGAGAAGCTTATTAAGGGTATCACGAATGGTGTGGACACAGAACTGAACAAGGTCGGTCTCTACCTCATCAATGCGAATATCACTGACATTCAGGACGCATCTGGCTACATCGCAGCCCTCGGTCAAGAAGCTGCTGCACGCGCCATCAATGACGCGATGATCAAGGTAGCCGACGAAACCCGCCGTGGTGAAATCGGTAAGGCCGATGCCCAGCGCGAACAGACTGTACAGGTCGCCATGGCTAACGCTGCCGCTGTCGAAGGTAACAACGAAGCTCAGATGAAAGTCGTCGACTCAAATGCGCGCCTGAAAGTACGTCAAGCAGAAGCCACACGTGTGGCTGAAGTCGCCGAGCGCGAGCAAGCCGCGAAGGCAGAGTCCGCGGGTTACATCGCGAACCGCGAGGCAGAAATGCAGCGTGCCGAGCTCGAGCGCGCCACACAGACCGCGAATGAGATCGTCGCGGCAGAAATCCTCAAGCGCAAGCAAGAAATCGCTGCTGAAGCCGCTGCTTCCGTCCTTCTGAAGGAACAGCAGGGTAAAGCTGACGCACTCGTCATTCAGAAAGAAGCCGAAGGTACAGCTGCTGTTAAGCTCGCTGAAGGTGAGGCGAATGCACTCCTTCTTAAGAAGAAGGCAGAGGGTGAAGGTCTCGACCTCGTCGGTCGTGGTACAGCATCCGCCATTCAGGCCGCCCTCGAAGCGAAGGCTACAGGTTTCCAGCAGATCATCCAAGCCGCTGGCACAGCACAGTCTGCTAGCAGCCTCCTCGTTACTGAGCAGCTTCCTGAAATCGTCAGCATGCAGACAGCCGCTGTTAGCAAGCTGAGCTTCGACAAGGTCGTCGTCATGGGAGGTGGTGATAAAGGCGCATCCGTCGGCGGCTTCGTCCAGAATCTCGTGAAGGATACGCTTCCTCTACATGAACTCGCAAAGAGCGTCGGACTGGAGCTCCCTCAGTACCTCGGGAAGGTAGAAGGTAGCCCTAGCGCAGACAAGACACCAAGCACAGAAGCCTAATCATTCGGTATCATTATTCCGATTAAAAAAACATTTTCAGCGCAAGAAGCAAGATGAAGCTTCTTGCGCTGCTTTTTCCTCATACATCACCCAACTATGCCTCCTGAAATCCAGCTCCTCTTAGACGAGACCCCATGGCTACTACCAGTTATCTATGGGGTCTTCGCCCTGTGCATCGGCTCTTACCTGAATGTCGTCATCTACAGACTGCCACGCGGTCTGAAAACCAGCGAGCCGAAGCATTCCTTCTGCCCACGCTGCGAGACGCCCATAGCATGGTACCAGAATATCCCCGTACTCAGCTGGCTCTTTCTCCGTGGTCGCAGTGCTTGCTGTCAGCAGCCCATATCCTGCCGCTACCCCCTCGTCGAGCTCGGGACAGCGCTGCTCTTAGCAGGGCTGGTTGCTTATAAGCAGGAGGCCGATCCCCACATTTTCGCCTTAGTGCTTCTCTGTATCTGGGGGGCGTGCTGTGTCGTCATCTTCGTCATGGACTGGATGGAAATGATCGTCCTGCCCTCCGTGACCATCGTCGCCAGCCTCGCCGCGCTCGGCGCACTCCTCCTCTGCCCCTCGCTCATGATGGATGTTAAGGAGACGAGCCGCAGCGGAGTCTTCCTCTATTCTGGGCTGGGCATGCTGACAGGCTTTCTCCTATTAAAATTCGTCGGCTTCTGCGGGCAGCGCGCCTTTGGTCGACGCTCCAAAAGCTATGACAAGCCCCAGCAGTGGAAGCTGCAAGCCACCGCCGACGGCGAAGACATCGAGCTCACCATAGGCAAGGAAAAATTCCTCTACTCCGAGCTCATGATAGAAAGCCGTGACAGCGTCGAGCTGGACACGGCGCGCTTATCGGCGACGCGCGTAGAAGGTGAGCCCGAGAAAAAGCTGAAAAAACTCCCCCTTGAGCGCCTCACGCTCCATGCCCAGCACCTGAACTTCTCGGGGACTCGCTACGATCTTGAGCGGTACGAAAGCCTACGCGGCAGCTGCATGGGCTGGAAGCTGAATCGCTCCGTACTCGGTAGCGGTGATGCGTGGATCGTCATGGCGATGGGAGCACTCTGCGGCTGGCAGGGGGCTATCTTCTGCCTCTTTGCTGGCAGCATCATCGGGCTCATTGCCGCCCTCATCCTCCGACTCGGTCGTGGTGCGGCACTACCCTTTGGTCCGAGCCTCGTGCTCGCAGCACTGCTCTGGGTCTTCGGAGCATCGGGCTGGATAGACGCGTATCTCGCGCTTTTCCAGAACTAAGCCTGTAATCCCTGACGCGCAGCTGCGGACTTGATCGCGGCTGGGTAGAGGATATGCTCCTGCACCTGTATACGTGCGTGCAGTGACTCATTCGTATCATCAGCGAGCACAGGCACGTAAGCCTGCATCAGGATCTCTCCAGTGTCCATGCCCGCATCCACGTAGTGAACGGTGCAGCCCGCCTGTGTCGCACCAGCGGCGAGAGCCTGCTTCCATGCTGCGATGCCAGGGAAGGCTGGGAGGAGGGAGGGGTGGATGTTGAGAATGCGCTGAGGGAAGGCGTCTAGAAGTGGTGCTTTCACAAGACGCATGAAACCAGCGAGGCAGATGAAATCAATTTTTAATGAGCGAAGCTTCTCAGCGAGAGCCTGCTGTGCTTCCTCGGGGAACTTGTTTTTAAAGCCGTGGCAGTCGATGAGCTCAGCAGGGATGCCGCAGCGCTCCGCACGATCGAAGATCGTAGCACCTTCGATATCAGAGAGAATGATGACAACTTCAGCATTGAGCTGACCAGCACGGATAGCATCGATGATGGACTGGGCATTTGAGCCTGAGCCCGAGCCGAGGACTGCGAGACGGAGAGGGGCGGAGGATGCAGAGTTATTCATGGGGGCTATTGTAGCTCGCCAAGCGATATTTGTAAAGAAAAGCCATCGCATTTCACTGGAAGCATTTCATTAGAAGCATGAAGTTATACGATTTTTCCGTATCTAAGAGTATTGAAAATGAAATATTAGGCTTATCTTACTAATTAATCTTATGCGTTATGACTTAATAATTCTTGTTAGGTATTATTTTTTTCTTGAGCTTTATTTCCTGTACGATAAAATGAAGGGGCATATTTTGCAAATCTTAAATTAACACATCCTTCTATGAAATTACTATTGCCGAAAGGCCTTTATATCGCGTTACGAGCGTCGGTACTGAGTACTACAGCTCTTCTTACCACTGTCGCTGCAGTCGCTACCCTTGCACCTCTGGCTCAGGCCACAGACACGACCTATATCTATACTGGTAATGGTGGTAACATCACTACTGCAGGTTCACTCGGTTTCGTGAATGCCGAGGATGTATGGACTATATACAGCTATGCAGCTGGGGATTGGTTCGGTGGTTCCTCAGCAGCACGTAATAATGTGATTCGTTTTGTTAGTGCTGATACCTACTTAGCCCTGTCTGGCAGCGCGATAGGCTCGGGTCAGAGCATCGGTATCGATGCAGGCACGATGAATCTCGGCGGTTTCACCGTCGATGCAGGTGCTACAGGTTTTAACTATGTAGCTCCATCATCTACTTCTGATCGTAATATTTTCATCCAAGGCATTAACTCTACTGATAATACCAGTGCTGCTGAGTTTAAAATTAATGAAAACTTCACTTTCCGTAATGCCAGCACATCGACCTCCGCTATAGGTCGTAATTTTAGCCTTGTCGCAGATGCGAATGTGACTGTCGCTACTGGTAAGACCTTCACCGTCTCTGGGAACTGGGCTAATGGCGCAGGGAAAACTCTTTCGCTTAGCGGTGGCGGCACGATGCTCTACACTGACACAGGTTCTGCGACGGCTACAGCCGCATCATTCGACTGGAATATTTCTGGTGGTAGTACTCTGCGTCTCAATGGTAGCAATATCTCTAATGGGAACGCAGTACTGGGCAGTGGCACAGTCTCTCTCTCCGGTGATTCGACTATTCTGATTGATGTCGATGGCTCTGTGCTCACGGGCGACTTTGCCGTCGGCGTAGGTGGCGCCCTCATCACAGGCGTGAACACCACGCTCAGCGGTAGTCTCACCTACAGTGATTACCTCAATGACCTACTCACGATCGATGGCAGCTTTACCCTCGGGGAGCTCACCCTTGATCTGGGCTTGGACTCGGTCGGCAATGGTGACTACACCATCATGAGGCGCGCTGATGACACCTCCACCTTTAGCACAGATCTGGGCAGCTTGACCATTTTGGGCGTTGATGGTCTGAAAAATACCTCATTCTCGTGGGTCGATAATAATCTCGTACTGACGATTACCGACTTCACGGGTAATCAGCTCACCTGGACTGGTGGCTCTGATACGTGGAGCACCAGTCCTGAGGGCACGGGTTGGGGCGGAGGTCCTTACTCGCAAGGTGACATCGTGACCTTTGAGAACGATGTCGCAGGAACGACCGACGCAATCACGATCGAAGGACTTCTCTCGCCATCTGATGTGATCACCGTCAGTGGCGCGGGCAACACGGCCTTCAGCCCTGCTGATCTAGATTCTACAAATAATCAGATCGTGGGCAGCGTTTCCCTCGAGAAGAACGGCAGCGGTGAGCTCAGAATCAACGGAACCAATAGCTATAGCGGTGGCACGACGCTCAACGCAGGCACGCTGGCTATCTCCGATATGGACGCCATCGGTACTGGCTCTCTGGAGATCAATGGGGGTACTCTGAGACTATTCGGTGAAGGGACTGTTGCCATCGACGGCGCACGCGTCGCCCTAGCCGACGGCGTACGCTTCAATATCGACCTTGAGGATGTCGACGCATCGGTGAGCAATGCGATTGCGAATCACGCGCTCAATCTGACTGGCTCGGGTACACTGACCTCATCTTGGGACAAGGTGACGAGTGTCAATGTGGGAGCGGGTGCTACTGCCTACTTTAACGCAGCAGATACACAAAACGCTCAGTACAAGGCGATCTTTGGCGCAGGCACTATTACTTATGCTGGTGGGACTGACTATGATCGATTCACTGTGCGATTCGACTCGAACGTCGCATTCACAGGCACCCTGAATATGAACTCAGGCAATAATGGCGCGATGGACATCACGAACTCGAACGAATCCTCTCGTATGACGCTCAATCTTCTGGGGAATTCCAATCTGGCCATCGCCTCTTCGAATAACGGCGATACACTCTACCTGAAGGAATTGACTGGATCGGGAACTCTCCGCTACGACTTTAACGTATCAAGCGACACGGTGAAGAATGTCGACCTCGAGCTGAGTGCTTCATCGACTTTCGCTGGTACAATTCTCTACAATGCAGCCCGTACGGGGGCATTCAACGTGAGTGCAGCTAATAGCAACGCGAGGTTCACCTTCTCTGGCGCAGGCATGACGGGCTCTACGGACAGTGAGACGATAGGACTGCTCAATATCAGCAATACCGTCGTCTGGCTGACCAATAACGCCCAGTGGAATGGTCGCATCAATTTAGCTGATAACGCCGTGATCGTGTTCTCCAATACAGGTGAGGATGTGGTCATACGCGGAGCTGCCATGGGGCAGATCACAGGCGAGGGCATAGTCGCTATTAACGCGGCGAATGGTGTGCGCTTTGATAGAGCAAATAGTTATAGTGGAAACACGGACATCGCACCGGGCGCAGAGCTGCAGCTGGGCAATGACCAAGCTCTTGGTACAAGCACCCTTAGAGCGACCGCAGGTGCATCACTCGTCCTTGGTGATGGTGTCTCCATTGGAAACAATCTGCTCATCGGTGGTATACTTGATCTCTCTAGCGAAGGCTCATCGACACTGACAGGCAGTATCGTCTCTACCGCTTCAGCAGACGAGGCGAGCGATTCAATCAATATTACATCTGGTAATGTGAGCATCGTCGGGAATCAGGATCTTAGCCAGTTTAATATTGCAGTGGAAGCAGGAGCATCGCTCAGCGTCCAAGGCGGTATCATAGACTACAGCAAGTTAACTGTAGCCGAAGGTGCTATGATAGGCTTGAATAGCTCCACTCTGACATCCTTGACTGTCAATGATGCAGGTCTAAAAGACTTCACCACGAGCCAAGGTATGACATCCGAGAGCCGAGTCTATGAGATCATGGGCTTGACGAATGATGTCTTCGCTTCCGTGACAGGTGGTTCGCTTACCCTTGATCTAGGAAACCTTGCTAGCTTTGATGAGGGTATCATTACAGCACTGCAGCTTGTAGGGGTCGATTCACTTGCAGGACTTAATCCTACAAATATCGAATTCATAATCAATGGAACAACTTATGAATCATTCGGCTTCACTCAGCCCGGTGGAGTAGGTACTGATATCTTCCTCTACATTCCTGAGCCTAGCACTGCGACCCTCAGCCTGATGGCTCTTGCAGGACTGCTCGCACGTCGTCGTCGCAAGACAGCGTAAGGATAAGATCAAGTAAAGATTATCTAAGAGGCTAGTCGCGCTCCTATGCGCGGCTAGCCTTTTTTATAAAAATAAAGGGAGATAAAAAACGGCAACCTCATTACGAGAACTCCCCTTTCAGAAGGCTGCCGAAAGTGTTCCTTAGAGAGGGAGCTTCACCTCTAGAGGCAGAGTCATCTCCTTATACTCGCCAGGGTAATAGACGATGCGCAGCTTCTTGATCTTCGCCATGTCTTCCTTATTGAAGGTAAAAGTAGAATAGAGTTTAATCGCGCTAAGGCTGCATGAAGATGAAATACTCTCGATGGCAGTGCCGTCTGCATCAATAAACTCCAGTGCGATGGTCGCGATAGGCTCTGTCGCTTGAATAAAGATGGTTGACGTAGTTTCATGGGCTTTAGGTTCCTCTAGCTGATATTTACGTTCCTCTAGCTGATATTTCAGTTCATTCCCCTCGATGGCTATCGTGCCT
>CAYJLR010000046.1:0-15484 GCA_964370895.1 uncultured Akkermansia sp. | reverse complement strand
TCCTCGAAGCCATCGAAGTCCTAGGCTTTGACACCCCTTCCCTTATCCAAGAACGAGCTATCCCAGTCGCCCTCAACGGTGACGATATCGTTGGTCTTTCCCACACAGGCTCAGGTAAGACACTGGCCTTTTCTATCCCTGCCCTCGAAAGCATCGACCCTCTGAATCGTGACGTACAGGTTCTCTGCCTCGCACCGACACGTGAACTCGCAGTGCAGATCTGCCGTGAAGTCGACAAGCTCGCTCTCTTCATGGATGGTGTCTCCGCTGTCCCTATCTACGGTGGCACTTCCTTCGGTCCTCAGCTTACTGCCCTGAAGCGCGGTGTGCAGTTCGTCGTAGGTACACCAGGCCGCGTACTGGACCTCATCGAAAAGAAAGAACTCCGCACTGAGTCTATCTCCATGTTCATCCTCGACGAGGCTGATGAGATGCTCGATATGGGCTTCCAAGATGACCTCGATCGTATCGTAGCTCTTCTGCCTAAGGAAAAGCAGACCCTCTTCTTCTCAGCGACCATGTCGCCAGCTATCCGCTCGCTCATCAACAAGCTCTCCGATGATCCAGAAGAAATCATCATCGAGCGCCCCGTCATGACGGTGCCTACCTGCGAGCAGCTTGTATACGAAGTCGTATTCTCCTCACGTATCGAAGTACTCAGCCGACTCATCGAGATGGGTCGTATGAAGCGCGGTCTCGTCTTCGCGAACACGAAGCGCATCGTCGATGATATCGTCGATGGACTTCTTGCACGCGGCTATGCTGTCGACCGTCTCCACGGCGACATGCCGCAGAATCTTCGTGAGCGCGTGATGGATTCTTACCGCAAGGGTAATCTCAGCGTCCTCGTCGCTACGGACATCGCTGCACGCGGCATCGACATCAATGATGTGGATGCGGTTGTAAACTTCGAGCTTCCTCGCGATCCAGAAGACTACGTGCACCGTATCGGACGCACAGCACGTGCTGGTCGCTCAGGCAAGGCTATCTCCTTCATCGGTCGCCGTGACTTCTCACTGCTCAGCCGTATCGAGCGTTTCATCGGCACAAAGATGAACCGCGAACAGGTAATGACAGCTACGCAAGTAGCACATGCCCGTCAAGAAGCACTCGTAGACTCCATCCTCGAACGCGCAGCGCAGAGCTCCGAAATCCCTTCAGAACTCAAGGAAATCGAACTTCCACCAGAACGCCTCATTGGCGCGATGTTCGAACTTCTTTCCTCTAAGCTCTCCCGCGAGATTCAGCCTATCCCTGAAGATAGACCTAGCAAGTACTCACAGGCTAACCGCTCTCAATCAGAAGGTGGCTCTCCTCGTGATGAGCGTGGCATGCATGCAGAAAAGGGCAGCGACTGGAACAAGCTTTCCGAAAGCGTCACACTCTTCCTCAATGTGGGCAAGATGCTCGGCATCCGTCCTAAGGACATCGCCGGTCTCTTCTACAACGAAGGTGGCGCAGCTAAGGGAACAGTCGGTGATATCCGCCTCTTCCAGAAGCACACTCTCGTAGAAGTATCTCCAGAAGTAGCTGGTCAGCTTACAGAAAAGCTTGCCACCTGCCAGATCTGCGGCTATGAAGTAAATATCCGTGAAGACAAGGGACACCCAGAGGGTGGATCCCGCGAATTCCGCCCACGCGAACGCTCCGAGCGTCGCGGCTTCAGCACACAGCGTGAGCGCGGTGGCTTCGGTGGCGGTGGTTCACGCGGTGGATTCCGTGATCGCGGTGATCGCAATGATCGTGGCGGAGACCGCTGGGATCGCGGTGGTGATCGCAATGACCGCGGTGGACGTGGTGGCGATCGCAATGACCGTGGCGGCTCACGCGGTGGACGCTACCAAGGTCGTGGTGAGCAGTCGGGCTTCGGCGGCGGTGGTCGTGGTGGTCGCTTTGGTGGCGGATCACGCGGTGGTCGCTTCGGCAGATAAGCACCCGCTTAGTACAAATCACAAAAAAGGCTTCGAGTTACTCGAAGCCTTTTTTATTTAATCTTTTTGCTTACGCTGGATGATGCTTATCCCAGATTTCGGTGAGCGATGGGAGCTCTTCCTCTCAGGACGAACACCAGTAGCGCGGTACTCGAGCTCATCGCAGAGGGCACGTCGCGCGAGGTAGCGATTAATCTCTCGTTCGCGCTCGCGATGGCAGCGAATGACCAGCCCGCTCGGGAGATGGGTAAGGCAGACGCAGTTATTCGTCTTATTCGTCTTCTGACCACCCTTGCCTCCTCCTCGGGTGAAATGCTCTTCGAGATCCTGCGACTTGATAGCCCACTGCGCCATACGCTGGCGCAGCTCTTCTTGTTTTTTAGGGGTAACAGCCATGAGGCAACAGATAGCACGCTCTATGAGCGTCTTCTATCTTTTCTTTCTACCTTTTTCTTCTACGTGATCCTTGAAGCTGACATTCACGCCCTGTGCTGCCCATGCTTCGATGAAGTCTGCCTGCACGACATCACCCGTACGCTTGCGAGCGTAGAGCTTCTTGAGTATCTTCTCATCCACATTATCCTTCCCTCTGAGCAGATCCTTGAGATAGGCCTTAAAGGCGCGGATGCCGGTCTCATCTGCCAAGTGCACGAAGTATGTAACGCACATGAGTGAGAGGTAGTAGGTATCGACACGATTTCCCATGTACTCATACATCTCATCTTTACTCATGAGGAAGAAGTCTTCCAGAGTGAAGGGGTACTCAATTTTTCCCTTCGAGCCTTGGCGACGCTTGCCTTCACTGACAACTTTTTCAAAGCTCTTGTCAAAGTCGAGCACACCGTCCTCGTAAGGAATATAGCCGACGTACTCAGAGAAACCCTCGTTCGCCCAGACGGGCAGATTATTCAGACAGGTGAACTGGTGCGTGATCTCATGCACGAGTGTGTGCGAGTCGATATCAGCAGTACCTATAGTACCATCTGTATTCAACCCAAGATGGTCGAAGGGTACCATCACGACATCAGACACGATGTCAGACTCCTTGACCGCGGGACTCTTCCTAGATGAGTGCTTGAAAACACCCGCACTCCCTGGAGGTCCTCCAGCAGCGTAGTAGGAAGCCATATTCTTGTAGAGTCCCGCTCGGAATTTATTTTTCGCAGGGCGCTTACGGGTGGCGCGCTCAATAGGAAGCACCTTTGACATAGCAACGACAGCGGCATATGCTGTCTCGAAGAGTCGTCCCACCGACTCCTGAGCCTCTTCTGTGAGTGGAACTTCTGAGGTGAACTGGAAATTAATAGTCTGGTAGCGCGTAAGTCCATCCTTTTTATCATCGCGGTCCGTGATCTCGCGGAGACGTGTATTCCTAGGCGCAGGTATCTGTGTGGGCCAGCGGTTTGGGCTGACGAGGCCATCATCCTCCTCTTCTGTAGCCTTGGCCTTCGAGCCTTGCGATGATCTACTAGACTGGTATTGCGGTGAGTGGTCTGTGTCAACAATAGCCGACGCCGAAGGAAGCAAAAGCAGAGCTGCCAACGAGGCTGAGATAATAGCGGTTGATTTCATAAAAATATAAACGTTAAAATGCTTAACACTAAGGATAACAAATCTACGACGTGAAACGAGCTTTTTTTGTGTAAATGTCAAAAAAAGCTCGTTTGTATAGATTGTTTGAAAAAGCTATTTCGTCAGTCCATCCTTCTTCGCCTGATTCCAATAGGCGTATTCTGAACGATTAAAGTCCACATACTCCGGGGAAAGGTCTGTCGTATACACGGTATGTGCAGAGCTACCTTGATTCAGATTAATAAGAACTTCAAACTCACGTACGAGCACCGCTTCGCGTAGAACATCACTGGGAGTATCTGTCTGCTCGCCCTTACGGCATGCGGGTAAACCTGCGATATCGATGTCGATGAGCTCCTCTTCAATGGGTGCTCCTGCGTAACCTACCGCGTGGATGATGCGCCCCCAGTTAGGGTCGTTTCCATTCCATGAGCTTTTCACGAGAGCAGACTTCGCGACGGCTTCTGCTACCTGCTTAGCATCTTCTGCTACGGCAGCGCCTTCGACGCGCACGGTGACGAACTTTGTCACACGCTCACCGTCCTGTACAATATGCTTCGCCATGTCGAGCATGACATAATGCAGCGCAGCTTCGAAGAGGTCCCAGCCTTCGCAGCCGGGGCTAAGTTCTACTCCAGACGCGCCGTTTGCCATGACGATACAGGTATCGTTCGTGCTCATATCTCCATCGATGGTGACACAGTTAAAGGAGGACTGCACACCCTTGAGTGTCGTAGCATCGAGGCTCGCGCGGTCGACGGCAGCATCAGTAGTCACGAGGCAGATCATCGTAGCCATCGTAGGGCTGATCATACCAGCGCCTTTACAGCAGGCACCGATGCGGACGGGCTTACCAGCGATTTCTATTTCGAGCGCGATTTCTTTCTTGCGAGTGTCACTCGTCATGATGGCTGCTGCGACATCTCCACCCTTCTCAGCGCTCAGATCACTGCAGAGTTCTGCAATGCGTGGGCTGATGCGCAGCATAGGCATAGGCAGACCGATCACACCTGTGGAGCAGACCGCTACTTCCTTAGAATCGAGTCCGAGCTGAGCTGCTACATCTGCGCATTCGCTCTGGGCATCTTCCATACCGCGCTGCCCCGTGCAGGCGTTCGCATTCCCACTATTCGCAATGATAGCACGGAAGTTCGACGTGGCGAGATTCTGCTCACTCACGCGTACGCAGGCCGCGCGAACGCGATTAATGGTGAATGTAGCAGAGGATGTCGTAGGCTCCGTGGAATAAAGAAGCGCGAGGTCTAGGCGCGTGGCTTCAGGATTTTTAATACCGCAGCTCAGGGCATTTGCTACATAAGAAAGGGGGGCTGTCACGCCTCCTTCAATGATCTGGTGTGGGAATGTGTTCATCATGGAATGGGATAAAACGGAATAAATTGTGATAAGATCTGGGGCGATTTTTTCATAGTTTTCTTAATTAGGCAAGAATAAAGCCCCATGTCACAAAAATATTTATCAATTAATGTTTCATTTTCAATACTTTTGAATCATTTTTTTAATTTAGAATAATTTTGCTTGCAAGCTGTACTCTAGAATCATATCATAACGACATACAATTACTTTGACTATTCATTAATTTATAGATCCAACCATATGATCAGCACCAGCAAAAAAAGCAGCACAAGAGGACAGACTGATTCACTCATCAAATCCGTGGGTGTGCGCATCACCCGCCAGCGCCGCGCTGTACTTGACACCATTCTCAATTCGAAGGACCACCCTACTGCAAGCATCATTTTCCAACGCGCTAGCATGAAGACGCGCGGGCTTTCACTTGCCACAGTTTATAATTGTCTTGAAACACTCACTGAAGCGCATATCATCAACCAGCTTAACTTCGATAACGGCCCAGCTCGCTTCTGCCCGAATCTCGTACCCCATGCTCACTTCATCGATATGGAAAACGAGACCGTGTACGACGTGCACTTGAAGCCAGGTATCTGCCCTGAGGATGTTTTCGACCTTCCAGAAGGTGTTAAGATCAAGCACATGGATGTTTACATGCAGGGTTCCATCGCCCAGTCATCTGAGAATTAATCCCTACACACATGAGCCTGTCTATACGCAATCTGTCCGCCAAGGTGCGCGACGGTGCTGACATTCTGAATAATCTTAGTCTGGAAATCCCTAAGGGCGAAGTCCATGCTATTATGGGACCTAATGGATCGGGTAAGAGTACTCTCTCCAAGGTTCTCTGCGGTCACCCTGACTACGAAATCACTGGGGGAGAAGTAAGCCTCGATGGCCAAGATCTTCTATCCATGGAAATAGACGAGCGCAGCCGTGCTGGCCTTTTCCTCGCTTTCCAGTACCCAGTAGAAGTACCGGGTGTCTCGATGGCGAACTTCATGAAGGCAGCCATGCAGGCTCGCCTCCCTGAAGGTGAAGATATAGATCCTGTCTCCTTCTATAAGCAGATGCGCGGCAAGATGGCGCAGCTCGGGATCAATCCCAGCTTCACCAAGCGATCTGTGAATGAAGGATTCTCAGGCGGTGAGAAGAAACGCAATGATATCCTCCAGATGCTCATGCTTGAGCCCAGCTATGCCATCCTCGATGAGACGGACAGCGGACTCGACGTCGATGCACTACGTATCGTTTCCGATGGTGTGAATGCCATGCGTGCTCCCTTCCGCAGCTTCCTCGTCATTACCCACTACAAGCGTCTCCTCGACTATATCCGTCCTGATGTCGTCCATGTGCTCAATAATGGGCAGATCGTACAGACAGGCGATTACAGTCTTGTCGCTCATATTGATGAGCACGGATTTGACTTCGTACGCTAAGCCTAGCCCTTATCATGTCTGATACGACAGCTTTTGATATCGAATCACGAGGTGAGTTCTCCTTCCCTGAGAACCACCAGTACGATGCCGGCTATGGTCTCACGGAAGCGACCATCGACTATATCTGTGATGCGAAAGGTGAGCCCGACTGGGTGCGAGAGTTCCGCAAGAAGGCATTAAAACGCTTCGAAGCGATGCCTATGCCCAGCCATTGGGCACCTGATGGTATTCATGATGTCGATTTTGACAAGATTCGCTACTACCTCGCGACCGACTCAGCACCTAGCCGTAGCTGGGATGATGTCCCCGATGAGGTGAAAGAAACCTTCGAACGCCTCGGTGTCCCAGAGCAGGAGCGAGCCTTCCTCGCAGGTGTCGATGCCCAGTATGACTCAGAGACAGCCTACACCAGCATGCGTGAAGAACTCACGAAGCAGGGTGTCATCTTCGTAAACCCCACCGAGGGTCTGCGTGATTATGAAGAAATCTTCCGCCCATGGTTTGCAAAGGTCATCCCAGTCGGTGATAATAAGTACTCAGCGCTTAACCACGCGGCATTCTCCGGTGGCTCATTTATCTATATCCCCAAGGGCGTCAAGCTCAAGCAGCCGCTGCAAGCCTACTTCCGTATCAACTCCGAAAGCCTCGGGCAGTTCGAGCGCACCCTCATCATCGCTGATGAGGGCTCAGAAATCATGTACATGGAAGGCTGCACCGCCCCTCGCTTCGACACAGCGACCCTACACTCAGGCGTCGTAGAGCTCGTCGCACTCAAGGGCGCAAAGATTCAGTATGTCACCGTGCAGAACTGGTCGAAGAATGTTTACAACCTCGTCATCCAGCGCGGACTCGCCATGGAAGACGCAGAGATACGCTGGATTGACTGTAACATAGGCTCAGGTCTCACCATGAAGTACCCTGCCGTCGTCCTCCAAGGCGAAGGCGCACGTGGTGAAGTCGTCAGCATTTCACTCGCTCACGAAGGACAGAAGCAAGACACGGGCGCGCGCATGATCCATGTCGCGGATAACACGAGCTCAAATATCGTCGCCAAGTCCATTTCCATAGGAAAAGGCTGTGCGAGCTACCGTGGTGAAGTCAGCATCAAGCCTGGCCTGAAGGGCTGCAAGAACAACACGGAGTGCGACGCTCTGCTGATCAATGCAAACAGCCGCACGGACACCTACCCCGCTATCAGTGTGACGGGGAACAGCAGCAACGTGCAGCACGAAGCATCCGTCTCCCAGATTGACGAGGACATCCTCTTCTACATGCAGCAGCGAGGCATAAGTCGCGCAGCAGCGATGAGTCTCGCGGTGAATGGCTTTGTCAACGACCTTGTCAACGAATTCCCCATGGAGTACTCAGTGGAACTCCGTCGCCTCATCGACCTCGAGATGGAAGGTTCTATCGGTTAATCACATCTTTCACTACGCACCATCCCATGGCCTCCCCCCTTCGTTATATAGACTTGACCACGCCTAGCGATCGTATGCCCGACCGCCTGAATGAACTCTGGCGTTTCGGTCGTCCTCAGACGCATGCTCAGGCAGTAGCCCGACTTCTAGCTACGCGAGAGAGTCGCGGTATTATCAGCTGCGATGCTGACCCATCCACCATTCTCCCACTTGATGACTCTTCCCGCCCTACGAGCTTCCGCTCGGCAGGCTCACACGCACTCGTCACAGAGCAGCTGAAGCACTACGGAAAAGAACAAGGTGTACGCATCCATCTGAGCAGCAGTCCTGAGCAGACTATCACGCTGCGCTACGAGACAGAAAGCCTCTTCACCCCTTACACCGAGATCGTCCTTGATGCAGGAGTCAGTGCTCACATCATTGAGGAGCATGTCTCACACGGCGATGCCCTCCTCTTCGCCCTGCGTCGCGTACGCTTGAGCGCAGGTGCCACCCTACATCTTGAACTCAGGGAAAAGGGAAGTGGTGATTCCCGCTGCTTCAATATCAGCGAATTCGACATTCACGATGCCACTCTCCACCACCTCAGCTCTCATGAGAATCACAGCTGGGCACGCGAGGAAACGAGTGTAGACATCTACCGCAGCAGCGAAGATGCTCCCGCTAGCGACGCCTTCCTTTACTCGGCAAACCTGCTCACAGCTGATCAGCTGCTTGACCAGCGCACGGATCAGAACCACATGAGCCCAGACACGAATAGCCAGCTCCTCTACAAGAACGTCATCGACGCCAAGGCTACCGCTATCTTCAATGGGAATATCCTCGTCTCCGAAGGCGCGCATCGCTGCGAAGCCTACCAGACAAATCGCAATCTCATGCTCAGTGAGCGTGGCACGGTTCACTCATTACCCGGTCTTGAGATCCTCGCTGACAAGGTGAAGTGCTCGCATGGCTGTGCCAGCGGACCTATGGATAAGGAGCAGCTCGTCTACATGCAGACGCGAGGCATAGACAAGGACACCAGCCAGCGACTCGTCGCGCGTGGTTTCCTCCATGATGTGTTCGCGCAATTCCTCCCTGATTCTTCAGTAGAATAATCACGGAGAAATACTTTTGTGCTACACTTTACCATTGCTTGAGCAAGCGCATTGTGTTATTTTGAAAACGTGAGTAAGAAAAAGCCATTCCCCGAGTCAGCACGTTACATAGCATGGTCATGCCTCATACGCTGGTCAAAAGGTGGAAACTTCGCTGAATCACTCATAGCACAAGAAACGCAGCACGCACAGCTTAGCCCAGCCGATAGAGGACTCGTGCAGGCCATCGTCTACACGAGCCTCCGTCACAAAAGCTGGCTCGAGCATATCTGCCGCAGCCTGCGAAATGGTACGCTGGATGCCGACATCCGCTGGCTTCTCGTCAGTGCCTTAGCTCAGCTTTTCATCTTAAAAATGCCAGCCTACGCAGTCGTAGACGAGTCCGTCAAGATGGCGCCTCGGCCCGTACAAGGACTCGTGAATGCCATCCTGCGCCAAGCTGGCCGTAAGCAAGAAGAACTACTTGCCGAGAACGAGACCCTTCCTCTATCCGTACAATTTTCCACCCCTGATTGGATTGTACGCTCTTGGGTGAAGCAATTTGGCGAAGAAGAGACACGAGCCCTTCTCGCTTGGAATCTCCAAAGCTCCCCCATCTACGCACGCATAAACCCGCTTCGCCCTATGGAGAGTATCCCGGAAGCTTGGGAATCCCTTGATGGACTCGACGGATGGTACAGAGTCAAGGGACCTCTTCCTCAGGAATCACTGAGCAAGGGAGAAGTCTATATCACAGACCCATCCACCCGCCACTGTATCGAGCTACTGAAGCCTCAGGCTGGCGAACGTCTGCTTGACACCTGCGCTGCCCCTGGTGGGAAATCTATCGCCATGGTTTATGCGACAGGAGGCGATCTCGAACTACTTTCCTGTGATCTGAAGGAACACCGACTTGCCCCGCTGCGTGAGAATATCCTCCGCGCAGGTGCTGGCAAGGTAGAAGTCGCCGCTCACGACTGGACGCAGACACCTCCAGCAGCGTGGGAAGGCGCCTTTGATGGCGTACTTATCGACCTCCCCTGCTCGAACACAGGCGTATTCCAGCGCCGTGTGGATGCACGCTGGAGACTCACACGCGATGAGATGAAGCGCATCACGCAGCTACAGCTCGCCATCGCTCATCAAGCCGCAAAGGCCGTCCGCCCCGGTGGTCGCCTCGTCTACTCCACCTGCTCCATCGAGGCAGAGGAGAATCAGCTTAATGTCGAGAAGTTCCTCGCAGAGCATCCAGACTTCACATTAGAAAGCAGCTATCTCGCTCTCCCTCACCGAGAACAGGCAGATGGCGCGTACGCAGCACTGCTCCGACGCCGCTAAACTCCCAGCCGATTTTAAACTAAATATCATCATCATAAATTATCATTAATAAGATGTTCCCGCACACCAACTCAATACGCACTCTCGCGCTCACACTCGCCTGCGTCACACCGCTGATGGCCGAGACTGAAGAGAAGAAGACTGAGAATAATGCCGCGCAGCAAGCAGGTCAAGCACCTGCTCGTATCGCAAACCGCATCGCAGCCACGGTAAATGGTCGCCCTATCACCTCCAGTGAGCTCCGCTCACGCCTCGCGCCCTTCCTTCGCGAGCTCATGATACTGCATCCTCGCCAAGGCACAGAATTCTCCAAGGCACTCGTCGAGGCGAAAAACAAGGTCATGGAAGAGCTCATCGAGCGAGAACTCGTGATTAGCGAATTCGAATCACAGGGATTCCTTATGCCGGAGCAGCAGATCGATGAAGAAATCAATAATCGTATTCTCTCACAATTCGGCGGAAATCGCGATGAGCTTCTCAAATACCTACGCGCTACTGGACAGAGCTTCGCAACCTACCGCGAGTCTATGCGCAATGAGATGATAGTCGGCTCGATGCGCTCCAGCCGCTACGAATACCACATCCCTCCTACACCGGATGAGATCCGCGCTGAATACAACAGAACAAAGCGCGACTATCGTGATGTCACGAAGGATAAGGTACAGTTCAGCAAGATTTTCATGCCGATGAGAAAGCTTGACGAAGATGTCAATGTCTCCCTACAGGCAAATTATCAAGAAGCCATTCGCATTCGCAAAATGATTGAAAGCGGAGAAATCAGCTTCGCTGATGCCGCGAAGAACTACTCATCCGACATGAAGGCAAGCGAAGGCGGTAAGTGGCCTCAGATCACACGCGGTGAACTCGCCCCTGACTTCGCAGGCATTGTCTTTAACGCAAAAAAAGGAGAGCTCCTAGGGCCTCTTTTTGACCCATCAGGCTTCACCATCGTCGAAGTAGAATCCATTAAAGATGCTCCAGCACCATCTCTCAGCAAGCCAGAGGTACGTGAAAAAGTCGACGCGGCTGCGCGTCGTCGCAAGAGTGAGACAAACTACCGTATCTGGGTTGATCGTCTGAAGAAGGATGCCATCATCCGTAAGCACATCTAATCATAGACCCATTCATCTTAAAGCAAAACAGGCAGCGGATATCCACTGCCTGTTTTTTTATTATTAATTTCACCTTATCGCAAAGCGAGTTTATGGCGCGGGATCTTTTGAGCTGGGATTCAGCTTGCGTATGAGTTTTTCCTCTATCTGCCCCTTGTGACTGATGACACAGAGAAGCTCTTGGTAGCGCGCAGAGCTTTCTTGCTGATTAAACTTCGAGCAATAGTCTGCAAAGCGAGGGAAGAATGATACATCTACATCCTTACTGCTACCATAGAAAATCATGAGAATACGGAGGCGAAGCTCAGGATTATTCGTCTTCCACCACAGGAGTTCTAATTCCTCTCTGTAGCCTTCTATGTAGGCAGCCGCTAATTCATTGGCAGTAATAAAGCTTAAAGGATCATTACTCACGGCAGCGGCACGCATGCGCTGGGTGAATACAGACATCGCCATCTCTTCATTCTCCTGAAAACTGACTCGTTTCTCAGCGATTATATCTTCATTATACTCCGTCTCAGAGGCCTTTAAAAGAGACCAGAACTGCGAGCGGAGATCGCCATAGCTATCCTGCTTTTCAGCCCCCTGATTCAGAGCGGGCTCTGCAGGAGTAGCTTGACTACTGTCGTGTAAGAAAAGGCAGCTGAGACAGGAAAAACTAGGAAGACAGAAGGATAGAAGATATGCTTTCATAAACGTGATGGGTATGAGACTGAGGCACCGATAAGCCTCAATCTTGAGTATAATTTATGTATTATGGTGTTTCAACTATTAAGTGCGCTTACACGTGTCATACACAACTCTATCATACCTTCTTATGAGCACTCATCGAGCTCAGTTCCTTCCCTTTTGTGAAAAAATGCGCTCATCACAACCAGCAGCAGTTAAAACTTGAAGTCTGCCATCGAATCCGCTACAGTGTAGAGTCAATGAGACACTAGGTCTGGCGACTCGAGAGCTAGTTTCTACTTGAGCAAGAGTAAAAATCTAAACCGTCAATATCAATATGATACATCCTATTCTTAAATACTCGCTGATTATTTATCCTATATTTTCAATACTCACTTCCTGTCTTACTGTCATTTTCTTCAAGGATTATCAGCCTATACACATCTATCTAAGTACTTTTTTCACCTTTCTTTTCTATATTCCGACTTTCTTAATTATAACTCTGGTCTTTTATCCAGTTTATAAATTTTTTAATAAGAATATATTTTTGTTTTTATTTCCGCCTCTAGTTATTTCTTTGTTTTTTAAGAATCCTATGGTCACATTTGCTGGTTCGGATGGCTCCACATTTAAGTGGCTACCCGAGAATCTGTTTCATTGGATTCCGCTGCTGTGTACTTACATCTGGATAGTAACAGATGAAATTAAAAAGAAAAAAGCCTTGAAGTAACTTGACTTCAAGGCTTTTTTTGAATACCCCCTCGCGGACTCGAACCGCGGACAAACTGATTAAGAGTCAGCTGCTCTAACCAACTGAGCTAAGGAGGCGTTCCTATGGTTAGCACGCTTAACTTAGCTCTACTCTACAGCAGCATTAGTTAACCGTGTGCGGGGCGATTCTACAGGAAGCTCGCAGGTATTGCAAGTACTTTTTCTCATAGATCCGTTATTTTTCCTAGCTGCATTTTCTCACTTCTTCTATGATAGTGTCATACAACAAAAATCAATTGTAGTAAAAGTTGAGGATGTGCTATATTGAGCATATAAACTTCACATAGATATCATGCGTTATTCGTTAATCCTCCTACTCTCTGGCATACTCCTTGGATCATTAGGATATGCTCAGGAAGCCACTATTCAGCATCTATACACCTATACATACGAAGATCAGACGGCGTACATCAGCTTCGATATACCTGCGCTCGATGATTCGGGAACTGATGCTCGACTTCTTGCTCAGGTGAAAGAATACAAGATTAAGGATAATCAAGGACGCGATATAACGGTCAGTGTATCCCCCTACTATTACAAAACCCCTTCGGAGCAAGCAAAGATCAGTTTTCAGGGGATGAAGGTCGACTCCACCTTCACATGGAGCGGCGAGCTTTCCTTAGCCCCTGCTGAGGATGCCAAAGAAGAGTTCTCTCTTCAAGAGGAGAGCGGACGCATTAAGTTCAAGGGTGTAGAGCTCCTGTATGAGCACCTGCGAGCCCCGAATGAAATAGGAGCTAATTTCAAACTGAGTTTTCTACGACACGAGAACGCAGTAAAGGATTTATATGTACGAAATGGAAAAAGCGAAGTAGTGCTCGAGCCCCTAGAGAAAGCAAAGGGCTTGACCGATCGAAGCTTCTACTTTAACATCACGGACAAGAAAGACCTAACCCTCGGTCTAGTCATCGAGACCGCGCAGTCTAAAGCTAGCTCAAGCATGCAAGTAACAATCGCTGCTGAGTGCCCTCACCCCCAGTCTCCTAGTAAAGCTATCCCCATGGCGACATTCCAGCCCCAGTACTTCATCAGCTCTGAGGGTATGACCATGATTGCACTACAGCCCAAGCTAGAGCAGCCCACGACGACCTATCGCATCAAACGCGACGAGAAGTACCTCACTCTTAACGATGCGAAAAATACCGCGCTACAAGCTCGATTTGGCATTTTCAGAGAGCCCATGAAGGGGGAACTGCTCTTGCTAGGATTTAAAGAAGCACTAGATACGCCCTATTTACGAGCTGATTCTCAGATACAAATCACATCCGAGGAAGAAGAAACGAGCTTAGAAATGAAAGGCGACATCCCCCTCCCCCCTCGCCTCATCATGACGGTGAAAGAGTAATCCTATTTGCTCCTTGCTTAAATTAATAACTCCTTAGCCTACCATACTCATAATGAGAGAAATGCAATGGCAAGATATGGTTACCCAGTTTATAGACAGCTCGAAGCTCATCTGCATCTATGAGTTTTGCCCAGGAGTGGGTATAGATTTATACGACAGGCAGCAAGTCGTCTTCATTTACCAAAATAATGAGTACGCAGATATCTACGCCTATCATTCGGAAAATTATAGTGCAGAGTTAGAGCAAGCGAAGCTAGACTTGCAGCGAGCTGGCATAGATATAGAATATTCCCCCACGCCGAGCCTCGACTTTTATAGCAGGGTTCTGTATCCACCCAGTGATCTGAACAAGGAGTATTATATTAACACAGATCCACCTTTCTTTAAGAGGATGATACATCTCCTATTGTGCAGGCGAGAATACACGATGAATCCGCAGCTGTCCGTGTATGATGCGATGCAAAATCGGAGAACCATCCGTGCATGCGAAGAGAAGTATTTATGACTCACCTCACGTGGTCGGGAGACGCGTCTCAAAGATAATCGTATCTCGCCACTCGCTGAATAAAAACTGGAGCTATCGCTGGAAATAAATAACTTGACCCACAACTGCGGAATGATAAACTACGGAGTATGATCAATTTTAAATACAAGCTACTCGCCTTCTTGTTATGTGCATTAGTCTCGTGCGCAGGTGGAAAGGGCGCAGGCACGGCAGATCGTGATTACAACTCTACTTCGACATACAAGCCTATAAAGGACAGGTCGAATATTGGGGAAGAAGAGAGGCTCGCGATTTTACAGAAAATGCGCGACACGATCAATGACACTCGTTTTGATAAAGTTGTTTTAAGATTCACGAAGTGGAAGAGTGCGCGGGAACGAATAGAACAAGCGCAAGATGACAATTTTAGTCCCATCTACTATCGAAAAGATATAACACTGAATGATACTGAAAAAACAAGACTCATGTCTCTGCTCCGAGGTCACTTGCAAGTACCGACAAGCATCGTTTTAGTCCTAGAGCATAAGAAGAAGATGGATGCTAAGATTGCGACTATAGAGTATCTTTTTTATAAAGATGACAAGCTTGTTACGACTCTCGCTTATGATAGACTGGTACGGTCAGAAAAATACAGATCCTGCTATCTAAGCCTAAGCGATGATATCATAGGAGAAATAAAAAAACTCACAGATTCGCTCTGCCTTTCCCATAATCTGAAATAACAAAGAGCCTAGCTCCTCATGACAGGGAAGCTAGGCTCTAGAAAAGAATGTGGCTAATGCGCCATTTAAGCCACCTTTCGCCTTCTGCGGGCGAGGAGTCCTGCGAGGGCGAGGAGGCTCAGCGTAGCAGTGCTGGGCTCGGGGATGAGGACGAAGAGCCCATCATTTTGTATACTCCAGCCTTCAACGCGACCGCTGTAATTGTGGCCATTGATGAT
>CAYJLR010000045.1:14451-16177 GCA_964370895.1 uncultured Akkermansia sp. | reverse complement strand
AAGAGGATGCCTGCCATGAGGAGGTCTTCGTTCACTTCGGGGTAGACGCTGCATAGGGCTTTACCCGCGCGCATGATGGCGCTGACGTGTTCGACGAGTCCTCCGCGTCTGGCGTGGTGGAAATTTCGTGCAGCAGCGCAGCGTCGGAAGCGGTCTTCGAAGGTTTCTAACAGTGCGCGGCAGAGGTATTGCAAACGCGGGTCACGGATGCCCATGACGTATCGCTGTATGTCTTCCCAGTCGCGCTGTTGTTTTTCCTTGAGTTCAGGTGATCCTGAGAAGAGGCTTTGCTGTTCTTCTGGGCTAAGGGGGCGTATCTGTAGCTGGGCGGCTTCCATGCCGTAGCTGCCGAGCTGCCACGCGGCGGTGAGTTCGACGCAGGCGCCTTGGTCGAGCTGCTCACAGGCGGTGTAGCAGTCGGCATTGTCCCATATTTTCAGGGAGAATGATGAGCTGGTGTCGGCAAAGCTTAGGTCGAGGTAGGGCTTCCCCGTCTTCGTTACTTTGTCTACTTTCTGGGTGAGCTGTGCCAGAACAGCTCCGTGTACAGCGGACTGCTCAGCTTCTTTTTTAAGATCTGCGATACTATTCCAAAGCATAATAATGTATTAGCTATGCTAAAAGCTGCTGTGACTAAAGTCAAGGAGAAAGGGGGTGTCTGCTAAGTTGTGTCAAAAAAATATCGCGCTATTTCTTATCCACGTTGCTTGCTTTTCGGTGCTGCTGCAAGAAGATGGCGCGTGTAGTCGCAGGTCGGCCTATGGAAGATATCATCCGCGTTTCCTTGCTCGATGATGCGCCCTTTCTGCATGACCATGACTTGGTCTGAGATGTAGTGTACGACGGAGAGGTCATGCGAGATGAATATGAGTGCGAGCTCGAGCTGCGATACGAGCTCTCGCAGGAGGTTTAGTATCTGGCTCTGCACGGAGACGTCTAGTGCCGATACGGGCTCATCGGCGATGATGAGAGCTGGGCGAGGGGCGATGGCGCGCGCAATGGCTATGCGCTGTCTCTGTCCGCCTGAGAACTCGTGGGGGAACTTATGCATCTGCTCTGCTGCGAGTCCGACGCGTTCGAGGAGCTCAGCGACGGCTGCTTGCTTCTGTTCTTGCGTGCGGAGGTCATCTCGTCGCTGCTGCAGGGCTTCCAGTAGTGTCTGGTAGATGGAGAGGCGTGGATTCAGCGAGCTATAGGGGTCTTGGAAGACCATCTGGAAGTCAAGGCGGTGTCGACGTAGCTCAGCAGGTGCTAGTGCTGAGAGGTCTTCACCGCGCAGGAAAATATGCCCAGAGCTGGGTGCTTGTAGCTGCATGATCGCTCGCGAGAGGGTGGACTTCCCACAGCCTGACTCGCCGACGAGTCCTAGTATCTCTCCTTTTTCTAGCTGAAAGCTGACCTCATCCACCGCGATGATCGTATCTCGCACGCCTCCCCACAGGCTTCTGACGGGGAAATGAACACTGAGATTCTGTACTTGGAGGAGAGGCATAGTGATAGTATAGCATCACTATGCCTATCTCGCAAGCATGTCTACGTTTTAGCCTGTTTAGCTAAGTTAGCAGTTTTCTTATAGTCGGTACTTCTCATGTTTTCTGCTAATATGGAACATGCAGAAAGCTAGAACTCAATATATGCTTGCGCGTGCATAGCTATGTGATAGAATGTTTTTAGAATATAATATGAATAAGTTCTTAATTTTTGCACTTAAAGCCGCCAGAAACCT
>CAYJLR010000045.1:0-14351 GCA_964370895.1 uncultured Akkermansia sp. | reverse complement strand
GCTATTCATATGGGTGGCTCGTTACAGTTGCTTTTCGGGATCAAGGGTAAAAGATGGACGGAACAGTATGGTAAAGGTGGGCATAATCCTTACCTGAAGCTTTTCAATGAGCACTGGGTCTTTCCTGATGCTTCTGATCGTCCCGCCTGTGCTAGTACGATAGAGGATGCCTGCTACTGGTAATGTAGCTAAAAGCTAGTGTGCTTTCAAAAGAGTGTCATAGTGACACTCTTTTTTTGTGCTCTTTTGTCAGTGCTCTCTCTGAGGCAGATCGACTCAGCTTCTGTAGAGAGAGCAGCTCTTATTCTCTCAGTGTGGACAGGAAAATGCCCAAGCCTCAGATGAGACTTGGGCACTTGTGAACCTTGTACTTAGTAAGATCGAGTCTTACAGACTAAGCCCATCAGATGGGAAGAGGTCAGTACCAGCTGCGCCTGCTGCAGGTGCTGTTGTTCCTTCGCTCTGGCGGATTGGTGCGCCGGATGGGGTGATTGTTTCAGCAGTGACAAAAATCACGAGGTTCTTACGAACGTGGGATTCAGCATTGCTTGTGAAGAGTGTGCCGATGAGAGGAAGGTCACCAAGGATTGGGACGCGGTCTTCTACCTTCTGCACCTGATCTTCGATCAGACCACCGAGAGCGATCGTGTGACCGTCAGCAATCGTTGGATTAGAGTTGATGTAACGACGGCTGAAGATAGGCATGTCGATGCGGTTTTCTGTGACGACAACGTTTTGAATCTCAGTTTCGTTTGTTACAGCAGAAGTAATTGGTGAGCCGTAGTTGATGAATCCATCAAAGTCGATGACACGGATTTCGAAGCGGTCGAACTTGATAACACCAGGATCTTGCTCATCTTCAGCTACCTTGAATCGGAAGGTGATACCTACGTCTTCTACTGCCCACTCTTCAGGAGTACTTGGAGTGGCGATAGGTGCGGAGGAGCTACCACCATAGCTACCGCTGCTTTCCTGGAGTTCAGGTGCGGCATAGGAGATTGGGTAGTAGAATCGGCGAACAACTTCGATCTTAGCTGCACCGTCATCACCGTCCTGATCGCTAGCGCTTTCGTGAGGTGTAGGAATGAATTCCAATGGACCGCGGCGAGCTACAAGTGTAGGAGCGGACATGACGTCAACACCCTTCTTCTGGGAGAGGCCGCGCATGATCATCTGGAAGGAACCAGAGTCGAAGATACCTGTGAGGGACATGATGCCAGGTGCTACAGAACCAGCACTTGCACCGTGTGTAGAACCTACTTCAAGGAGGTTGTTGAGCACGTTACCAGATGTGGCACCTGTACCAGAGCGGAGACCGCCTGTGACGAGACCCTGAGAGATAGCGTCTGCACCTGTGCTGCCGGATGAGCTGATTGGCCAGCCGTTGTTACCATTGTAGTTGTTCGCGAATGCGCTACCACCACTGGTGACGAAGTCGTTATAAGTGCGGCTTGGTGCGGAGTTATTGCCGTTCACGCCACCGAGATACATATCACCGGATTCGGAGACGGAGAATGGATTGATAACCCAGTCAAAACCGATTTCTTCTTCATTTGTTTGAGAGATTTCAACAAACTTAGCCTGTACCTTGTACATCTTGTTGCTGTTGCTCACGATGAATGCATGTACTGCTTCTGCGATGTCAGCGAGGCTGTCTGGTGTATGAGTTACAGTCAGGATACCTGTGGACTTCGAATAGCTAGCACTTGTGCCAGGTGTGGTGAACTTAATACCGTAGTCGTTATCAAGTGCGGCCTGTGCATCGATGCGGGAGGAAGCGCGTGAACCTTCTGAGCCGAAATCATCATCGTCCATGCTTTCACCATCTTCGCTACCGGAGAAGAAGTTGGAACCAACTTGGAAACGACGTGTGTCGAGTGCTTGATTCGTACCCTTCTGGTTGATGATGACGGATTCGCCATCGACGCGGTATGTACAGTTTGTCTGGGAGCAGATGAGATCGAGCAGTGTGCGACCCGTAACGCCTGTCAAGTTGATCATGCGGATACGTGGTTCTACAACTGTCTGAGCAACTGGAGCAGGAGCTGGTGCTTCTTCCATGCCTTCTTCATCATCGTACTCTTCGTCATCAGAGGACGCCACTGGAGCAGCGGCAGTTGGGATGCTGATTGGTGGTTCGTAGACGAAGTTAAGCTTGAAGCCTTGCTTACGCACTTCAGCGCGGAGCATTTCGAGAGCTTCGTCAAGTGGTGTGTCGTCGAAGACAACCTGAGAAATCTGGAGAGCATCGAGAACTTCGTTGCTGCGAATGTCAGCTTCTGTAGGTACGTTTGCCTGCTGTGTCGTCTGGAAGTCAACTGCAGGAGCGACAACGTCGGAGCGCATTTCCCATGATGCGTCAACATCAGCGAGAGCTTTTGTACGATAGGAATCGTATGCTACACGGTAGTACTGGGAGCGACGCTCGTTTACTGTAGCTTGACCACGACGTGCTGCTGCATTGTAAGGGTCGATTTCAATAACCTGTGCGAAAGTCTTGTTTGCTTCGTCATACTGCGCGAGGTCGTAGTAGGAATACGCGAGTGTGAGGAGGCGCTGCACTTCTTCAACATTCTTTACATGCTCTGGAGTGAGTGCAGGATTGTTACGGATGGGGTCATTGAGACGCTCAAGTTCAAGCTTTGCGCGCTTGTTGTTTGGCTGACGACCAAGGACGTCGAGAAGAAGCTGCTCAGCGTCATCATAACGACCGACCTTCGCATATTCCATCGCTACTGCTATGGATGCATCGCTGATGCTGTCGATGATGAATTGCTGCTGCTTAGCTGTAGCTGGAGCCTTAGGGATAGTGTCCCAAGCTGTACGATACTGCTCAAGAGCTGCTGCATAGAGTCCTTCACGGTAGGACTGACGGCCTTCTTGAAGAATACGCATCGCTTCGCGAGCTTGTTCTTGGCGGCGTGCAGATTCGCGAGGCACAACTCCAGTCTGATGAGAACTAGCTTCGTTCAAGTATTCAGCTGAGTGAGCCTGCACAACGGGCGTAGCGACTGCTATTGCGAGCAGTGCTGCGATCTTCTTCGATGAAATGAGAGGTACGCGGTTCATGGTAATGTTATATTTATGACATGATTGTCGTGTTTTGTAAAGCCTACAATTCACTAAATTGTGTTTTTTATCGGATTATTGGGAATTTTCTTCTAGTTTTGGGATGTTGACTGGCGTTTGACCGCCTTCAGGGAGGATGTTTACGGCACCATCAGCATCGATACTTTGCACTGTGTACTTAATATCCTTGTGCCCTGGGATGGTGAAGGCATTTGCGATATCTACATTCAGTACAGCCTCAGGTGTACCGAGCGCAGATCCTGCCATAATGTTGAAGGTGACTACCTTGTCCTGCACGTGGCGACCCTTGCGCTCATTGACTGGAGTGTCGTCGTTCGCGCGTGGCTTGCCGGCGCGTACATACATGTCGGGAGTTCCTTCTGCTGCCTTCGTATCACGGATACGTGCAACGAATTCTTCGGCTTCACCTGCTGGTCCTGCGAAGGGCTTCTTCTCGAAGCCGACTAGGACGAAGCGAGCGGGTTCGCTCTCGCTTACGCCGAAGGTGTCGGAAGGCTTGATGTCTTTCTCAATGCTAGCGTTGTTGTCGGTGACGCGACGGAATACGCGCAGCTTGATTGTCTCAGGAGCAGCGTCTGCGTAGGTGAGACTGAGGGGGAATGTGATGTACGCATTAGATTCACTGACCTTGGCTACACGCAGTTTAGGACTGTCTGTCTCACCGATGAGGGCGGGATAGGATGTCTTGTCTGCAGGCATGGTCTGGTTCATGTACTCTTCGAGGTTCGTGAATCCGTCTTGGTCGGAGTCCATGATGAGAGCGTTCGCGCTGGCGAATGCTTCAGGGATGCCTGACTTAATAAACCAGATATTTGGCACGTCGCCATGTACCTTAGGTGCGGAAGGATCGAGGATGTCGATCACGGTGTTCTTCTTCTGGCTCTGGATGCCTACTTCCCACAGCTGAGGTGAGAAGAAGAAGAAAGAAGCGCGTTCTTTACCTTCAGCGTCCTTTTCAGGAGCTGGAAGGTCTACAAGCTTACGATCCTTTTCGACGTAGGATTTAATATCATCGGTGAATGCATTGAGCTCCTTGAGGGTGATATCTCCACGGCTAATGTTGGTATCGACCGAGCTTGCATCTTGTGTGAACATGAGGTAGGCCCCAGCGGAGGCGCTCAGTACACCGAGAATAGCACCTATGGTGAGAGCTTTGCCGGCGGGATTGGGTTGGTCTGCCATAAAATTGTATAGGTATGAATGGATTAACTAATTACTTGTTGAAGTAGAGAACCTCAAGATTCAGGTGGACGCGTACGCTTTCGCTATCGAGTCCAGTCATAGGACGTGCGATGCTGCTCTCATCTTCTAATGGAGCATCTTCAACGGGGGCGTTAGGATCATCGAGAGGAAGACCTCCTTCGCTGACGACTGGCTCTTCATAAGCGGAGATGGAAGGCAGAGCAATGTCTGATTCCACGCCTACACCTGTGATGAGGTAGAAGAAGGACTTGTCCTTGATGAGGGTGTTGAGCACCTGTGGGAGAGTTCCGCGCTTTGCTGTGAAGGAAACTTCAATGTTAAGTGGGAAGTACTCAGGGGCTCTGCGTGCTGATGTGTCTGCATCTTCTGGGAGAGGTCCGCAGTAGATCTTGTCGAGTGCGACAGCTCCAGAATCGATGATGCTGCCAGCGATGTTCTTGACAGCTCCGAGCATGAAGGCGCGATAAGGTACCGTCGTAGCTTTAGCTGCAGTGTTCTTGAACTCGGTCATGCCGAGGTCGACGGCACCAGGTCCTAACTTGACGGACTTCGTTTCCGCGTCTTTTTTGATTGCTGCGATGCTAGAGTTAACCGCATTTTGGAAGTCGACCGGGGTATTGATCCCTTGTGTCTGAGTCTTTGTGGCGGTTGCATAGCGCTCCATAGAAGCGGTGAACTCCTTATTGAGAGTGACTGCCTTTTCCTGCGCCTTGCGGAGCATGTTCAGGCTGCCCGTTGTTGGGGGGAACTCAGAGGCGTTGTAGTTCTCAAACTCTGCGCGAATGTTTGCAAGCTGCTTGTTATCTTCTTGCGCTTCGGAGTAGGTGCTATAGCCCTGATACATGATGCCGGCGAAAGCGAGGCCAAAGATGGCGGCAACGATGGCGACTCTTTTGTTTTCACTGATATTCATAGATGAAAAAAGTTTTTGATGATTCGTTGGATGGTTTATTTTTGGCTGAGTTCAGGGATGCTGATAGGCTCTTTTAGGGGCATGATCATCATGAACTTTTCTACGTAGTCAAGCTGATCTTCCTTCTTCATGTCCTTGGAGTTGATGAAGCGGAAGTACTTGTTGAGGTTTGCTTGAACTTGATCGGCCTCAAAGGAGAAGAGGGAGTCCTTCGAGCGGTTGTCGAAGTGATCGTTCACCAGATTGCGGATGCGATCTTGGTGGGTGACACTCGTGTCACCTGGGGTCTTCGTCACATAGCCGCTCACGTAGATGGCTGTTACTTCTGGGCTCTTGTTGCGGCTGCGAGAATCGTGAGACTCAGGCGCGTTGTTGATCGAGGAGCTAGACTGCGCGTTGCGGCTACGCTTCATATCAATGAGGCGTGTGCCAGGTACGTCGAAGGTAGGACCTGTGAGGTCGACTTGATTGTCACCTACGTCGTAGTTAATGAGTGGAGAGAACTCAGTGATCCAGAACTTCGTCGAAGGACTCTTATCCATGATCTGCTTGAGGATGTCGACGTAGACTGTGCGACCCTGCTCAAGTTCGTAGAATTCTTCGATTTCGCGCTTTACCTTATCGTAGTTGCTTGCGACATTGTCAAGGCGGTCGGCTATGCCAGAGATGCTATCGTAGCTACGCTGGGCGGTGCTGAGCTTTGCTTCGACGTCTGACTTCATGCTGGAGGCAGACCATGCGAAGAATGCTGCGCCTGCGACGGCGATAGCACCTGCGGTGATGAACTTTGGCAGAAGGGCACTTTCTTCACGCTGCTTGCGGATGACGGTAGGGACGAGGTCAATGTGGAACTCTCCTGCACGAGCGCCTGTCACGGCAGCACCTGCGATAGCTCCGAGGCAGAGAGCGTCCTGCTCTAAAGCGGCAGTGTCGACCTGATTACCTATGGCAAAAGCAGCGATTGGGTTGAAGTACTCAACAGGGAGATTCAGATTCTCCTGAAGGAACTCAAGAGTGAAGGGGAGACGTGAGCCGCCACCACAGATGAGCACCTTTGTAGGAGCCCCACCCTTGCGCTGGGCGCGGTAGTGGTTGATCGTGCGCTGCACTTCTGTGCTGACGCGTGTCATGGCATTGCGGATGACAGTTGCGAGTGCAGCCTGCTGCTCATCCATGCTGTCTGTGTGACCATTACCCATGGAGATGAGACCCTGAGTTACCTTGAGCTCTTCTGCTTCACGGTAGCCCATCTTCATCTCGCGGGAGATCGCGCTGGTGATGAAGCCACCAGAAGCGGTGACAGAACGTGTGAAGAAGTTCCCAGCTTCTGCGAAGATGATGTCAGTCGTCTTCGCGCCGATGTCGAGGATCATGGTGCATTCTGTTTCCTCTGGGTAGCTAGCGCGATAGACATTGTAAAGAGAGGTGACGGAGCAGTCAGCACCTTGTGGGCGAAGATCGCTGGCGCGTACCTGCTCGTGGAGTTCATCGAGAACTTCCTTCTTAATGGCGACGAGGAGGACTTCGCGCTCACCTTCTTCAGTTGTGCCGAGAAGCTGATAGGAATAGACGATTTCGTCGAGAGGGAATGGTATGTGCTGCTGTGCTTCGTAGGCTACTAATTCATCAACGCTGTCGGAGTCAAGGACGAGTAGCTTCATGAAGCGCATGAACACCTGCTGTCCAGAGACAACACTGCGTACTTCGCTGCCTTTTACCTTCAGCTCTGCCACCATTTCTTTGACAGCACTACTTACATAATCAATTCGCATTCCTTCTTCGACAGGGTCAAGAACGATGTCACGGCGGGCGTAGCGAGAGAGGGCGAAGCCACTCTTACCACTCGGTGTAAACACACCCAATGTGACGCTCTGAGCTCCAATCTCAAGGGCGACGGTAGTCTTATATTCAGCCATATATTTAATAGGTCATTAGTTTTGGAAAAAAATCTCGTGTGACGTCAGTATTATTGAGCGTCTGCACCAGAGTTCGCTGCTGAGTCACCTGCTGCGCTCGCTGCGGAGCTGTAGATGGGGTCAGTAGCTGGGAAGATAGATGCGTAGTTAGCCGCATATGGGGTTTCGTTGATGGCGTGGAGTACCGCATCGTTCGTCTTGTGACGTGGGTTGTTCCACCACTTGCCTTCGGCACGACCACCTGCGAAGGTGAAGCTACGCTTGGAATCTGTGTCGATGCAGTTTTCACCTTCGAAGGTCATCTCGTAGGCGATGGCTTCGATTTCACCATCGAGACTACCCTTGTCGGAGCCCTTAGCCGATCCAGCGATCTTGTAGGCATTGGCAGGAGAGATAAATGCGCCAACGTAGAAGTCCTTTGATTCACCCATATCCGACTTAGGATCGAGTGGGATGTCTACATACTTGATCGTCTTGGAAAGTTTTACCTGATGTGTGTCACTCCCCTGCTTCTTGAAGAGGACGTGGATCGTGACGCTCAATTCAGGGATGAATGCAGGAATTTTGCCACCCTTGGCTTTACCTTTCACCTTGACAGGGAAGGCGAAGTACTGCCAGCGGTCATTGAACTTGCGCTTGGGTGCCTTCACTCCGAGTGCGGAGAAAGTCGATGCGCCTGGGTTCGCAAGCTTATGTACTTCGAGCTTGCTGAGTTTTTCGATTTCTACTTGAGCACTAGTGGCATAAGTAGTGTCCTGTGCGGATGCGGAAGTCCCCAGAAGGGCGAAAATGGCGAGAGATTTAATGAGACTATTCATGATAAAAGGAGTCGAATTCTTATCATTTATACACGATGACACCCCTGCTTGGCGAGAAAAACTTGCTCAAAAGCTCATTTTTTTTGTATTTTTGACTATACGTGCTCATCTGGGCTTAGAAAAAATAGGACAGCGGTAGAAATTTTTCTCCCTTTTCGCCCTTCTCTATGCTAGACTTCCAGCAACCTATGATATCGCTTGCGACATACACACACCACCTCGATCCTGTTATCTTTGAATTACCAGGTACTCCCTTGGCTTTACGCTGGTATGGTCTCGCGTACGTCGCGGGATTCTTCCTCGGTTTTCTCGTGCTACGCATGCTCTCAAAGCGCTCGCTCTACTGCATGCCAGAGAAAAAATTAGGTGACTTTATCACGGGTATTGCTGTCTTCGGTGTTTTGCTGGGTGGTCGTTTAGGTGAGTTTTTCTTTTATTGGTTGCCGCGCGAGGGCTTTTCTGGGCTCGCTGATGATCCCTTGTGGGTACTGCGTGTGTGGGAGGGTGGTATGGCGTCTCATGGTGGTATCATAGGCGTATTCCTCGTCTGCTGGTACTATGCAAAACGCTACAAGCTTCCTCTCATCCCCTTGGCTGATGGACTCGCCATCGTCGCCCCCATTGGTATATGCTTCGGGCGACTCGCGAACTTCATTAATGGGGAGCTCTACGGTAGAGTCGCCAGTGCGAGTAATAGCATCGCGATGAAGTTCCCCCTTGAGATACGCGAATTGGTCGCGACAAATCCTGCAAAATGGATGCAGATGCAGCTAGCCGCGGTGCAGGCTAGTCCCGTGCCTCCCCCTGACAGCGTGCGCACTTACTCCACGTTCAACGACTGGATTATAGCGATGAGCCGAGAGCATGAATCTGTGCGCATGGCTATCTCTGAGTTCTTGACTCCGCGCTACCCATCACAGCTCTTTGAAGCATTCTTTGAAGGCTTTATTATCTTCGTTGTGCTCATCACGTTACGTTTCGTGTGGAAGAAAGCACCTGCAGGTATTTTCTGCGCGATTTTCTGCTTCATGTATGCCGCTGGGCGTATCTTCTGCGAATACTACCGCGAGCCAGAAGATGCTCTGTGGATGAACTTCACGCGCGGCCAGTATCTCTCCTTTGGTGTGATCTTGGCAGGTGTTGCCTTCCTCGCTTACGCACTCTGCTCACGGAAAAAAGAGCCCCAGAGCTAAGTTCCCTCATCTTTACGCTTGAAAAAAGCCCCTTACACGTTATCATATAGCCATGACTGATATTCACCCCACTGCCATTATTGATCCTAGCGCTAGCATCGGAGAGAATGTGAAAATAGGACCATATTGTGTCATAGGCGCGCATGTGGAACTCGGCTCGGACTGCATTCTGCACAGCCACGTAGTTCTCGGTGGACCATCGAAGTTTGGTAAGGGTAATGAGTTTTTCCCCTTCAGTGTGATCGGTCTTAAGACGCAGGATCTCAAGTATAAATGCGAGCCTACCTTCCTCGAGGTAGGTGATTACAACGTCTTCCGCGAGAACTGTAATATTAATCGCTCTACCACACCCGAGACGAAAACGGTCATCGGAAGTCACAATAATTTCCTCATCAACTCTCACTGCGGTCATGAATGCCAAGTGGGCGATCACTGCATCCTCAGTGGCTACGCTGCACTCGCAGGTCACTGTGTCCTCGGAGACCATGCCATCATTTCAGGCTGCTCCGCGGTGCACCAATTCACCCGCATCGGAGAGCATTCACTCGTCGCAGGCCTCTGCCGAGTCACGCAAGACGTGCCCCCCTACACCATCGTAGAGGGCACACCTCCTAGCGTTCGTGCAATTAACAGCGTGGGACTCTTACGCCGAGGCTACACAGAGGGGGATGTACGTGCGCTGAAGTACGCGTATAAAAAACTCTTCCTTCACAAGACGAGTAACAAGCAAGAAGCCATGGAAGAAATCCTCGCCCATGCCGAATACGGGCAGAACGCCTGCGTGGGCAAGCTCGTCGACTTCCTTAACAGCTCTGAGCGCGGCTTCACACACTAAGACTTTTTTCATACATGATGAAGTTTCCTCATATTGTCTTCGATCTCGATGGAACTATCGTCGAGTCTCTTCCTGGTATTGCTCAGGGGCTGAATGTAGCCCTCGCGGAGCTAGGGAAGCCCCTTATCACCCTCGCGCAGCTGCGACTCTTCATAGGAGAAGGCGCAAGGAAACTCTGCGCACAGGCTCTCGGCTATGAGAGCGAAGAAGATGCCCCTACTTCTGAAGTAGAAGCCCTCCTCGATGTTTTCCGACGTGAATACCGCGAAAGCTGGAAGGCAGAAGGCACTCGCTGCTTCCCCGGTATCCAGTCCATGCTCATGAAGCTCGCTGCTAGCGGCGCGCATATGGCTGTGCTGTCGAATAAGCCACACGAGGCCACGGCCGCTATCGTTGACTGCCTCTTCCGCGGCATGCCACTTTCCCCTGTCCTTGGCTACCAAGAAGGAGTATTCCCTCGTAAGCCAAATCCCGCAGCCCTGCACCATATTGCAGAGCAATGGGGCGTCCCCACCAGCGAACTCATCCTCGTCGGTGACTCTACCCATGATGCCCAATGTGCAGAAAATGCTGGCTGCCAGCTTGCACTTGTCCCTTGGGGATATGCCCGCTTGGAAGATCTTCTCACGCTGCGTCGCGAAAAAGGAGTCCCCATTCTCGGCACGACCGAATCACTCGTGCAGTACCTTTGCACAGGACTCACACGCATTCAGTCCCGATGATAGGGAGAGCCTGCCAGCAGCGTGTGCACGCGGTACACCTGCTCTAGCAGGACGAGGAAGGCTAGCTCATGCTGCATCGTCTGCTTACCGAGACAGAGCAGGATGTCCGCCTTATCGCGCAGCTCCTGCGTGTGCCCATCGGCAGCACCGATGAGGAAAGAGACACGCTTCACCGAGTGAAGCTGCCACTTCTTATAGTGAGATTCCCACTTTCTAGTAGGCCATTGCTCGCCTCGCTCATCCATCACAATGCGTAGGCTACCCTCGCTTGCAGCGAGAAGACGAGCTGACACATCCTCGGAGTTACCAGCTTTCAGATACTGGATAGTCACCTTGCCCAGCGGGCGTAGACGCTGCTCAAAAAAGCGCACGCCCTCCTTCGTATAATCAATAGCAGGTTTACCCGCGACAATGATGCTCGTCTCCATGGCGAGCATTGTAACGAATCCTTCGAGAAAGTAAAAGCCTGAAAAGTCTTGCATAAGATCTAAGAATGCGCTACGCTTCTCCACATGTTCGTCGACAACATCCGAATCTTTGCAAAAGCTGGTAAGGGAGGCAATGGCCTCGCCAGCTTTCGCCGTGAAAAATTCATCCCCCGCGGTGGTCCCGATGGTGGAGATGGAGGCGATGGTGGTAGCATCATACTCGAAGTAGCAGAAGGCTCTAATGACCTGCGCCGCTATTTCTTCGATCCGAAGCTCATCGCCACAGACGGCCGTGCCGGCATGCATAACCGCAAGCACGGTAAATCGGGTAAGACCATCGTCGCGCAAGTTCCACAAGGAACCATCGTCTACCGCAGTAATGCTGCTAGCATGCAAGAAGCCACCTGGCTGGAGCGTGAAGGTGACGGCATCGAACTCGAGCAGATCGCTGACCTTACAGAGCCCGGACAGCGATTTGTCCTCTGCCAAGGCGGCAAGGGCGGACGAGGCAACTGGCACTACCGCAGCGCGACAAACCGTACCCCTATCGAATTCGAATACGGTACTGACGCAGAATCTGGCGTCTTCTTCTTCGAGCTCCGTCGCATCGCTGACGCGGGATTCGTCGGCTACCCGAACGCCGGCAAGAGCACCCTTCTGGGAGCTATCTCAGCCGCGAAGCCAAAAGTCGCTAGCTACCCCTTCACCACCATGCAACCCATCGTTGGCATGGTTGAATTCCCTGACTTCACCCGCTGCGTCGTCGCAGACATCCCTGGTATCATCGAAGGAGCGTCAGAAAATCGTGGTCTCGGCCATGAGTTCCTGCGTCATATTATGCGCTGCCAGCTGCTCATCTTCGTCGTGGACATGAGTGGACTTGAGCACGACCCCGTCGAAGCCATCTCTACCCTGCGTAAGGAAGTGAAGCTCTATTCCGAAGAACTCGCCGCCCGTCGCTGGGTCATCGTTGCGAACAAGATGGACGACGAAGCCGCAGCAGATAACCTTGCTATCCTGCAGCAGCGATTTGGAAAAGTGGAAATCATCCCCATCTCTGCCGCAGAGCAGACCGGGGTCGAAGACTTTAAGAACCGCCTGAAAGAACTACTTGAACAGGAACGCGCGCAAAACATCCGCATCGCGGAAGAGCGCAAGGCAGAACTCGAAGCACAGGGTATAGACCCTGACGAGGAGCCACCTGTAGAGAAGAAGCCACGCCAGAAGCCCATACTCGGCTACCGAAACGAGCCAAAATCAGCAAATTAAAACAAGCAATACAGGCACAACTCCCTGCGCATGAGCGATAATTGATACCTGAGAGCGCGCTCTTAGGCGGGGTAGGGACAGCGTCCCGGTTGAGTCTGGAAAAAGCTCTGAACGAACAGTCGTGGTCGAAGACCACGGCTGCTTCAGTCTCACTACTAAGAGCACACGCCTACGAAGCTAGCCCTACTTCCCTTCATTATCCAACTATATTTATGCTATGAAGACAGCTTTATTAATAATACTGCCTTTCCTTACGCTTCTTTCCCTGCATGCCGCGGACACAGTACCCGCGCCTGAGGTGATCGAAATCTCCGAGACAATATCACCTGATCCTTTTGCCCATATGAGTGAAGATGCGGGGACGGAGTGCCAGCAGGTGCTCAAGACACTGATAGCCTTCGAAGAGGAGAACTCTATCCAGTATATAAAGCATCTCGAAAGAGGAGGAAAAGACGGTGATGCGGAGATGCAGAAACTGCAGATTGAACTCATGAAAAAGTACTTTAATGAACCTTCTGTGATGCCAGTATACAGTGCTCGTTGGAAGCGAGAAATAGAGTTTAATAAAGAGTACCTCGTCAAGGAAAGCTCGGGCAAGTACAGCAAGGATGAGTTGTGGAATCTTTATATCACACACAATGAAAAGCTCATTTCTGAGTTCCCAGAAGCTGAGAAGATACAGCAGGAATTTCAGAAACTAGCACACTGCGTTAAGGGGCGTCATATTAGCAGAATCTCATATGAGCTCAGCGAGCAAGATGTGCTACTGAAGTCGCTAGATGAGGATAGCGAGAAGTACGTAGCGGCACTCATAAAGTGGGAGAAGATCTATCTCCAGCTCATCCGCGAGATTGCAAAGACGCTGAAAAAGAAATAAGCCTGACACCTAGAAGGGAGTCCAGAGGGGCTCGCTCCTCTGGTGGGATACAAGGGCAACGCCCTTGGCGGCTTTGGGCAGAGCCCAAGGAAGATCGTGCTCGGAGAGCACGGAACGTCAGTGAGAAAACTTAATATTTTGATCGCCCGCGTGGAAGTCACAGCATGGAGGCAGCAGCCTCACTGACATCCCCCTATCCTCTGCCCGCAGGGCAGCTGTTCCCTACCGTCGCCAACGCGAAGCGTACGCAAGCAGCGGTTCTACGCTATCGCGTTTGCCACGAAAGATAAGAGTCGCGATCCTCATCACCTCGCTTCGCTCGGCCGTGCAGGAGGTGTCCTGCACTCTCTTCGTCTCATTTTGCAGTGCAAAATGTGCGCGCGGTAGTCAGAGCGTCAGTTTCAGGTGTGGCGGGGGCTGCTTAGAAGTCGTCCAGCATGCCAAACATGTCCATCTGCAGGATGCCATCCGCTTCCTGTACACGTGGCATAGCCGCTTTTTTCTTCTTCGCTCCTCGCGCATTTTTTACTGCTCCTCGCTGCTGCACGTTCTGTGCATCACGTTTTGCCGAGCTGAGTTCCAGATGGGTGAGGATGTCTTTCGCCCTGTTAATGATGCTTTCAGGTAGCCCCGCGAGTCTCGCAACTTGGATACCATAGGATTTATCAGCCGGTCCTGGTAGTACTTTGCGTAGGAAGATGATTTCGTCTTTCCATTCGCGTACTTCTACATGCCAGTTGCTCACAGCTTCATGGGTGTGTTCCAGATCGACGAGTTCATGGTAGTGCGTGGCAAACATGGTGCGCGCTCCTATGTCGTCATGCAGGTATTCCGCCACTGACCACGCGATGGAGAGTCCATCAAAGGTGGCTGTGCCGCGCCCGATTTCATCGAGGATGACGAGGGAGCGTTCTGTGGCGTTGTTCAAGATAAGCGCGGTTTCACTCATTTCGACCATGAAGGTAGATTGCCCCCTCGCGAGGTCGTCACTCGCTCCGACTCGACAGAAGATGCGGTCGACAAGCCCGATGCGCGCCGCACGTGCTGGTACGTAGGAGCCCATCTGCGCCATGAGGGTGATGAGGGC
>CAYJLR010000044.1:0-16495 GCA_964370895.1 uncultured Akkermansia sp. | reverse complement strand
ATGCTCGCGATAAGAAGGCTAAACGAGCTAAGAGAGCAGCAAAAGCCAACGACAGCATCTAAATCAGCACCATATCTTCCATCATACGGAAGTGTTCTATCAGAGGGAGTCCCGAGGGACTCTCTTTTTTTCTGCATACAGCATAAAACAATAGGCATACTAAATCAAGCAGCTAGCTGTAGCAACACCGTAATACAAGATAACAAATTCAGAATTTAATTGTATTATCATCATTTAAACAATAGTAATACTTTATAGAATAATCAGCTAAAAAAACAAACCTTAAAAAACAGATATTTTTTGCACATTGAATTAGGAATTTTACCGTTTTACAAATGCAAAAAAGCAGAAAAACGCACTTGCATTTTTCTGCTTTTTAATCGCCTTAAGCTCACATGGAGTGATCAAGGACTATTTTAATTAATGAGGAGAGTTATATTTTTGATGAGTAGCGTTTTAAAAATTTTAATACAAACTGTTTACAAAATTAACTATATAACATCAGCAATAAAAACTAACTCTTTGATTACCCTATAATATGACGTGATCCAGGAATCTTACTCAGCCCCCATACGAGCAGCCAATTTAAGCCAAGCGCGATGAAGGAAGCTATCGTCATTTTAACTGCACTAGGCATATCCCATTTGAGTGCTGCGTGGTATACAGGACCTAGGATAATGTAGTGCGAGAGGTAGATGCCAAAGGAGAAGCGTGAGAGCGACTGAAGAGGAGTCGTGAGGCAGGGGCAGCTGAACAGGCTAGCGGACTTTTTCAGCACGATGAACATGCCTACAGTCAGTAGCACGACCTGTGGAGAGCAGTATGTGTAGAAGAGCTCTACCTGTGCTTCTGTCACATTAGGGATGGACAGACTGTTACCGAATCCGACGACGGTGACAACATAGCCTACAGCCATCATGGGGATGCTGATGACGAGAGTCTTCGCCCAGCTCATGTCCTTCATCTGGCCAAGCATGTGACCGAGCAGGAGGTAGCCATTGAAACCAGCGAAGTAGTAGAGCATGTGGAACTCATTCCATCCGCAAGCACCCAGTGTATGAGGGTCAGCGTAGGTGCGGAGGAAGGGGATGAAGAGGCTCACCGCCCAGATGGAAAGCAGGTAGTACTTTGCCTTCATGCTCGCCTGCTGCACCCATGCCGAGAAGATAGGCAGGTAGAGGTAGAGACCGATGATGACGAAGATGTACCAGAGGTGCGTGGTGAAGACATTGAAGAATACCAGAGACTTCACGCTGTTGATCAGCACATCTGAGAAACTCGTGACAGAGATAGTCGCGGGATCATACCATGCGAAGAGGTAGTTCACCGAGCTGGCAGGATGCCCCATGAGCGTGGTGATCACATAGGGAATCGCATTATAGATGAAGACCCACACGATGAAGGGGATGAGGACGCGTGGCATACGCTTCTTGAGGAAGGCGCCTATCTCTTCCTTCACAGGAAGAAGCAGGAAGCCTGTCAACATGACAAAGAAAGGCACGCAGGGGCGCAAGAATGAACCATAAAAAGGCACCCATGACTTGTAAAGATCAGTGGCACGCTCTGCTGGGCTGACATTGTCCGCAATATGGCTAGCGATGACCATGAAGATAGCAACAGCACGGATGATGGCTACCCAGGGGACGAAGTTTTGATTTAATCGTTGGGCTGGATTCATAGGGCTTAGAGTATAGAAAATCGAAGCTGCTACATCAAGATAATAGCCCGAGACTTGTTATTTTTTAACATAGGTTCATTTTTGGATGAAGGCTAACTTAATGAGAACATTTAAAAGTTTTGACCTAGGGTGCTTTACTTGCTACACTCTCCTTGCTTGAAAGATGATTTGACAGCCATCGTAGCACGTTGTAAGGGCTTTTCTTCCGAGCTCAAGCGACTTCAGACTGAGCAGACAAGGGAAACTCCTCTGAGTTTCCAGCGCACCTGCTTGGCCAGCCTTTCCTTCTACACGGCTCTCATCGCCCATTCGCTCGCAAAGAGTGCGAAGAAAAAGAAGTCTCGCATCTGGCTCGTCTGCGATGCCCTGCCCATGCAGGAGCGTATGTCTAGTGAATTAAGACTGTGGACGCAGGCGGAGTGCATCAGCATCCCCGAGCAGGAGATTCATATTAATAACGGTCTCAGTGATCCCGAGCTCGTCGCCGAGCGTCTGCACGCGCTTAAGCGCATCAGCCAGCCCGCGAAGCAGCAGCAGATCATCATCGTCACACGCGCCGCCCTGTACCAGTTCGCCCCTCGCTTCACGGTGAAGGAGAACAGCAGCATCCAGCTGCGCTGCGGACGGGAGTACGGGCTAGATGCCCTTGCTAAAAGCTTAGAGCAGGCAGATTTCGAGCGTGTCGATCAGGTGAGTGCGCGCGGGGAGTGGAGCTTGCGCGGGGGTATCATGGATGTATTCCCCCTCCAGTCTGCTTGGCCGTTGCGTCTTGAGTTCTTCGGTGATGAGCTCGAGAGTATTCGCGCCTTCGATATAGACAGTCAGCTTTCCTTTAAAAAGCTCGATGAAGCCGAGCTCGTCCTCCATGAACCAGAAGCGAGCGAACGGCTTGAGGATTGGATCACTGATACGGACACCATCATCGCATGCCCTGGAGCTGGTATCGCAGGTGATGTGCACTTCTTTGAGATACCTCCCGACCTACCCACAGGGGTGGTCGGTAATATGGAAGAGCAGCTAGCCGACGACAGGTTGGCGAGTTTCGCCTCTCCCCTCGGGAGCTTTGAAACAGGTGACTTCGTGATGCAAGAGGCGAAGCGCGCCCTCGCCCAGCGTCAGCTCACCCAGTGGCAAAAGGAGAAATGGCGTATCGTCATGTACTTCCCCCATCAGGGTGAGAAGGAACGCTTCCACGAAATCTGTGGTCACGACGAAGCATGGATGGGCGTGGAAGCTCGCGACGGTGATCTGCCCTTCGGTTTCTCTATCCCCGCGGCTAAGCTCGCTATCATCTCTGCCGCTGAAATCTTCGGTCGCTACAGCTCACCTCACGCACGCCAACAGGCGAATCGTGAAGAGCAGCTACGCCGCGAACGCGCGCAAGCCCCTCTTCGCGAAATCGAAGAAGGTGACCTCGTCATCCACGCCTCGCACGGTCTCGGCCGCTTCGTCACCATCCAGCGCCATGAGCAGTCAGGTGAAGAAGAACTCCATATCCAATACGCAGGCGACGTGCTGCTACGCATCCCACTGAATCAGAGTCACCTCGTATCGAAATACGTCGGGCTCGGTGGCAAGACTCCTGAGCTAAGCCGCCTCGGTGATGCACGCTGGCAGAAGGCCTGCGCCGCAGCGCAGAGGGCTATCGCTGACTACGCCTCTCAGCTTCTCGAAGTACACGCTGAGCGCGAGAGTAAGCCCGGTCTCAGCCACCCTGCAGATTCCAGCTGGATGTGGCAGTTTGAATCTAGTTTCCCCTACCGCGAGACACCCGACCAGCTACGCGCTATTAATCAGACAAAGGCGGACATGGAGGCTGCACGCCCTATGGACAGACTCATCTGCGGTGACGTGGGCTTCGGGAAAACAGAAGTCGCCATCCGCGCGGCATTCAAGTGCGTCACCGGGGGGCACCAAGCCGCCATCCTCGCACCGACCACCGTGCTCGCAGACCAGCACTGGCGCACCTTTCGCGCCCGCATGAGTGAGTACCCCGTGCGCATCGAGTTGCTCAGCCGCTTCACGAGCGCGAAGAAGACAAAAGAAATCATCGCAGGGCTCGCTGCAGGTGAAGTGGACATCGTCGTGGGCACGCATAAGCTAGTGTCGAAGACGGTGAAGTTCATGAAGCTCGGACTCGTCGTCATTGATGAGGAGCAGCGATTCGGTGTGAAGCACAAGGAGCAGTTCAAGCGCAACTTCCGCATGGTGGATATGCTCACGCTCTCCGCCACCCCTATCCCGCGTACGCTATACTCCGCACTCATGGGAGCGCGCGACATGAGCACGATAGAGACAGCACCTCTGAATCGCATCCCCGTCCAGACTGCAGTATGCCCCTACGATGATGAGCTCATCCAGAAGGCTATCGAGCGTGAACTCGAGCGTAACGGGCAAGTCTTCTTCCTGCACAACCGCGTCGGTGATATGGAACAGGTGCGCGCCCACCTACAGAGCCTCGTGCCACAGGCACGCATCGTCATCGGGCATGGTCAAATGGATAAGAGCGATCTAGAAATCGTCATGCGTGACTTCGTCGCAGGAAAGGCTGATGTGCTACTCTCGACGACCATCATTGAAAGCGGTATCGACATTCCCAATGCGAATACCATCATCATCGACCGCGCCGATCGCTTCGGTTTAGCCGATCTCTACCAGCTGCGCGGTCGCGTCGGGCGCGGTGGACACCGAGCCTACGCCTACCTCCTACTCCCACGCGAGGCCGTCTGCACGGGCGATGCTCGCAAGCGCGTGAACGCGATCAAGGAATACACGGAGCTAGGCAGTGGCTTTAAGATCGCCATGCGCGACTTAGAGATACGCGGAGCGGGGAATCTCCTCGGCACACAGCAGAGCGGACATATCGCAGCCATAGGCTTCGATCTGTACTGCCAGCTGCTGAAGCAGTCCATTCAGAGCCTACAAGGGAAGCGACCTGACCTGCGACATGAAGCGCGTCTGAAAGCCGACTTCCTTTACCTAAGCGAGGCAAGCCATCAGCGACAGGACAAGAGTCAGTCGCTAGGCGCTTATATCCCGTCGCACTACATCGACTCCACCCAGATGCGCATGAGTGTCTACACGCAGCTCGCGCGCGCTATGACACTAGATGACATCGACGACTGTGAGCGTCAGTGGATCGACCGCTTCGGACCTATCCCAGCTGAGGCGCGACACCTCCTCACGGTACATAAGATTAAAATACTCGCCTCACGTTCACGCATCAGTGATGTAGAGATCTCCGCGCAGAAGCTCATGCTGACGCGTCATGGTGACTACATCCTCATCGACAAGCGATTCCCTCGCCTCCGCTCCATCACCCCTGCAGAGAAGCTAAAAGAAACGCTGCGCCTCCTTCTAAAAAACGAATAAGCATCCCATGAAAAGCTGCCTCGGTATCATCTTCATCTTCCTCGCCCTCGCTGCCCTCATCGTGACAGTGGCGTACAATTTTTCAATCAATGGGTCACTTCATTTCGAGCGACGTGACAGTCAGCCCGTGCATGTGAATCCGCGACGCACCGAGCGCGTCGACAAGCCAGCGGAATCGATGATAGAAATCATCGCAGTACCAGAAACACCCTCCCAATCATGAACACACGCCCTGTCATAGGCTACACGCTAGGCGACCAAGCAGGTATAGGTCCAGAAATCATCGACGCAGCCCTGCAGCTGTTCCATCCCATCGACGCGGAGTTTCGCCTCATAGGCGAAAGGCTAGACACGATTACACTCGGATCACCTAGTCTAGCCAGTGCGCAGGCTGCGTGGGATCATCTCGAACTCGGTGCAGCGGCATTACGCGATGGAAGCATTGCAGCACTCGTCACAGGCCCCGTCAGCAAGGAAGGCTTGCATGCCTGTGGCTTCACTTACCCAGGTCAGACCGAGTTCTTCGCTGATAGACTCGGTGTCACTGATAATCACGCGATGTGCCTCAGCGGGCAGAGACTCACCGTCGCGCTCGCAACGACGCATGTAGCTCTGGAGGACGTGCCTAGATTACTCAGCATAGACGGACTCGTGCAGGTAGGGTTACTTCTCGCTGATTTCATCTCTCAGGTGAAAGAATCGCCTCACCCACGTCCACGTATCGCGCTCGCAGGACTGAATCCTCATAATGGAGAGAATGGCGCCTTCGGAGATGAGGAAAGCCGCATCATTCAGCCAGCCGCTGAGCAGCTACAGGGTCTACGCCCCGACCTAGACTTTATCGCACCCTGTGTTCCCGATGTCGTTTATAGGGACGCGGCACAGGGCATGTACGATGCGATTCTCGCTCCCTACCACGATCAGGCACTCATACCTCTCAAGCTGCTCGACTTTGACAACGCGGTGAATATCACCCTCGGTCTACCTCGTCTGCGCATCAGCCCCGACCATGGTACAGCCTTCCCCATCGCAGGAAAAGGGATCGCGAGCCCATCCAGCATGCTGCATGCCTTCGAGCTCGCGTACCAATGCGCTATGAAAAGCTGATTTTAGGGCTTTTCAGATGCTGTAAAGTTCAGTAGCGTGATCTCAGCATCTGTGCCAAGGCGCAGCGGAATCCACGCACTCGTGCCTTGGTTCACATAGAGCTTCATGTCATCTACATCGTAGAATCCTATATTGTAAGGTAACACAGCCTCCGTCACCCATGTCCATGGGTAGAACTGCCCACCATGCGTGTGCCCAGAGAGCTGGAGATCGAAGCCTTGATCCGCGGCCTCTTGCGTCAGTTTCACCTGTGGCTGATGCGATAGCAGAATCTGGTACACACTGGGTCTATCGGAAGCGGCCGCTTGTACGATCGATGGCTTCACCGCATCGGAATAATTACGAGATACAGGGTCTGTTACACCACCGAGTAGAAGGTCTGCACCCTTGTAAGAGAGAATGACATTTTCATTCACGAGAGGGTGGAGCTTACATTCCTTAAAATAGTCCAGCACATCCTGCTCAGTCGCGCGGAAGTAATCGTGATTCCCCAGCACACTGTACACTCCGAGGGAGGCTTTTAATCCTGACAGCAGGCGTAGCTTCTGCGTCGGGTCGGGCAGCTTCATCTCGACGAGATCCCCAGTCAGCACGATGATATCAGGCTCGAGCGCATTCACCATGCTCACAATCTGCTTCAATCCATCGTCGGAAGTATCGATATTCATATGCAGGTCGGAGAGCTGCACGATTTTCAGCCCCTCCAGAGCGCGTGCTTCTTCTGGTAACTCGACATCGACGGAAATCACCTTCGGATCATGGTGATGCAGGACACTCATGATTCCAAAAATCAAAGTGAGACCCACGATGATAGCAGATCCGATGCGCTGTGCACGAATGGATTTCCCACAACGGCAGATGAAGAAGATCATATCCTTCAATACGGAGAAAACGCAGGCGTATGCCAGAAAGCCAATAGCTGAGGCTGCGATGAGCGTCAGCGGGTAGAACCACAGCCATTCTTCCGTCCTAATTTCCTGATATGCGATAAAAGTCAATGTATACAGAACCATCATCGCACAGAGTACCGCTGTGGCAGGTCGATTCAACTGCATGGTCTTGATCAGCCTCCAGTTCAGCAAAAATCCCGCACTGAGCACCACTGCAAAGACAGGGCGGGAGAAAAAGAAAATCACAGCGATGATCGTAACGAGGGCGATATAATAAGCGATACGTAGGGCGCGCATATCGGGGATATTACAATACTAACAAAAAGAATCAAGTCTATAATCACACGTGAACGCAAAGAAGCGAGGCAGCTCTGTGCCTCGCTTCTTCTAAATCTTAAAAAAGATATCAGACTCTCTTACTAGCCGAGTTCTTTGATCTTCTCAACAGCAGCGAGAAGTGTAGGAACGTCTTCGATAGAGATGACGGTAGCTTCCTTGCAGATGCGCCCCATCATGCCTGCGAGGCTTGCACCAGGTCCGAGCTCGATGAAGAGGCGCTCACCCTTGTCGGTGAGATCCTTCATGCTAGCTGCCCAGCGTACGGAGCCACAGACCTGCTCACCGAGCATCTTGCGGATGTCGTCTGTGCTGGTGACTGGACGTGCTTCAAAGTTACAGTACACAGGTACTGGAGGCATTTCCATAGAAACATTTTCGAGCTCAGCGACGAGCTTTTCCTGAGCATCACGCATGAAGCGGCTGTGGTATGCACCAGCGACATTGAGCTTCTTGGCCATCTTGATACCAGCAGGGCGCGCACCAGCGACAGCCTTGTCGACACCTTCGACAGATCCAGATACGACGGTTTGGCCTGGGCAGTTAAAGTTAGCCACATCGATGTCGCATTCTGCGGCGAGAGCTGCGACAGCTTCATCGCTACCACCGATCATCGCAGCCATGGTGCTAGGAGCAGCCTGACAGGATTCTTCCATGTAGGCTCCGCGCTTCTGCACGAGGGCAAGACCTTCTTCCATGCTGTAAGTACCGACTGCAGCGTGCGCAGTGAACTCACCGAGGGAGAGACCAGCGGCCGCGACAGGCTCGATATCGACCATGCTCTTGAGCACTTCGAGGAGGGCAAGACCATGCAGGTACAGAGCGGGCTGGCAGTTGCATGTGCGTGTCAGCTCATCATTCGGGCCTTCAAACATGATGTCCGTGAGGGAGTAGCCGAGTGAGGCGTCGGCCTTTTCCATCATCTCACGTGCCTGCGGGTAGGATTCGAAAAGATCCTTGCCCATGCCCACTTTCTGGGCGCCTTGTCCTGGGAACAGTAGTACAGCTTTCATAATACAGTAAGCACATATTGTGCGCGGTTATGGTAGCTTAAGAATTAAATAATGTCAAGATCGAAGCGAAATCAGTATTACAAACAAGTTATAAGATTAGGATCTGCCCAATTCTTCTTGACGGTGAAAGATATTTTCTATACGCTATCTTCAATGAAAATAAACTATGCTATCGCTTTATGCGCAGTTCCTGCGCTTGTCCAGATCGTTTCCGCTGAAGAGGCCAGCAAGATCGATCAATACGCGGAGCTCGCGGCAAAGAGCGTGGAAATCGGTTCGAAGTACTCCGAGATTCTCAATGCTGTCATGAGTAAGAAAGTCACGCCCGCAGAAGCGGCTCCTCTCGTTGAGGAACTTGTTGAGCCCTTCCTTGCAATCAATACTGAAATGCAGAAGGTGGCCGCGACTATGAGCCCCGAAGAGCACGAAGAACTTTACAATCGAATCACCAATTCAGAGCTCGGTAAAACTATTGACAAACTAATTGAGACCATGGAGCCTATAGAGGATGCTCTTATCGAGACTGATTACTTCGCTAGTCCTGAGCTCAAGGCAGCTTGCGAAAAGCTCGACAAAGCCGCTGGATAAGCTTTCTAAAAATATTCATTCATCAGCGCGCCTCTGACCGTTTAAGAATGAGTAATGTCAGCATAAAGTAAAAGTTCTCTCATTACCTTCATGTATAACAAGAAGAGTAGTAAGAACCCACTCTTGAGAGCGAATACCGCAATATATCTTGACAAGTCACGATATAGCCTATAAGCTAGCGATCAATGAAAACAAACTACTTAATCGCTCTATGCGCAGTTCCTGCGCTTGTCCAGACTGTTTCCGCAGAAGAACTCAGCAAGGTCGACAAATTCGGCGAACTCATGGAATTTACCATGGAAATCGCTTCGAAGTACATTGATATTCTCAATGCTGTAAAGACTGAAGAGACTACGCCTGCTGAAGCGGCTCCTCTCATCGAGCAACTCGCTGAAACCATGCTTGCCGCCAAGACTGGAATGCAGAATGTCGCTGCATCCATGAGCCCTGAGGAGCAAAAGGAAATAGGCGAGCAGCTCGCCGATCCTGAAGTTGTCGAAGTTCTCAAACAAGTAGAAGAGTCCATGAAGGCTGTACAGGCACATCTCGTCGAGAAGGAATACTTCGGTAGCCCTGAGCTTAAGGCAGCTTGTGAAAAACTCGACAAAGCTGCTGAATAAGCTTTCTTAAAATATTCATTCATCAGCGCGCCCTCTTTACTAAAGAAAGTGGGCGCGTCTTTTTGTCACATCGTTCGCCCTCAGCATATGTCACGAACGCAAAAAGCCCCGCACTAGGCGGGGCTGAAATATTTAGCGATCTTCTCTGCTTATTTAATCAACGACTGGGGTTGATTCAGCATTATCGACATCGACATCGACATCGGCTTCTGTGCCTTCTGCACCGTCTTCGTCTTCGATTTCCTCATCATCATCTTCTGGGATCACGAGGGAGATATCTTGAATGCTTTCCTTGTTACCAAGTGTGATTAGCTTCACTCCCTGAGCATTGCGCCCAGTTTCGCGGATGGAATTAATCTTCAGACGCACAGACTGACCTGCGGAAGTCATAATCATGAGCTCATCAGCTTCTGTCACTGTGGTAGCAGAGACGACGAGGCCTGTCTTTTCCGTGCAGTTCATGGTGCGAACACCCTTACCACCACGGCTCTGGAGACGGTATTCATCGAAGCCTGTACGCTTACCGAGACCATTCTCAGAGACGACGAGCAGTGTCGCATTCGGATCATCCTGCACGACAGCAAGTGCGACCACATAGTCATCACCGTCGAGGCGGATACCGCGTACACCGATCGTATTACGTCCCTGTGTACGCATATCTTCTTCCTTAAAGCGTATACTCTTACCAGAGTGGGATACGAGTACGACTTCCTGCTCACCTGAGGTGAGTACAGCGTTCACAAGGCTATTACCTTCCTCAAGGTTGATCGCAATGATACCTGCCTTGCGGTAGTTAACGAAGTCGTTCAGAGCGGTCTTCTTCACTGTACCATCATTGGTAGCGAAGACAACATTTCCAGATCCTTCGCTGAAGGTGATGTCCTTTCCGTCGTCGTCCACCTTGCGTTCAAGGCGTAGGATAGCAGCGATGCGCTCATCAGGCTGCATGTCGAGAAGATTCTTAATCGAGCGACCCTGCGCGCTGCGCATAGCCTCATCGATTTCATAGACGCGCTCGACGTAGACACGACCTGTGTTCGTGAAGAACATGATGTAGTCGTGATTCTGAGCGGCGAAGAGATGCTCAACGAAGTCGGCACGGTCGCGCTTGCTCTTTGTCGTCGCTACCTTGAGCCCCTTACCACCACGTGCTTGGAGGCGGTACTCATCAGAGTTCGTACGCTTGATGTAGCCACTATGCGTGATAGTGACGATCATGGAGTCATTCGGGATGAGGTCTTCGATGGAGATCTCTCCCTGATGGGCGATGATCTCTGTCTTACGTGGGGTGGCGTGCTTTTCCTTGATAGCAAGTAGCTCGTCTTTCACGATACCAAGAACACGTGCTTCCTGAGCAATGATGTCGAGGTAGTCGGTGATCATCTCCAGGAGGTTGTTGTACTCACCTGTGATCTTGTCGTTTTCAAGGGCGGTGAGCTGGTAGAGGCGCAGTTCAAGGATGGCGTTTACCTGGCGTTCTGTGAAGGCGTAGCTGTCTCCGACGATGGAGGGCTGGCTGCGGATGAGGACTCCGAGTCCCTGAGCGAGGCTCGTAGGGTAGCGGAACTCTTGCAGTCGCTTCTTCGCGTCCTCGCGGTTCTTCGAATCACGGATGATGCGAATGAACTCATCGAGGTTTGCCAGCGCGATGAGGTAGGCTTCTAAGATCTCGGCGCGCTCCTCTGCCTTGCGCAGCAGGTAGCGTGTGCGTCGGAGGATGACCTCACGTCGGTGCTCAACGTAGAAGTTGATCGCGTCCTTCATCGTGAGCATCTTCGGGCGACGCTCATGAATGGCGAGCATGTTCACAGAGAAGGATGTCTCGAGGCTGGTGAGCTTGTAGAGCTGGTTCACCACCACGTTCGGACGAGCGTCACGCTTCAGCTCGATTTCGATGTAGTCGGTGAGATCTCGCATACCCGAGATATCGTCGAGTACCTTGTCGCGAACGAGTTCTGCGATGCGTTCTTGGAGCACAGCGCGGTTCACCCCATAGGGCACGTCGCTGATATGGATGAAGTCGCGACCATTTTCATTCGTCACGATTTCCATCTTACCACGCATGCGGACACTACCGTGACCCGTGCGGAAGTAAGAGTCGATGCCCTTGTAGCCCATGATGAAGCCACCAGTCGGGAAGTCAGGTCCCTTTATGTAGTAGCGGAGCTCATCAGCCGTGATAAGTGGCTTATCAATGGTCGCGCAGATGCCGTCGATGACTTCACCGAGGTTATGCGGAGCCATATTCGTCGCCATACCCACAGCGATACCTGTACCACCATTGACGAGGAGGTTCGGGAATGCGGATGGGAGTACGACGGGTTCTTCTTCCTTGTTATCGTAGTTTGGCTGGAAGTCGACGGTGTCCTTGTCTAGGTCGTCCATGATGGCGAGACCAAGGGGGCTGAGTTCGGCTTCGGTGTAACGCATCGCCGCTGGGGGGTCACCTTCTGGGGTACCGAAGTTACCCTGTCCGCTGACAAGGATCTCACGGTAGCTCCATGGCTGCGCCATGGTCACAAGCGTGCCATAGGCTGACTGGTCACCGTGTGGGTGGTACTTACCGATGACGTCACCGACGATACGACCGCACTTGGCCGTGCCGCGGTTCGGCAGGAGGTTAAGCATGCGCATCGCATAGAGCACACGACGCTGCGAGGGCTTCAAGCCGTCGCGTACGTCAGGGAGCGCACGAGAAATAATGACAGACATCGAGTAGTCGAGGAAGCTTCGTGAGACTTCATCAGCGACATCGACTGGGCGTATTCTGTGTTCGTTCATGAAAAACTGATTGTTAAATGGTGCTAGAAGATGTATTAGACATCGAGGTTACGTACGTTCAGTGCGTTATCTTCGATGAAGCGGCGGCGTGGCTCGACGACATCACCCATGAGGATGGTGAACATCTTGTCAGCATTCACCTCGTTTGTCTCGTCAAGACGCACTCGAAGTAGCTCGCGTGTCTCTGGATCCATCGTCGTTTCGTAAAGGTCCTTCGCGTTCATTTCACCCAGACCCTTGAATCGGGTGATCTTCACGTTACGCCCACCTATGTCAAGTACTCGGTCGAGGAGCTCGAAGATGTAATTGATAGGCGTGCGGAACTCCTTGCCCTTCTCTTGGAGGTAGAACAGAGGTTCATCCGTCTGGGTGAGCAGCTGCGTATCCTTCACACCCAGCTCACCGAGGCGTGAGATGAGGCGTGTGATACCCTGAGTCTCATGTAATTCATACAGGAGGGCGCGACGTGTAGGTCCATCGCGGAGGGGAAGTGGGTTCTCAGCGAGTTCTTCTTCAGAAGGCATGCCAAAGAGGAAGAGATCGCGGTTCTCATCAGAGTATGCAGACAGACTTTCGGAGTTACTGAAGTAGCGTACTTCTTCATCATTACCGCAGCGCACCTTCACGAGGTACTCTGGGAAGTGACCTTGCTCTGCAAGGAAGTCGAGAAGTCCGCGCATAGAGCCGCCGTGCTGGGCTACACTTGCTTCGTACTTCTGGAGACTAATGAGGGTCTCCAAGATGGAAAGAAGGCTGTCTACATCGTATTCCTGTGCACCATCTGCCGTGCGGAGCACGACATCACCCGCACCCATGGAGATGAGCTTGCGGTTCAGTGATACTTCGTCCTGGATGTATTCCTCTTCCTTGCGGTACTTCACACGGTAGAGAGGTGGCTGGGCGATGTAGAGATGTCCAGCGCGCACGAGCTGAGGCATATGGCGGCAGAAGAGTGTGAGCAGGAGGGTACATATATGTGAACCGTCCACGTCAGCATCCGCCATGAGGATGATCTTATGGTAGCGCATCTTACCTATATCGAATGAACCCTCGCCTTCACCACTACCGATACCAGCACCGATAGCGGTGATGATGTTCTGAATGGTTTCACTGCCGAGTGCCTTGTCGAGACGAGCTTTTTCTACGTTAAGAATCTTACCACGGAGTGGCAGAATAGCCTGCGTACGACGGTCACGTCCCATCTTCGCCGAGCCACCTGCCGAGTCACCTTCCACAATGAAGAGTTCACATTGTTTCGGGTCGCGATTCGAGCAGTCTGCCAGCTTACCAGGGAGACCACCACCGATGGTCATGGAGCTCTTACGCACTGTCTCACGTGCCTTACGTGCAGCCTCGCGAGCGCGGGACGCGGTGATGGCTTTTTCGATAACAAGCTTTGCGATGTTTGGATTCTCCTCGAAGAAGTCCTTCAGCTCTTGGAAAACGACGCTGCTGACGACACCTTCGATTTCGGTGTTGACGAGCTTGTCCTTCGTCTGGCTGGAGAAACGAGGATTCGGCATCTTCACGCTGATGACAGCGACGAGGCCTTCGCGGACATCGTCACCCGAGAGTGCATTATCCTTTTCCTTGAGAATATTGTTCTGCTTCGCATAGGAATTAATAGCGCGTGTCAGCGCACTACGGAAGCCAGAAAGGTGCGTACCGCCATCACCATTGAAAATGGAGTTCGCGTAGCAGAGGATTTGATCCTGATAAGTACTGTTGTACTGAAGTACGACGTCAACGATGACGTCATCTTGCATGGTCTTACCATCATAGTCCACTTCGATGTGGCGTACACCTGAAATCGCGATAGGATCAGGAGTGATGAGCTGCTTGTTCTCGCCAAGTTGCTTGACGAACTCGCGAATACCATCCTTATAAAGGAATACTTCACGACGCTCGTTTTCTGGGTGCTCATCGACGAGCTCGATCACGAGACCGGGGTTCAAGAATGCGAGCTCACGGAGACGACGAGCGAGGCGATCGAATTCGAAATCAACCGTTTCGGTGAAAATCGTCGCATCGGGGAAGAATGAAATAGTCGTACCTGTGACCTGCTCGGGGCAAGAGCCTACGACGTGGAGTTTCTCGACTGTCTTTCCGCGCTCAAACTTAATCACGTGACGCTGACCGCCGCGACGGACTTCAGCCTTGAACCAATCGGAGAGCGCATTCACACACTTCGCACCCACACCATGAAGACCGCCTGAGTACTTGTACGCACCCTGACCGAACTTACCACCGGCGTGCAGATTTGTCAGCACGAGTTCCACCGCAGGCACACCGAACTTCGGGTGCATATCCACGGGAATACCGCGACCATTATCCACAATGGAAATAGAACCATCGACATGGATAAGGATGTCAATCTTCGAGCAAAAACCTGCAAGGTGCTCGTCAATTGAGTTGTCCAATACTTCAAAGACGCAGTGGTGTAAGCCTCTCACATCGGGGTCACCGATATACATGCCTGGACGTTTACGCACCGCTTCCAAGCCCTCAAGCTTGTCAATCTGGGCGGCACCGTATTCTTCTTGAGCTCCTGTAGCGACTACTCGCTCTTCGGGGCTGCTCATACTTTCATCAGTCATAGATGCAGCTATTATACGCGCACGCGCGAGAGATGTCACGCAAAAATACTCATTTTCATACGCTTAAATACGATATTTACGGTATTTTTCGCCTATTCTCTGTCATAACGTCAAAATTTACGCAAAAAAGCCCCTCATTATACCCTAGCAGGGCATCTACTCCACTCAGCGTCCAAATGAGCTTCTAGGCATATCTCAGGTAGGCAAAACGGCTCATTTTAAGCTCCCTCACCCATACAAAGAAAAAACTCCCCAGTCTGCGCGAGGCAAACCGGGGAGCAATAATTGTATCGTAGTCTAATTCTCGATTACAGGATTGTAACAGCGAGGTTAAGACCAGCGGTCACGATGGAGACCATGCTCATCAGCTTAATAAGGATGTTGAGCGAAGGACCAGATGTGTCCTTGAATGGGTCACCAACGGTGTCACCTACGATGGAAGCATTGTGGATGTCCGTGTGCTTACCACAGATAGGAGCGTCACCTGTTTCGATGTACTTCTTAGCGTTGTCCCATGCACCACCAGCGTTTGCCATGAATACAGCGAGGACGAAACCACCAGCGAGACCACCTGCGAGCAGACCGAATACACCAGGAACACCCATGAGGACACCTGTAAGGATAGGAACGATCACAGCGATCATCGAAGGAACGATCATTTCGCGCTGTGCGCCGGATGTGGAGATACTGACGCAACGAGCGTAGTCAGCCTTCTTCGTACCGTCGAGAACTTCCTGATCAGAAAGCTGGAAACGAACTTCTTCCACCATGCTCTTAGCAGCACGACCTACAGCGTTCATGGTAAGACCGCAGAAGAGGAAGGAAAGCATAGCACCGATGAAGATACCAAGGAGAACCTTAGGATTCATGAGGGAGACGTCGAAGAATTCCATGAACTCAGCGATACCCATGTTAGCGATGGTTTCAGCCTTAACGACTGTTTCGCTGAAGATGCTCATCTTGAACTCACCGAGAGTGAGAGCAGCGATCTTGAGCTCTTCGATGTAAGAAGCAAGGAGAGCAAGAGCTGTGAGTGCAGCAGAACCGATAGCGAAGCCCTTACCTGTAGCAGCTGTGGTGTTACCAAGTGCGTCAAGAGCGTCCGTACGGGAACGTACTTCAGGTCCGAGGTTGCTCATTTCTGCGTTACCGCCCGCGTTGTCGGAGATAGGACCGTACGCGTCAGTTGCAAGAGTGAGACCCAGTGTGGAGAGCATACCTACAGCAGCGATACCGATACCGTAGAGACCGACTGACATGGTGTCAGCGGAGAATGACCATGTACCAGCGGCGCTGAGATAAGCACCGATCGTTCCAATAACGATGAAGAGAACAGGCCAGCAAGTGGAGATCATACCTACACCGATACCAGAGATGATAACAGTAGCAGGACCAGTTGTCGCATTTTCAGCGATGAACTTTACAGGCTTGTAGTCGAAGGATGTGTAGTACTCGGTTACCTTACCGATGGCGATACCAACGATGAGACCGATAACGATAGCGCCCCAGAGAC
>CAYJLR010000043.1:0-16496 GCA_964370895.1 uncultured Akkermansia sp. | reverse complement strand
CAGATGAGCCCCGCAAGCATCATGAGGATGGAGATGACGAAAGCGAACTTCGGGCGCTTAATGAAGAATAGTGAGAACATGGAATGTATTTAGGTATGAAGGATAGGAAAGGAGGGTAGAATAGGGCTGAGCTTATTGGGCAGTACTGACCTTTGCGCCATGCGCGAGCTCGGAAAACTTCGAACAGATCACTTCGTCATCGGCTGTGATTCCTTTGTAAACGACTGTGAGATTTTCATCGTTTGTCGCCCCCGTGATGATGGAAGTCTTCACCGCGCGACCGTGACGGATCACATAGACATAGTGTCCTTCGCTATCTGTCTGTACGGCAGCTGCTGGAATGCCCATCTGCTTAAACTCAGGCTTGCGCTTCATTTCAATAGTCACAACCGCACCTGACTTCAGAATACCATCGGGGTTCGGGAAGACAGCCCAGCAATTCTGAGTGCCTGTGCCCGTCTGGATGATGTTATCGACAAACTCAATATCACCGGGGCTGTCATACCTATGACCAGATGCACCGACGAGCGTGAGCTCTACTTCTTCTTCCATCTTCTTCGCACTGCCGAAGAAGGAAAGTATATCCATCTCGCTCAGGGAGAAGCGCGCATACATAGGGCGTACCTGCAGTAGTGTCGCCATATCGTAGTCATCCTTGATATAGCTACCTTCTGTGTATGTGATACGTCCGATGATACCATCAATAGGTGCTTCTATCGTGCAGCGTGACAGATCATCTTGGGCGATGAGAAGCTGAGCCTCGGCCGCGGTTTTCTGCGCGACAAGTCTGTCGTGTGTGAGCTTCGCCATCTCTAGCTCATTGAGGCTGGTAGCCGCGCGCTCGAGGAGGAACTTTTGTCTATCCCATTTTCTTAGGGCTTCTTTAATCTGAATCTCCAGTTGGATAATCTTCGCTTCCTGCACCTTTACTGCTGCCAAGTAGCGCGTGTCGTCTATGCGGAAGAGCACATCACCTGCCTTCACTTCAGAACCTTCGATGAAGGCGATCTCTTCGAGGAGTCCTTCGATCTTTGGGGTGATGTTTACTTGACGTACCTCTTCGAGGCGTGCACCCTTGCTTGTCAAGACTGTGGGATCAGTGATGAGCAGAGGCTTCTGCGCAAGGACAGAAACCGGTGGGAGGGTATCGTTTAGCGTAGGCTTACTATTCTCCTCAGTACTGACGCCTTCCTGCATCTTTGGGTTCACGGTACTGCCTTCGCGTATCTTATGTGCACCGTCGATGACGACGATCTCACCTTCTTCGACTCCCGAGTAGACGCTTTGGTTCACACCCTGTACTGCACCTACGGTGACACTACGACGTGAGATCTTATTTTCCTTGTCGACGACGAAGACATAAGCCCCTGTAGAGTCGTATTGGATAGCCGTCAGAGGGAGCATACCCACTTCTTTGCGCGAGTTCAGACTGATGAGCACTTCTCCCACACCTGCGTGAGTGAGCTGCCCCTCAGGGTTAGAAAACTCAGCCCAGAGTGTGAAGGAGTCAGTGTCCTCTTGAAGCTGGCTGTCAATGATGGAGATCTTCCCTTTATTGGGAAGCATGAAGCCATCGGATGCGCGAAGTTGGATCTGCGCGACATCTTTGATGCCCTGATGACCATGGAAGACTCCCGTCATGTCATTCTGACTCAGGGGGAATTTAATATAGATAGGATCTATCTGCTTGATCGTTGCGAGCTGTGCTGCGTGATCGACATAATTCCCCACCGCATTTTGGATGCGCCCGACGCGACCTGAGATCGTGGCGCGAATAGTGCAGTCGCTGAGATTCTTTTCGGCTAGAGTAAGCGAGGCTTGTGCCTCTATCTTCTGAGCCTGTAATGCTTCGAGTTCGTGAACGTAGCGCTCGCGCTCTTCCTCCGATGTCGCCTGCATGTCAGTAAGCTGATTGAGTCGATCGAGATGCTTCTTCGTGTAAGCGATGCGAGCATCGAGCTCACCTATGCTAGCCTTGATTGTCAGAACCTCTGCTTGATAGCGGGTAGGGTCAACAAGAAAGAGTATATCCCCCTTCTCCACGTAGGCACCATTCTGAATATTAATCTGCTTCAAGTAGCCCTGAACAGCAGTCTGCACATCCACACGGTGAATAGACTCAGCATGTCCTATACTGCGTCGCTCTACGGAGTCGAAGCCACTTGTGACAGGTGTGACTAGAACGGCTGGCGCGCCACCTCCGGGCATCTGCGCATGACTGTACTCGCTGGAGAGTGATATTGTTAGAATAAGGGCACTGAGTGGCGCAAGAGATCGGGATGAGTGGAGCCGGAACATAAATTTATAAGGACAGAAAAAAATTACGCAAAAAGGGTGAGATATGCAAGCTTTTATTAGGTCATTTGAGGAAATATTATTGCTAGATTGACCGATGCTCTAGTCTCTGATATAAATATGCTTATGCCTTGCACATTTCGCAAATTATGCAGTATCGCCCTCACTGCAAGTTTTCTCCTCACTAGCTGTAGTCGCTCCCTCGTCTGCGACCCAGTCGACCCTGAGCTTTACGAGTTTGACAGCATACAGGAGGCTCAGCAGGATTTTGCCGCATGGAAGCGCGAATGGCTCATCTTAACTGATGAGTCGCAGGATATGGAAGTCCGACTCGCCGCTATGAAGCGTTACAATGCCTACTTGCTAGATTTTCTCCGACACCTGCGTGAGAAATTTCATGAGGCGGTAGAGGATGATAGAGAGATGCACTGCAAGGTCTTCGATATTATCTATGAAAGAAAGAGTGTGAGCACAAGACCGCTCCACATCGTGTACAATGATATCGTCCCTGCTGCTGATGTGGATATCGATAGCCTAGATGATGAGTTCTCCTTAGAAGGCTTGGGGGTGTCGCTCGTGGGCATCATTCCAGAAGAGAAGATAGAAGATGCGGGTATCAAGCATAATATCAACTCTGTCGGGACAGCTCGTACGCTGACCGCAGTGATGGATTTTTCTGGCGAGCATCCTCGTCTACGCCTCATCCCTAGATTCAAACGTGAACGGTATACGGAAGGCAAGAGTCGTTACCTGCTGAGCGCGAATTACACCGCAGCGTTGGAGATCTACTGGAGACTGACCGATACCACAAAATGGCGCTGGCTTGGCATGCTGCGTCCAGATGAAGTGAAGAACGTCGAGGGTCTCTCCTGTGTCGAGTCATATGATCCAGATCGCATCCCTGTGATACTCGCACATGGGCTTTTCTCCACGCCTAAGACATTCAACCAAATGGTGAATCGACTGCTCATTGATGATCGCATTCGCAGACACTTCCAATTCTGGTACTTCACCTATGCTACTGGCGATAGTTGGGTTCACTCTGCCGAGAAGTATCGCAAGGCACTGGACGACTTACGCGCTCAAGTTGATCCTCAAAAAAAGAATAAAAACTGGGATAAAAAGGTGCTTGTCGGGCATTCCATGGGGGGGCTTATCACACATTACTCGCAGACCACCGAATCATGGAATATGCTTCAGAGTATAGTCACCGACGAATACCAGAAGAAGTACCTCCATGCAGAATACATGAACAAGCCATTCCCGAACCCTTATTATGAGGCTGTACGAGAACGCTTCTTCTTCGAGCCTGTGTCAGCAGGTCGCGTCGTGTATATGGCCACGCCCCATCAGGGCGCACCACTTGCTGATTATTATATTGTGGAGCTTTTCAGTCGCCTCATCCAGCTTCCTGAGAATGTGATTGCAGAGACGCTACGAGTCATCACGCTGCAGGACAATATTCTGCTTTTCCGCCCAGAGCGCGTCACCGATTGGTTCACGAGCACGTCACAGCTCTCTACGGACAGCCCTTTTATCAAGGGACTTCAGGGGCTACCAGTGCAAGATGTCAAGACGCACTCCATCATAGGAGATCAGGGTGATGGAGATAGTCCTGATAGCTCCGATGGCGTTGTGCCTTATTGGAGTAGCCATATTAACTGGGGGAGTGAATGCATTGTTCCTAGCTCGCACAGTGTGCAAAAGGACGAAGAGACAGCGGTCGAAATGAAGAGAATACTCCACGACTATCTTGACGAGTTGGGCTCTTAGCTGTGAATATACAGAACTTCTGATTGACTTTATTAGTTAATTTAGTTATAAATCAGCCCGTAGTAGTCCCCTATACCACCATCATGCCAGCACGAAAGAAAACCCCCATCCGTCGTAAAGTAAAAAACTGGACAGCAGCAGACTCCGCCGATCTCTACGGAGTTCATGACTGGAGTAATGGCTACTTTGATGTTTCCCGTACAGGTGAAGCGACTGTGCAGCTGCGCGACGATGATGGTGCGATAAAGGATATTAAGCTTACAAGTTTGGTGAAAGGACTTGCGGATCGTGGAACAAATGCTCCTGTACTCTTCCGCTTCCCCGATCTCCTGCGCGCTCGCGTCGACGAGCTTAATGATAGTTTCACCCGTGCGATCAAGGATGTGAACTACGAAGGCGTCTACCGCGGTGTCTACCCTGTGAAGGTGAACCAACAGCGCCAGATCGTCGAAGAACTCATCGCTCATGGTAGACAATACCACTATGGACTAGAAGCCGGCTCGAAGCCTGAGCTCATCGCGGCCATGGCTCATATGAATGATCCTGAAGCTTTCCTCATGTGCAATGGCTACAAGGATGATGAGTTCATTGACCTCGCACTCATGGCTCAGAGCATGGGTATAAATATTTATCTCATTCTCGAAATGCCAAACGAGCTGCCTGCCATCATCGAGCGAGCTCGTCGCCTCGGCATCGAGCCTAATCTCGGAGTCCGCGTACGCCTCTCTGCGAAGGGCGCGGGGAACTGGAGTGAATCCGCTGGTGACAAGTCCGTCTTCGGGCTGAATACCGCTCAGGTCATCGAGGTTGTCGATAAGCTGAAAGCTGAGGGCATGCTTCACTGCCTCAAGGTGCTGCACTACCACCAGGGCTCACAGATTCCTAATATTTCAGTCATCCGCGAGGGTCTCACAGAAGCCTGCCGCATCTACATCGACCTGGTGCGCGAAGGTGCGCCTATGGGCACGCTTGACATGGGTGGTGGTCTCGCCGTGGACTATGATGGTTCCCAGACGAACTTCCATTCCTCCTGTAACTACTCCGTCGCAGAATACGCGCGTGATATCGTTGAAGTCGTCGGTGAGATGTGCACGAAGTGTGATGTCCCTCATCCTACACTCGTGACAGAATCTGGTCGTGCCGTGAGCGCGTACCACTCTGTACTCGTCTTCAACATCCTTGACGTGAATAGCGCCCCTGGTAATGAGACTGCTATTCCCCAGCTGCCTCAGAATCCAGGTGAAATCCTCAAGGCACTCGACGAGACCATGCGCATGATCTCCAATAAGAATCTTCAGGAATGCTACAATGACGCGAACTACTACCGCGACCAGCTGCGCATGCAGTTCTTCTACGGTCAGTCTAGCCTGCGTGAGCGCGGCATAGGTGAGGCTATCTACTGGCGCATCATGGGACTCATCTCGCGTCGCATCGCTGATATGAGTGAGATTCCAGAAGATCTGAAAGAAGTATCTGATAACATGGTGGATTTCTACTATGGGAACTTCTCCCTCTTCCAGAGTCTCCCCGACTCATGGGCTATAGATCAGCTCTTCCCCGTCATGCCTATCCAGCGACTCAATGAACGCCCGACGCGTCGCTCCGTCCTCGTGGACATCACCTGTGACTGTGATGGTAAGGTGGATAAGTTCATTGACAAGGAAGACGTATCGAAGTCACTCGAACTCCATGAGATCGACGATGATGAGAACTACTATGTCGCCATCTTCCTCATTGGAGCTTACCAAGAAACCCTCGGTGATATTCATAACCTTCTCGGTGATACGAATGTCGTTAGCGTACATCTGGAAAATGGTCGACCTGTCTACACCCAAGAAGAAGAGGGCGACTGTGTCGGTGACGTGCTCGGTTACGTGAAATACGATACAAAAGATCTTGTCGCGAAGTTCCGCGGACTTGCGGAAGATGCTGTCGCTGAAGGACGCATCACACCGCGCCAGTTGCGTGGAGCACTCGATGCCTATCGTAATGGTCTCAATGGCTATACTTACTTCGAAATTTAATCTGCTTAATCCTGCTGGATTATCTGCCCATCGCTGACGCGAAAGACAGGGAGTGGGGCGAGCTCATCGCCCAGCCATCCCAACTGGGTCGTTGTGATGATGACCTGTGAATCCTGTGGTATGGCACGAAGCAAAGCTAAGCGACGCGTCACATCCAATTCACCAAAGATATCGTCAATGAGCAAGATGGGGGCTCGTCCCGTCTCGTGGCTCAGCATATTCGCCTGAGCGAGCTGGAGTGCGCAGGCTATCGTACGCTGCTGCCCCTCGGAGGCATAGCTTGCAGCCGCCTTGCCATGTATATAAATGTGCATATCATCGCGATGCGGCCCCCTGGTCGTATGACCGAGCCTCCTATCATCACTGAGGCTTTCCTCTAGTGCTTGTGCGAGGCTACCGTGCGAGCAGCTGGATTGTAAGGAAAGCTCCACCTCTTCGAGCTGAGCGCTGATAGCCGCATGGATCTGTCTCACGTAGGGTGAGAGACGACGCAGGAGGAGCTCGCGCAGGGTATGTAGTATCTCTCCCTGTTCCGCGAGTACATGGCTGAAGCTCTGAATCGATGCTACGGATGAGCGTGGATTCTTCAGCAGAGCATTACGCGACTTCAGGGCTTTCTTATAGCGTAGCAGGGCTTGCCTATAGCCAGGGTGCCACTGCGTGCCAAGGAAGTCTATGTACTTGCGCCTGTCATCAGCCGCCCCATTAATCAGGGTGATATCGCGATTTCCCAGCCAGCTGACAGGGGCTGCGTCATGAAGGAAGTCTCCGTAATCGCGCCTTGCCTCGCCATCGACACGCAGGTCGAGCTGGCGAGGTTTCCAAGTGATGCGACGTGTGTGCTCACCTGAGCTGAGGGAGATACCGAAGCCCGCTTGCCCGTGCTGGGCTAGCTTGTCAAGGCGTGTGCTGCGTGGTGAGTGCAGCGTCAGAGCGAAGCAGATCGCTTCGAGAATACTGGTCTTCCCCTGCGCATTATCTCCGCAGAGTATCGCACCCTGAGCTGGAATAGTCCAACTCAGCCCCTCATAGCATCGAAAGTGCTGGAGGCGTAAGGAGTGCAGCATGATGTAAGAGTGAACTTAAAACTCAGTCGGGAGAGCCTTGATGGAGTCCATGATCTTCTCACCGAGAGCGCGCTGCTCATCACGACTACGCGCCTTGAGATCTTTCTCATTCAGGTAGAACGGCTCACCTATGGAGAGTGTGATGGGGCGGAAGCGTAGCTTCTTGCTATGGATAGGCAAACAGTCGTAAGCTCCTTCGATGCGAATAGGCTGGATGGGGACTCCTGCGAGCTTACTCAGAATGAGACCTATACCGGGCATAGCTTTCTGGATGGTGCCGTCTTCGCAGCGTGAACCTTCAGGGAAGATGATGACGCGACCACCTTCTTTGATGGTGCGGATCACCTTGATCACAGCTGCAGCATCAGGGCGCGTCTGATTGATAGGAATGCACTGGCAGTAAGGGAGAGTCTTGCCGAGAATGTAGGGCTTCCACAGGCTGTGACGCGCAAGCGCGTGTACATTCGTCTCATAGAGCTGTCCGATCATAGGGGGATCGAGGAAGCTCTGGTGATTCGCGACGATGATGCAAGGTCCATCGTCGATGAGGCGCTCGCGGTTGATGATTTTCAGCTTGAAGAAGCTTCTCGCGATGTTATAAGCGAGGGCACGGATGACAAAGTAGACAAAGTTTGGAGCCATGGTAAAGGAGTGGGCTTAGGACATTTTCTGACGGATATCGGAGGCGATGAGGGCGACAACTTCCTCAATGCTCATATCAGAGCTATCGACGAGGAGCGCATCTTGTGCCTGAGTGAGCGGTGCGCAGGCGCGCTGAGAATCCTTGCGATCACGCTCGGCGATAGAGTCGGTGATGCCTTCTGCAGCGCGGCGCGCGGCGCGCACTTCTTCAGACGCTGTGACGAAATACTTGTAAGGAGTGTCAGGGAAGACGACTGTACCGATGTCGCGACCTTCCATGACGACAGCTTCCTGTCTGTTGTACTCGCGCTGCTTTTCTACGAGGAAGTCACGTACTTCAGGGATAGCTGCGATGGTGGAAACCTGATCATTCACTTCTTTCAGACTCAGTTCACTCGAGAGCTGGCGGCCTTCAAAGAGGACGCAGGATTGGCTGCCTTCGCGCCCGAAGCTCATAGGGATATCTGCGAGCATGCCTACGATGTCTTCAGAGTTGCTAGGTGAGATATTGTTCTGCAGCGCGTACCAAGTGATCGCACGGTACATGGCGCCTGTGTTGATGAAGCAGAAGGAGAGTTCGGCAGCGATGAGCTTAGCTACCGTAGATTTTCCTGAGGCAGCGGGGCCGTCGATGGCAATGGCTGGATATGAAGTGGTCATAATATTGAGATGGGATAAGATGATGGGAAGCTTATGAGCGGGATTGCATGTAGTTTACAATGCCTTGTGAGAGGCACTGTGCGTAATAGATAGCATTCTGGTGCTGGGAGATGAAGTTGACGTGTGCTTCGTTATTTAAGAAGACCACAGAGGGGATTACAGCGGGTATGAATGACTTGTCACAGCTAGCGAGTAGGGCGCTATCGCGTAGATTGGGATCCTCGCGACGCACGATGGCGCATGTGTTACCGCGGTTTGGTAGAGCATTATTCATCAGTCGCCTATTTAATGTAAGCGAGATGTACCCTGCGAGATGTGCGCCGAAGTTGTTGCAGTAGATACTCGAATCGTGGTTTGCTACCCAGCCTTCGTTTTTCTCATACTCGTGATGACGTAGGATGACCACGCAGGCGGGGCTTTGGGTGAGAGCGTAGTTCAGACTACTCATGCCTATTGACTTGAGCTTAGAGTGGTGTGTAGACTTCGCCGCTTTCTCAGGAGCGCTGACTTGAAGATGGACGATATCCGAGAGCTTGGAGTAGGGGAGCAGTCGCGTATCATTCGGGATAGAACCATGATTGACGATGAGGCATTCATAGCCCGCTTCCTCTATCCCTTTTTTGATATAGTAAGAATACTCATACCAGAAGGCGAACTCGTCGATGAAACCATGTCTATCATCGGGAGTTTGTAGACTATTACCTATGTTCGATGCCACATCGAATTGTGGCAGAATGAGTACGACCAAGCGTGATTCTTGCACCTGTCTTTCGAGTCGCTCCTGCGTGCACTGCATGCAAAGAGCTAGCCCGAGAAAAAGGGCTAGTAGCATGGCTGCACGTTTTGTCAGGAGTGAAAGCATGTAAAATGCGGGATAGGTGTTAAAGGAGGATGCCTTGCTGGCCTGTCATGCTCAGCCCTAGTTTATGATAAGCTGCAGGCATAGCCTCACGCCCACGTGGCGTGCGCTTGATATAGCCCTGCATGATGAGGAAGGGCTCATGCACGTCCTCGATGGTGGACTCATCTTCACCGACGGCTACCGCTAGAGAAGAAAGTCCCACTGGTCCACCGCCGAACTTTCCAATCATCGTCTCAAGGAGACGCTTGTCCATCTCATCAAGTCCGTCCTCATCTATATCTAGCATACTCAGAGCTAGCTCCGCTATCTCGCCTGTGATGCGTCCATCGGACTTCACCTGTGCATAGTCACGCACCCAGCGTAGCAGAGAGTTCGTGATACGAGGCGTACCGCGAGAGCGACGCGCGATGCCAAGTGCTCCCTCATCGTCGAGCGGGACTTGAAGTAGATCAGCTGAGCGGTGGAGGATGTGGCTGAGCTCCTCCGCAGAGTAGTAATCGAGTCGATTCACCATGCCGAAGCGCGAGCGCAGCGGGCTGGTGAGCTTCCCCGCGCGAGTAGTCGCACCGATGAGGGTAAACTTCGGGAGATTCAGCTGGATGGAACGCGCGTTTGGTCCTTGATCGATGATGATGTCGAGGCGGAAGTCCTCCATCGCTGGATAGAGATACTCCTCAATAGCGGGATGTAGGCGGTGAATCTCATCAATGAAGAGGATATCACCCTTCTGGATATTCGTGAGAATGCCGGCTAAGTCACCAGCCTTTTCAATCTGAGGCCCTGAGGTCGTATGGAGTTTCTTACCCACGGCATGGGCGATGATATTCGCCAGTGTAGTCTTACCCAGACCAGGAGGACCGCTGAGAAGAACGTGGTCGAGCACGTCGTCTCGCATGCGCGCAGCTTCTACCATGAGAAGGAGTCGTTCCTTGATCTTCTCCTGTCCACAAAACTCGCTGAATGCGGGTGGTCGTAGGGAGAGATCAAAGGGGCTGCTAGGCGTCTCGGCGAGGCGTGTGTAAAGTGAATTATCCATGAATGATGCGCTGAGATAGCCTAGCATAGATAGACCTGAGAGTCAAGAATACGGGCAGGAAGCCTGCGCATTTCATAGAAAAAGCATGCACCCCGAGAGGTGCATGCTTTTATAAGATAATTCGCGATCTAGATTACGCACCTTTTACAAGGAGCTCAGCGATCTGTACAGCATTGAGGGCTGCGCCCTTGCGTACCTGATCACCGACGACCCAGAGGTTGAGTGCGTTGTCAAGTGCCTGATCCTTGCGGATACGACCGACATAGCAGGTGTCGCCATTTGTCGAGTCGAGAGGGGTAGGCCAGACGCCCTGTTCTGGATCATCCATGACTTCTACGCCTTCGTGACCAGCGAAGCTAGCACGTGCGCCTTCGACGTCGATAGGCTGCTCGAACTGAGCGATGCAGGAGATGGAGTGACTGCGGTACACAGGAACGCGTATGCAGGTGCAGCTGACATTGAGATCAGCGATGCCCATGATCTTGCGACCTTCGACGAGCATCTTCTGCTCTTCCTTTGTGTAGCCGCTCTCGGTGAACTTGTCAATCTGAGGGATGAGGTTAAACGCGATCTGCTTCGGATAGGTGGAGCAGGTGACAGGATGTCCATCGACAATGGCGCGTACCTGATTTTCGAGTTCGGTGATACCCTGCTGACCGCTGCCGGATACTGCCTGATAGCTGCTAGCGATGATGGTCTTGAGACCATACTTCTTATGCAGTGGGTAGAGAGCCATCAGTGTGATGATGGTCGTGCAGTTAGGGTTCGCGATGATGTTGCGAGGGTGATTGAATGCAGCTTCACCATTGATTTCTGGAACAACGAGAGGCACATCTTCATCCTGACGGAATGCGGAAGAGTTATCGACGACGACGCAACCTGCGGCTGCAGCTGCTGGTGCGTACTCAAGTGAGATACCACCACCTGCGGAGAAAAGTGCGATGTCAACATCTCCGAAGGAATCCTTCGTGAGCTCTTCCACGGTGATCATTTCACCACGGAAGGAGACCTGTTTACCAGCGGAACGTTTAGAAGCAAGAAGTTTCAAGGAAGCCAGCGGGAAATTGCGGCTCTCAAGGCAGGAAAGAATCTCGACGCCTACTGCTCCAGTAGCGCCCACGATAGCTATTCTTGGGTTCTTCATATCTGATAATGTGATCTATATTGATGATAAGATGTGCTCGCACATGCAGGCACGCGCAAGAGTATAGTCTACTTGTTAAGAATTGCAAGTGTTTTTTGCATGTAAAAGGGCAGACTGTGATTATCAGTCTGCCCTACATTGATCTGTCTTAGAGGGAAAGTCCCTTGAGTAAGAGCTCTGCATTATTCTGCGTTTTATTGATTTCACGCAGGAGCGCTTCTAGTCCTTCCCAGCCTGGGAGGGATGCGAGCTGACGTCTCAGCTGAAGAACGCGCTGCATCTCATCGGGATGGTAGAGTCGGTCGTCATTTCTCGTACCACTCTGAGGGATGGAAATAGCTGGGTAGATGCGACGCTCAGAGAGCTCTCGATCAAGGCGTATCTCCATATTACCTGTGCCCTTGAACTCTTCAAAGATGATATCATCCATGCGAGATTCTGTCTCGATGAGGCAGGTAGCGATGATAGTGAGGCTACCGCCTTCTTCTACCTTGCGTGCAGCACCGAAGAATTTACGCGGCTTTTCCAGTGCCTGAGCGCCGAGACCACCTGACATGATACGACCACCGGACTGATTCGCATTGTAGCCTCGAGCGAGGCGTGTGAGCGAATCAAGAAGAATGATGACGTCCTTTCCTTGCTCTACAAGACGACGTGCGCGCTCCAGCAGAAGATCGCTAAGCTGGGCATGACGGCGTGAAGGCTCATCGAAGGTGGAGGCGTAGATGTTCACATTCACCGTGTCTTCGAAGTCGGTGACTTCCTCTGGGCGTTCATCGAGCAGGAGCACGAGAAGTTCTGCTTCAGGATAATTACGACGCAGGCACTTTGCCATAGTCTTGAGAAGGACTGTCTTGCCACCGCGTGGCGGAGCGACGACGAGGGCGCGCTGCCCCTTACCTAGTGGGGTGATGAGGTCGAGCACACGCATCGAGGGGAACTTCAGCTTCGGGTGCTCTAGGATGAGACGCTCCGATGGTATGAGGGCTGTGAGCTTATCGAAGTGTGGCTTCTGCACGAAGTCGCTCAGGTCGACACCTTCGACTTGGAGTACCTTCTCTGCGCCGAGGTAGCGATCCATTTTTCCGCGTGGCTGGCGTAACTTGACGGTTACCTCATTGCCCGCACGTAATTGATGTCGGTGGAGGAGATCCTGTGAGAAGTAGATATCATCGGCTAGCGGGCGGAAGCTGCGTTTCGCATCACGCAGCGTGTAGAAGCTGTCCTTTGACTTTTCTAATACACCTGTCGCTGTGACTGTAGCACCGCGGCTGAGATAATAGCGGCAGAGCTCTTGGATAAGCTCAGCGCGAGGAAGTGAGCGTAGCCCCTGCTTAGGGAGCGAGTCAGCGAGAATTTGTAACTCATGGAAGGGAAGCTCACGCCAGTCATTGATATGAATAGACTCGGGAATGGCTGTGATGCTGGATTCTCCGCTGGCGAGTTCCTGCTTATAGAAGTGCGCCACCTGCTCCTCTAGTGTGTCGAGGCTGCCTTCATTCCAGAAAACGATGTCGGCACGATCGATTTTTTCCTGCGTAGGCATCTGTGAGAGCATACGCGCGTTAGCGTTCTCCGCGGTGCAGGAGTCGCGCTTCATGAGGCGTGCTCGCTGTGTTTCTTCACTGACGGCTACGACGCAGACCTTATCCGCGATGATGTCGCGAGTGCTGAGGCTTTCGTAAAAGAGGGGGATATCGAGGACGTAAGTATGCGTCTCTCCGGATTTTTCGGCACGCTCTCTATCCTTGCGGCAGAGCTCCATAAGGCGAGGGTGGATGAGCTCTTCGAGCTTAGCCTTACCTGCTGGGTCTTTTAAGAGGATATTGCGCAAGAAATCCTTGTTCACGTGTCCATTTTCCTTCAGTACTTCAGCACCAAAGAGGGTGACGAGATCGCGTGAGAGGCGGCCGTTTTGGTAAAGTCGTGCGAGAGCAGCATCGCAGTCAAAAACAGATAAGCCCTTTCCACCGAGCTTTTGCAATATTTCAACGACGCTTGACTTTCCTGAGGCTATACCTCCAGTTACGATAACAAATTTCACGACAGGATTGTAGCTTTTTGTTCAACATTCATCAAGCCCAAATTAGTACACCCTGTATCATTTTGGTATAGAGACATCAGAAGCTAGATGCTTCTCTTTCTAGAACAAGGCGGAATCCCGTGTGATCGTCGCTCGTGTTCCTAGGCTTTGGAGTGCGTGAGAAAGCTGATACCTGAGTCGGGTGGAATGAGTAGAATGAGCCCCCGCGCACCACTCCGTAGTGCAGGAAGCGGAAGTCAGGAGGACCACCATAAGAGTCACTCACCCATTCTTGTACATTTCCAGCCATATCAAAGAGCCCTAATGTATTAGGTGTGAAGCTACCGACGGGTGAGGTGTAGGCGTAGCCGTCTTCATAGTCTTCGATGACGCGGTTAAGAACGACATGCTGTACGGCTGCCTTGTCCGCGAAGTTTCCAGTGGAGTTCAGCGGAGGCCATCGATCACCCCAGGTGTAGCGAATATGTCCTTCTTTCACGTGATGCAGATTACGCTCGAATGGCTGTGAGCCTTCTTCTTGGTTGATCCCAGCCATGCGGCTCCACTCCTGATCTGTAGGGAGTCTGTAGATGTCGGTGGATTCGATGAGACCTTTCGCGCGCTCGTGTGCTGTGAGCCATTGTGCGAATTTCTCAGCATCCTCGCAGCTGACATTCACAGCAGGTGAGTGCTCATTGAATGGGTAGGTGGGCTTGACTGGCAGTGGCGAGTTCGTATCTTCGCAGTACTGCGTGTAGTCGCGCATGCGGATCTCTGTTGCGCCTGCCATGATATTATTACCCAGCGGGATGAAATTAAGACCGAGGCTATTAAACCAAGGTGTGTTGAAGGAGACCGCGTTTGTCGGTTCTAATTGGAAATTGAGTCGCATATTCTCAGGGGAGAATCCACTATGATAAATAGTCTTGTGACGCTGGAGTCGTAGCTCTAGATGATAGGGAGCATGAGGGACTGATCTATTCACCACTGGGGTGACGCCTAGGTATTTCCCATTGAGCATCACGGACGCACCAGCTGGATTGGTGAAAATCGTAATGGGCGTGTGCGGGAGCTGGGTGACGGCGATACGATAAGCGTGGTGCTCGTCCACAGGCTGGATGCTATCATCTTGCTTGGGGAGGATGATGTAGCTCTCGTCGATGAGTCCCTGCTTTTCGCACTGCTTCATGAGCCATTCGCTGTAGAGGTTTGCGATGCTGATGTCGGTGAGTACGATTTCTAAGCCACTCTTTTCATCGAGAAGGGTAGAGAAGCTGCTGCGGTCGATGAAGGTCGTATCCTTGATGAATCGCTCGAAGTTTTCCTTGATGATAGGGGTTCTAGAAACATGCTGCTTCGCATTACACTCATAGACGCATCCAAGAGCATCGCGCCATTCATGATCTACCTGAGGTAGATCTAAGCGGTAGAGGTCACCACCCAATGAAAGCACTTCGCGAGGCTTGATCTCACCTTCTACAGTCATATCAGCGTAGCCTTCCTTGCGCAGCACGAGACGTACGGAGGTGCCTGCTGGCAGAATCATCGGACCAAAGGGGGTCTCGTTGATGTACTCGCCATTCATCTTGTAGACGGAGGCGCTGGTGGGGGTACTAATGACATAAAGCTGCCCATCGCTGGACTGAGATGGATCGGATAGGGTGTCTAGCGTCTGTTCTTTATTCGTAGGTTGAGGCAGACTCAGGTCACTTTTAGGATTCGTCAGTAGAATATAAGCCTTCTCCATACGCTCACGTAAGTCAGACGGAAGGTGCTGAAAGGCGAGGAGCAGCAGAATAATCGGTAGTAAATAGAAGAAAAGTCGACGAAGTTTCAGCTCCTTAAGCCATTTTTGCAAGCGAGACTCTTGCTTGTAGATCCCCATGCGGATCTGATCAAGCTGCTGCAGGAGGGCATCAGCTGTCGTGATACTCTCAGGAGTGACTTGGGGGCTGGCGGCGAGGCAAATGGTCTGATTGAGCGCAAGCCATTTATCTCGCTGATCGATATCAGGGAACTCATCTGGTAAATCAGGGAAATCCATACGATCTCGTCCAGAGATCATCTCATAGAGAACCATGGCGAGAGCATAAACATCGGCACGCGGTGTGCCTGCACCATCAGGAGGCACGTAGCCTGGTGTCCCTGCATAGCTCTGCTTCGCACCCTGTGCGATGAGACCAGCATCGGCGAGTTTTGCCCTGTCATGAACGAAAATGATGTTAGCTGGCTTAATATCACGATGAGTCAAGTCTTGCTCGTGTAAGTAGCGCAGTGAGCGTGCTAATTGACAGCCTACATGAATGACCATATCAATAGGCATGGGGCTGTGATTGTAGCGCTTGATATCATTGAGCAGAGAGCGCGGAGTGTAGCGATCAGGCTCGATTATCGCTCCAGTCAACGCATCATCTGCTAGCTCCATGACGTAATAGTACATAGGAGACTCGCCTTGCTGCTGCCCAATGTGGAGGATATGAACGAGCCCTAGATGGCTGCGTGCTATCGGTTCGTAGAAGAGTAAACCCTCGTATTCACGCTTAAAGCTAGTATCCTCTGAGAAGTCATCTCGCCATATAGTCTTAATAGCTCGGTAAGTTCCTGTGATAGATCGAGCCAGCCATACTTCGCCATAGGATCCATAGCCGATACAGCGAATAATCTCGTGATCGGGGATACTAAGCATTTTTACTCTCTCATTTGCCTTCCGAGGATCGCGGTCGATGGGGTGCATCACGGCGGAATCAGCGGGAGGATATGACTGGTGTGGAGCTGTAGGACACATGATGAATCTATATTTAGAATAAAGCTTTTTAGCCCGATTTGCAAGCCTGAAAAAAGTCCTCTTAAAAAATAAAATGAGAAAAAGCTAAAAAAAAGCTTGTGTCCTAATTTGTTTTTGCGTATAATGAGCCCGCACCCGCTGCAAAGCGGATCGAATGGGTAGATTCCCGAGCGGTCAAAGGGGGC
>CAYJLR010000042.1:0-16575 GCA_964370895.1 uncultured Akkermansia sp. | reverse complement strand
CCATGGATCTCTCCCACGGTGGACACTTAACACACGGTTTCTTCGCGAACTTCTCTGGCTCTTTCTACAAGATCGAGCACTACGGTGTACGCCAAGACAGCGAAACCATCGACTATGATGCCATGGCTGAGCGCGCACGCGAACTGAAGCCTAAGATGATCCTCGTGGGTGCATCCGCTTACTCCCGCACGATCGATTTCGCACGTGTACGTGAGATCTGTGACGAAGTAGGCTCTATCATGTTCGTAGACATGGCACACATTGCTGGCCTCGTCGCAGGTGGTGTACACCCATCTCCAGTTCCTTACGCTGACTTCGTCTCCACGACGACGCATAAGAGCCTCCGCGGGCCTCGCGGTGGTATCGTCATGTGCAAGGAGCAGTGGGCGAAGAAGCTCGACTCCGCCACCTTCCCAGGTATGCAGGGTGGACCTCTCATGCATGCGATCGCCGCTAAGGCAGTCTGCCTCGGTGAGGCTCTGAAGCCTGAGTTCAAGGTCTACACCCAGCAGGTAGTTGATAACTCTGTCGCCATGGCAGCTAAGCTCGCAGAGCTCGGCTATCGCATCGTTTCTGGTGGCACAGACAACCACTGCTTCATGGTGGATGTCAGTGACAAGGGTATTAATGGTGTGCAAGCGCAGAAGATTCTTGATGTCGTCGGTATCACCGTGAACAAGAACTCCATCCCATTCGACAAGGGGACTACATTCAAGCCATCTGGCATCCGCATCGGTACGCCTGCCGTCACGACACGTGGCATGAAGGTCGCTGACGTGGAGCAAGTGGCCGTCTACATCGACCGCTGCCTGACCATCCTCGCAGCTGCCCCAGAAGCACCGAATGCAGCAGCACTCGATACTCTCCGCGCAGAGATCTCTGAGTTCAATGCAGCGTTCCCAATGCCTTGATAGACATACTCATTATTTTTGTCAGCACTGGTGGCTCGATGCCACCAGTGCTTTTTTCATGAATTATAGATAAATCTGCTCGCCAGCGCACTGGCTAATTGCTATAGTGAATAGCGTAAACATTAACATTATGGAACGCTACTTTGTAAGAGATTTATTACGTCGCACAAGCGCGCTGGACGAGTTCGTCCTTGAAGGCTGGGTGCGCACCCGCCGTGATTCGAAGGCCTTTGCCTTCCTTGAAATGAATGATGGCTCCTGCCTCGCCTCCCTGCAGGTCATTGCGGATGCTGGCATCGCTGGCTATGAGAAAATCAAAGAAATGAGCACTGGAGCATCCGTCCGCATCGTCGGTCGACTCGTCGCTAGCCCTGGGAAGCAGGCATGGGAAATGCAAGCTACATCGCTCGAACTCCTCGGCGGAGTCACTGATAGCTACCCTCTCCAGAAGAAGGGACATACGCCTGAGTTCTTACGTTCCATTTCACATCTTCGCCCACGCACGAACCTCTTTGGGGCTGTATTCCGCGTGCGCTCGCGCATGGCAGCTGCCGTACACCGCTTCTTCGGTGAGCGTGGCTTCATCTGGGTACACACACCCATCATCACCGCCTCCGACTGCGAAGGGGCAGGGGAGATGTTCCATGTTACGACGCTCGATCCTCTGAAGGAAACGAAGCAGGGCTATGAGAAGGACTTCTTCGGTAAGGCTACATCCCTCACCGTATCAGGGCAGCTCGAAGGCGAGTGCTTCGCCTGTGCTCTCGGGAATATCTACACATTCGGCCCTACCTTCCGCGCGGAGAATAGTAATACGACGCGCCATGCGGCTGAGTTCTGGATGATCGAGCCTGAGATCGCTTTCTGCGACCTTGAAGGCGACATGGATGTGGCAGAAGCCTTCGTTAAGTATCTCGTCGACGCGATGCTCAGTGATGAAGACGGTGATCTTGAATTCTTCAATAAGTTTGTCGATAAGGGGCTGCGTGAGCGTCTGGAGCACGTGAGCCGTTCCCCCTTCATCCGCTGCTCCTACACGGAAGCTATCGAAATCATGCAGGCCTCAGGTCACAGCTTCGAATACGCACCAGAGTGGGGCATGGACCTGCAGACAGAGCATGAGCGCTATCTCACCGAGCAGCACTTCAAGTGCCCAGTCATCGTCTATAACTATCCGAAGACCATCAAGCCATTCTACATGCGTCGCAATGATGACGGAAAGACCGTCACCGCGATGGACGTACTCGTCCCTGGTGTAGGTGAGCTCATAGGTGGTAGCCAGCGCGAAGAGCGACTCGACGTACTGGAAGCTAATATGCGCGAATCTGACATGGATGTAGAAGCATACTCATGGTACACAGATCTGCGTCGCTATGGTTCCGTACCACACGCAGGCTTCGGACTTGGTTTCGAGCGTTTGCTCATGTTCGTCACAGGTGTTCAGAATATCAGAGACGTACTGCCATTCCCAAGAACTCCTAAGAACTGCGCACCTTAATAAGCGTAGATCATTGTTTTAAAAAAGGCCTAGAGCGTATCCTCGCTCTAGGTTTTTTCATTTTCTCTGATTATATGCCTTGTAAGCGAGCTTGACCTTCGGCTGGCTTTGTGGCAAGATAGGTCTGTCGCCAAATCCCTTATATTATCGTGTTTAGAATCTGTAAATCAATAGAGCTTGAGAGCGGGCATCTTCTTTCCAAGCATCCTGGTAAATGCCAATTCCCGCATGGCCACACGCGTAGCGTGGAGCTTGTCTTCGTCGCAGATACGCTGGATGAGAATGATATGGTGCTGGATTTTAAAGCGGTAAAGGAAATGATGGGTGACTTCCTAGAGACTTTTGATCATGCGCTTTGTATGAATACGCATGATGCGAATTACGAAACATTCCGTCAGATATACGGCGAGCAGATCATTCCTTTCGAAGGCATGGATCCCAGTAGTGAGCGTATGGCGGAGCGTGTCTTTATTTTTGCAAAAGCTGCCCTGAAGCGTGCTGCTGAAGGTGAGTTCCAATACCCTATTCGTGACTGTGTACGTCTTGAGCGCGTGCGCGTCTGGGAGACGAGCTCTTCTTGGGCAGAATATAGCGAATAAGTGAGACCTGTGCATGAAGCTAGATTTGCGGATGCAGCAGGAGCTTCAGGCTCTTGATGAGAAGGGAAATAAGCGCCAGCTGCGCACGATGCTTCCCGATGGTGTCTATCTGCGCATGGGAGAATCACGCTACCTGAATCTTTCGTCGAATGACTACTTGGGCTTATCGCACTCAGCCTATGCTCATGTCGATCTCTGCGCCTACTGGGGGATGTCTCCAGAGGAACGCTTCCTGCATGGTAATCCCTCCTCACGCCTTATGACGGGCAATAGCCCTGAGTATGAAATCCTAGAAGCAGAGCTCGCAGCACTCTTCCCTGAGAAGCAGGCTCTCGTCCTTAGCTCAGGTTATATGGCGAATCTGGGGCTCATCTCAGGGCTAGCTCAGGCAGGTGATCTCGTGCTTGCTGATAAACTCGTGCACGCGAGCTTGATTGACGGATTACGTCTCAGTGCTGCCGATTTCAAGCGATTCCAGCATAATGATGTGGCGCATCTGGAGCGACTTCTCCAAGCGTGTGGTGATGCCTCAGGGCAGATCTGGGTCGTTGTAGAATCCGTTTACAGCATGGACGGTGACTTCGCGCCGCTGCGTGACATCGTCGCCCTGAAGCAGAAGTATGACTTCGCACTCATCGTCGATGAGGCTCATAGCATAGGGCTCTATGGAGAGCAAGGGCAGGGGATCTGTGCTGAGCTTGGCATACTCTCCGATGTGGATGCGCTGATGATGACCTTCGGGAAGGCTCTTGCGGGGGCTGGGTCTGCGATTCTCTGCTCGCCATTGATGCGAGAGTATCTGATTAACAAGATGCGCCCGCTGATCTTTTCTACAGCACTGCCGCCTGTCACCCTGCTGTGGAATGCCATGGTACTGCGTGAATGCCGCATGGCATCGCTGCATGAGCGCGTACCTGAACGTTTCCCTAGCATGGCGGCACTGCGCGCCCATCTGCGCAAGCTACAAACTACGCTCGGAGAACTACTTAATCGCGAGATACCCTCTTCCATCGTACCCGTACATGCTGGTGCGAATGAAAATGCCCTGCGCATGGCAGCCACTGCGCAAGAAGCAGGCTACTGGGTGACAGCCATACGCCCACCCACCGTGCCTGAGAACCAAGCGCGCCTACGCCTGAGCCTCCATGCCGGAATGACATTAGAACACATCCATCACATCGCTGAATTATGCAAGAAACTTGGTTAAAAAAAGAGGGATCACAAGACCTCGTCATCTTCGTGCTAGGCTGGGCTGCTACGCCTAATGCTGTGCAGCATATAGCCATCGAAGGCTGTGACATCTTCTGTGTCGATGATTATCGTGAGATGCACGAGCTACGCGCTGATGATTTCTCCAGCTACAGACGTATTTATCTCTTTGCATGGTCATTCGGAGTCTGGGTGACAGAGCAGATCGCCCGTCAGCTGCCCCTGTACCGTGCCATAGCGCTGAACGGCACCCCTATGCCTGTCGATGACAGGTACGGCATGCGTCTGCGCGTCGTGATGCGTACCATGCAGGGACTCGCGAAGGTCGGGATGAACCCCTTTAATGAGAAAACCTATGGCACTGTACGCGCCATCCCAGATGGACCTCATGAGGATAGAAGCATAGAAGCAAAGATAGATGAGCTGCAGCTCCTCGCCGAGCGTAGTAAGGGAGCAGAAGGCTCTGTTATCAACTGGGATCAAGCCTATATAGCCGACAAGGATGAGATATTCCCCCCGCAGAAGATGTGGGACTACTGGAAGACGCGCGGGCTGGGGCAGGACTTCGAAAGCTACCATTACCCCTTCAGCGATCCTGCTATCGTGCTGAACCATATTGATTCATGAGCTGGGATAAGAACATCGTCGCACAGCGATTTGCACGCCACTACGGGGAGTATAATGAATGCGCCCACGTGCAGCGTGCCGTAGCGACGCGTCTTGCGTCTATGCTTACACAGAGCTGCCCTGATCTCATTGTGCAGCGCGGTCTTGAGATAGGCATGGGGACAGGCTTCCTCTCTCATGAGCTGAGTCGACTCTTCCCCGATGCTTATTGGTACTATAATGATATGGTGGAGCAGGCCTTTGACTGGATACCCGAGCAGGTGGGTCACTATGAATGCCTGCTGGGTGATGCGGAGTTCCTAGACTTTCCAGATCATATTCAGCTTCTAGCTACAGCCTCTACCGTGCAGTGGTTTCAGCAGCTGCAGCCCTTCTGTGCGCGCGCGCGTCAGTCCATGGGTGAGGGTGCTATCATGGCGATGAGCTGCTTTGGCCCACATCATATGGAGCAGCTCAGAGAGCTCACAGGCGTGGGCCTCGATTATCTCACACGCGAGGACATGGGGGCGCTGCTAGCTGAGTCTGGCTGGGAGCTTCTCACGTCAGAAGAGTGGGTGAGTGAGTTACGCTTCGATTCAGGACGTGCCGTCCTCGAGCATCTGCGCCAGACGGGGGTGAATGGTCTCACCACTCGTCCATGGACACCGCGTCGCTTGGCGGAGTTTCACGCACGCTACAAGGCAGAGTTTGCCGATGCGCAGGGACGATTGTTGTTGAGCTATCATCCTACGCTCTTTATCGCGCGCGGCTGCTAAATCTGCATGCTCGCGTAGACCTGCTCCATGTCGATGCAGCGACGTAGCTCATCGGCGAGCTTGTCATAATGTCTATCCTTCATCTCATGGTAGTCTTCGAGACTTTCTAAGGTGCTGCTATCGCGTCCCTGTGCAAGCATGATAGCCTTAATCACGCTCAAGTTATCAAAGATACCATGCAGGTAGCTGCCCCAGCAGAGTGGGCTTTCGAAATAGCCTTCCTGCTCACCAGTTGATAAGCTTGTCAGAGGGCTGCTCGTCGGAGTAGAGCCAGCGTGGATTTCATAAGCGCGCCCATGGGCGTCTCCATGGATGAAGTTGAATGTACACTGGCGTGTCACCTTGCCCGATTCCATGGTGGTGCTGATGGGGAAAATACCCAGCCCCTTCACGGAATGTGTCGTGCTCTCTATACCCTCGGGATCGTGGATGGATTCACCCATCATTTGAAAGCCACCACAGATGCCATACAGTGCCTTGCCCGCAGCGTGATGAGCGAGCAGCACCTTTTCTAATCCGCGCTCACGTATGAATTCCAAGTCCCCAATCGTGCTCTTGGACCCAGGGATGATGATGACATCTGCATTCTCAAGATCCTGAGCGTGGCAGGAGTAGCTGAGATGTATACCGTCGCAGTGGCTCAGCAGATTGAAGTCCGTGAAGTTCGACATACGCGGGAGTAGAACGACACAGATGCGAAGATCCCCTTCGGCATAGTTCTTGCTACTCATGCTATCAAGCACAACCGAATCTTCTTGCTCAATGAAAAGCTCCCTGAGATGTGGTACGACACCCACGACTGGCACGCCTGTTAGATCTTCCAGCATCTTGCGACCGTCGGCGAAGAGCTCAATGTCGCCTCGGAATTTATTAATGATCACGCCCTTGATCAGTGCACGCTCATCTTCGGGTAGTAGTGCCAATGAGCCGTAAACAGAGGCGAATACGCCACCTTTATCAATATCGGCTATGAGGTAAGTGGCTGCCTGCGCATGCTTCGCCATGCTCATGTTCACGATGTCCCTGTCCCAGAGATTCATTTCAGAGATGCTACCTGCACCTTCGAGGACGACAGGATTGTGACGAGAGCTGAGTCGGTCAAATGCGCTAGTCACTTCGCCAAAGAGGCTACTGCTGCGCGGTTTTTGGAAATATTCCTTCGCACTCTCTGTGCCTATGGGCTTACCGAGGAGGACGACCTGCGCGCATTGGTCATTACAGGGTTTTAGCAGGACGGGATTCATCTCGACCTGACAAGCGACACCGCAGGCCTCTGCCTGGACGGCCTGTGCACGACCTATTTCTAGCTCGTCAGCTGTCGCGTAGCTGTTAAGCGACATATTCTGCGCCTTAAAGGGAGCTGGCTGATAGCCGTCTTGTTTAAAGATGCGGCAGAATCCGGCATTAATGAGCGACTTGCCCACATCTGAGCCAGTCCCGACAAACATGATGGGGCGTAATTTCTCCTTCATTTTTCTAAGTAGTAAGGGGTGCAATTCTCAGGAATGGCGAGCTCGGAGAAATCCTCCCCTGTCACTAAGCTCATGAGCGCTCGCAAAGTGATACCATGGCTGACGATGGCTATCTTCTCCCCGCTGTGTTCGCGCTCCAGCATCTGGAGGAAGTCTCCCACGCGTGCGAGAACGGAGGCTATAGCTTCTGCTCCTTCTATCTCGTCGCCGAAGTTGATCCCCTCAGGTAGAGGAAGTCTTTCTAAGGGCCCGAAGCTGCGTTCACGCAGGCGCTCATCTTCTTGTGCTACTAGCTCTTCATTCCCTGCGAAAACAATGCGTGCAGTGTGTCGAGCTCGTTCTAAGTCACTCGTATAGAGACTGTCTATTTTTTCCTCACCTAGCTGCTCGCCTAGAGCCTCCGCCTGCGCTATACCTAGAGGGCTGAGGTGTCCTGTGCTCTGGCCTTGGCAGATCTTCTGAATGTTTTCGAGGGTTTGACCGTGACGGATGAGGAGTAGTTGCATAGATATTTTCGCTAGCCCTTGTAGCAGTCAGACGTGTTTAAGTCAAGACAATTGCGACAAGAGCTAGCTGGAGACAGGATATTTAGACGATGATATCCTTGTTTCCCCAAAGTAGCTTTGAGACAGTAGAGAGTTTCCCGTGGAAGAGCTCCTTGAGCATGCTTTTGCTGAATCCGTAGCGTTGCATCAGCGTGATATCAGGCGGCACGATGAGAGCGTTAGGGTCTACGACCACATCAAGCAGGGATGCCTCCTCGCTAGCCAGCCAACGCTGTACAGCAGCATCTGCCGCACCCGTGTGTTCGATGCGCTCAGCCGCTACGCCCATACCCTGCGCCATTTTGGAGTAGTTGCAGCTCTTCAGCTGTGTTCCTGCTGGACGCATGCCTACGACGCGCTGTTCCATATCGACGAGCTCCAGTGATGAGTTATTGTAGACGAGTATCTTCACATGCAGATTCTCCTGAACGAGAGTGAGTAAGTCGCCTGGTAGCATGGAAAGTGATCCATCACCGCACAGAACGATGACCTGCCTATCAGGGAAGGCCAGCTTCGCACCTATGGACATGGCGAGTCCACATGCCATCGTGCCATGCTTAAATGAGCCAATGATGCGTCGCTCACCCCCAGCTTGTAGATATCGCGCGGCCCATACATTTGATGTACCTGTATCCACGATGAAAATAGCGTCACTCGGTGCATGATCACTGACGAGCTTTGTGATGTACTCAGGACGTATGAGAGCATCACTTGACTCTCCATGTGCGTAGCTATAGAGCTTTGCTAGTTTCTCATTATGACGCTTGATGGAATCATGTAAGAAGCTTTCATTTCTAATTTCAGCTATCATGGGAAGGAGGAGTTTTGCCGTCCCTTTTACGTCGGCATGAATGCCCAGTGTCACCTTGCAGCGTCTACCTATGGCGCAGGCATCAGAATCGATCTGCACGACGCATTTGTCCTGAGGGAGGAAGACACTGTAGGGGAAATCACTGCCCCAGATGACGAGCAAGTCGCATTCCTGTATCGCTTCAAACGCGTCTCCCCAGCCTAGTAGTCCCGTCATACCGATGGTATGCGGCACGTGGTTTTCAATCACATCTTTCCCGCGTAGAGTGTAGGCTACAGGAGCCTTGATAGCTGCTGATAGAGCCGCTATCTCTTCAGCTGCGCCTGTACAGCCTATACCGCAGAGGAAGCAGACTCGCTCATGCGCGCTGACGAGGGTGGCGAGCTTTTCTATCTCCTCTAAGCTAGCTTGTAATCTAGAGCTAGGAGGATCTATAAGAGCACTGCACTTAGGACTAAGTACCGCATCATGCTGAGCGACATCACCAGGGAGCACGACCATGCCTACACCCTGCTGAGCTCTTGCGTGGCGGATAGCGGAGCAGGTGATACTATGTGCTTGAGAAGCCTGACTGACGAGTTCACAGTACTGGGTGCATTCATTAAAGAGCAGAGTAGGGTGCGTCTCTTGGAAGTAATCGCTACCGATGAGTGATGCAGGTATGTGAGAAGCGAGCGCGAAGACGGGAGCTTTGCTTCGGTGTGCATCGTAGAGTCCATTGATCAGATGCATATTTCCAGGGCCACAGCTTCCACAGCATGCGGCTAGTTCACCTGTGAGCTGTGCTTCTGCATTCGCCGCGAATGCGGCTGTCTCCTCGTGACGCACATGTACCCATCGAAGCGAACTCTCTTTTTCCATCGCAGCTACGACGGAGTTGAGGCTATCACCGACAATGCCATAGACATGACGAAGTCCTGCTGCTGCAAGGTCGTCAACCAGTTGTTGAGATACGTTCTTACTCATTCTGCTTTTATGTCATCTAGCAGAATGTTATGCAATCTATATTGCTAACTGATTTTAATCAGCTTAGTCTTTGTGCTGCTCCTTGCGGATCGCTTGAGGCGCAGATGGCTGAGACCATGGCGACCCCTGCGGCTGCTCCCGTGGCGCGTAGCTCACGGACGCGCTCGGCGTCGAGTCCACCTATGCCTACAACGGGGAGGGCGCTGAGCCTCGCTAAGCGGGAAAACTCTGCAATACCGAGGGCAGGTGCTGCGTTTTCCTTCGTGATGGTGGGGAATACAGGTCCCATGCCTATGTAGTCGAGTAACTCGACGGGGGCAGCGAGTAGCTGCTCCTCATTAGCGACGGTGAGGCCTAGTATCTTATCAGCACCTAGCCCAGCGCGCGCCTCTTCTGGTGATATATCTCGCTGTCCTATGTGGAGACCATCAGCATCAAGTAGCTGAGCGAGGCGCAGGTTATTATTAATAATGAAGGGGACACCTGCTTCGCGTAAAAAATCGCGTAGTGGTGTCGCCTCTTCGATAAGCGCGGCTTCTTCTATGCCGTAGCGTCTGTACTGCACCATTGTTACGCCCCCTGCTACCGCGCGCTTCACGGTCTCGAGAAGCGAGTGGTGGCACTTGTCAGGATGATCCGTGACAAGATAGAGATGCAGAGCTGTGCGCGCGCTCATGGATAAAAGATCTTAGAACTCGAGTTCTTTGAGCTGCTCGATGCGCTGAGCGAACTCGGCGTTGTCGATTTCGAGAGCTTCGACGCGTTCGATCTGCGTGGTGAGATCCTTAGAAGCTTTTTCTATAGCCTTCGCTGACTTCTCGCGTATCTGCTCGATACCAGCACCTTCAGGTGCCTTTGGCTTGCCTGTCGTACCGAAGCCTGTTGAGGTGCCCGCGACTGCTGGGAGGAATTTCTTGAATGAAGCGAGTGATTTCTCTGCAGAGCGGTTGTCTTTCACGCGCTTGAGTGTAGCGATGCTCTTCTTGGATAAGTTAAGCTGCTGCTTGATCCATGCTTGAGCTTCTTTGATTTCTTCTCGTGTAGCCTTAGGCGCTGCTTCCTCTTCTTCAGCGTGGAGTATACCTGCAAAGAAGGTGAGAACGAGAAGGAATAGGGTAGTGATGAAACGGTGCTTATTCATGAGGGGAGTATTCTATAGTAATTTTGATAGATTGAACAGTCAAAATAGTGTAACAACTGTGTAACATGCACAAAAAAAACACGGCTGAGAAGATCTCTCAGCCGTGTTTAAAAATGCTAGTAAAGGCTATCTTTACTTGTCGCTCAGAGAGCCGATACCTGGAAGGATCTTGCCTTCGAGGAGCTCAAGGGATGCACCACCACCAGTGGAGCAGAAGGAAAGCTTCTCAGCTACCTTGAACTTCTTCGCAGCTGTGACGGAGTCACCACCACCGACGATGGAAGTCACGTCGCTAGCAGCGAGGCACTCGGCTACAGCCTTTGTACCTTCAGCGAAGGAATCAAGTTCGAATACACCCATAGGTCCGTTCCAGAGAACAGTCTTGGCGTTCTTGATAATGTTGCAGAACTGCTCGATAGACTTGCTACCGATGTCGATACCCATGCCACCTTCTGGTACTTCGCCGCCTTCACCCCAGATAGCTGTATCCTGAGTTTCTGCGCCTTCTTCAAACTTGAATGCGTAGCGTGTGTCGCAAGGAAGGACGAATTCTACACCCTTTTCCTTAGCTGTTGCGAGGATTTCGCGAGCGAGGTCAAGCTTGTCGCCTTCGATCTTGGAAGCGCCTACATTGTAGCCCTGAGCTGCGAGGAATGTGTTTGCCATAGCACCGCCGATGAGGAAGCACTTGCTCTTTTCCATGAGCTTGGAAAGAACCTGAATCTTGTCAGAAACCTTAGCACCACCCATGATTACAACGAATGGCTGCTCAGGTGTGTCGAGCTTACCTTCGAGGTACTCGAGTTCGAGTTCGATGAGGAAGCCCATAGCAGACTGTGCTGCGAAATGAGTGACACCTTCTGTGGAAGCGTGTGCGCGGTGAGCGGAACCGAATGCGTCGTTCACGTAGATAGTAGCTTCACCGAGGAGAGCCTTCGCGAATTCAGGATCGTTCTTCTTTTCCTTCTTGTCGAAGCGGACGTTGTCGAGGAGGAGGATTTCACCGTTGTTAAGAGCGGCGCGTGCTGCTGTAGCTGCGTCACCGATGGTTTCAGGAACGAATGCTACTGGCTGACCGAGAACTTCTGCAAGACGTTCGCTAGCTGCCTTCAGAGAGAAAGCCGCTTCATAGCCTGTACCTTCTGGGCGACCCAGGTGGGAGCAGAGAACGAGCTTTGCACCTGCACCGATCAGATACTTGATGGTGGGGAGGGCTGCTACGATACGGGCATCATTCGTGATGACGCCATCCTTCATAGGTACGTTAAAGTCCACGCGCATGAGGACTTCCTTGCCTGCGACGTCGAGGTCGCGTACGGTCATTTTTGCCATAATTGTTTGTGTGTTATGAATAAATTTGTCAGGTCAGAGACCTTGCGGGCAACAGTTTACCGATAAAGTCCTGACTTGGCAAGGCTAAAGAACAGAATTTCTCTCATTTTCTAATGCTGGTCGACAAATATTCTCCAAACCACCTTTGATATGAAGATCGCGCTGGGGGAAGGGGATCTCTATGCCATGCTCATTGAGTGCTTTATAAATAGCCTCTTTGATAAGTGACTTAGACATGGTTCGTTTTAGCACGGGAACCCACACGTAGACATTGAGATCAATAGAGCTATCTCCAAAGTCCTTTAAAATAACGTAGTAAGGGTGCTTCTGAGAGACGGCACTATGAAGTGGAGCTAGAGCGTCCATGATGATGAGACGAGTCTCTGAAATATCTGTGCCATAGGGTACACCGACGGTGAGTATCGCGCGTTCGAATTCGTGATTGCGCGTGAGGTTAAGGCAGTTCTCATTGAAAAGCTCCTTATTCTGGAAGCAGATAATAGCACCGCAGCGTGTCTCCATCGTCGTCGTACGGAAGCCTATGCTTGATACGCGGCCTCGATAGCCTCTACATTCGATGGTGTCTCCGAGTCGCAGTCTACCTGTCATCAGAGACATACCGCTGATGAAGTTTTCTATATTATCCTTTAATCCCAGACCTATACCTACTGACATGCCACCGAGGATGACGAGGATGCTTTGGTAGTTTGCCTTCATCATGACGAGGCAGTAGAGGATGAAGGCGAGCCAGATGATGAGAGAAATAAGCGTGAGTAGAGTGAGCTTACGACCACCCTCGTGATTGTTCTTATACAGCAGAAGGAGAGTCTGCTGAACGAGGCGCAGGATGCAGTTTGTGCTGATGGCCACGGTGATGAGCTGGAGGACGAGTGAGATGGAAATGGATTTAATGATGGTATTAAACTCATATTCCATTTTCATCCAGCTGTCGAGGAAGTGTGAAAGATCCAGCGTGCTTGCAGGCCATATGAGACTATACCACAAGATGGAGATAAAGGTGAGGGGGATGAGGAGACTGCCGGTTAAGAGGCGTACCCATAGCTTGATGAATGACTTGTACTCTCTGAGACTATGAGTAGCAGAGAGGCGTCGAGCTAGGTGATGGGAGAACTTCTGAATCAAGGCGAGAAGCTCTATATTGACAAAAAGCATGTACCAGAATAAGGAACACATGAGCATCATATACGCGTAACCTTTATACGAGGCATAACTCGCAAGAAAGAGAAAAATGATACTCAGCAGCGCATACACTCGGATGAAGATACGCAGTTTCTTCATGCGGAAAATAAAGTGCCACGTCATCAGCAGTGCTGTCAGGAGGTAGAGTAGAGGGCTGAGCGCGAGCACGATGCTGTTATTGCTCATGAAGACCGAGAAAAGCAAGATAAGCGCATTCAGTGCGATCAAGGGGGCAATTAGCCTAAGCCCATTAGATACGCGTGGTGTGGCCAGATGCGTCCCTAGTGAGATAAGGAGTATAGCCGTCATGAACGAAAATATCGCATAATTCCAGAGATTAATCTGCAAGTAGCCCACATCGACGACGTAGGAATACCCCCCGATGATGAAGCTGAAAAGCAATAAGCCACCCGCACGAATGAAGACAATCATGCGACTCCTACTCACTCGCCAGTCGCGGTATCCGAGTAAGTAACGACCGAAATAGCGCGTGAGTATGGCGCATAAAAGCGCACTTAGCACTAAGATGATAGCTATGGGGATCATCGCTTTATTGCGTATATCACTGTACTGATCGATGAGGTCGCGTGGTAGATCTAGGAGGTGCTGGATATAGGAGTGCGAAGTGGGGGGAGTATCGATGCGGGTCGATAGACTCATGGGATTGAAAAGCTGGTTGAAAAGGCGCTGCGCCATTACCCCATACACTTGATGCTTGCTCTCTGTATGGGCTTTTGTCTCCGTTGTATTCACTGGCGTAGCCTTCTCATCCGAGGTGGATGAATCAAATAGCTGAAGGATCATCTGGTCCGCAGTCACGCTATTATTATGCGTCATGTCATCCTGAGTTACAGCTTGCCCATTCGCGTAGAGATCTAGTGCCGTGATATGTGAGGAAATGCGCATGAATCGTTCTTTTTGCCCATTCATCTGCTGCTGGTAATCCTGATAGCAGGTGAGGATTTTTTCACTCAGTTCTATGCAGCGAGTAAGCTGAGCTTTGACATCTTCATTGTTGGTATTTTCGTGGAGGGATTGACGGAGGGCCTCATTCAGCGAAGATAGGCGAGTGATCTCACTTTGTATACGCTGCCCCATGAGGTAGTAGGGAGACTGGTTGCTAAAGAAAGATCTACTGAGTTTAGATACCTCATGGCAATAGTAACTCAGAAAGAATAAATTATTATAATCCTGATGGTAGATAGCGATGCTGAGTTCGTTGAGTTTTCGCTCGACCTTACTGAGCTCATCACTGGCAGCACGCTCACGTTCGAGGATGAATCTAGCCTGCTGGCTTTGCTCCTGATATTCCTCTTTTAGTGCTAGCTCAATCCCTATGAGTGAGTTATCGTCCTGAGCCTGTAGACTCAAGCAGGTGAGTATGAAGACAAATATGCTAAAAATATAGTGACGGGAAAATATCATTGCACAATATAATAAACCTAACTATTGATTGAGTCAAGGCTTGACAGAAGGTTAGACATCGCGTAGAAATGTCCATGCTCATCGACACTCACTGCCACCTCGTCACGACTAAGTATTCAGACATGGCTCAAGTCATCGCGGATTCTCTCGAACTTGGGGTCACCCATATGATTACTCAGGGGACACATCGCAAGGACTGGCAGGGGAGCATAGATCTCGCGGCCGCGCACCCTGAAGTCATAAGCTCATGTTTAGCGGTACACCCCACCGATGCAGCGAGTGTAAACGACGACGATATGCAGGAGCTTGAGCGACTCTGCCTCGCCCATCCTCAGGTGGCTATAGGTGAAGCAGGGCTCGATTACTACTGGCCAGCTCCGGAAGGCTGGACTGAGGAGGCGTATCGCGCACGTCAGCAAGAACTCTTAGAGCAGCATTTCGCTCTGGCTGAGAAACTGGGGCTGAATATCTCCATCCACACACGCGATCGTAAGGGTAGCGCCTGCTTCGATGATACCATGGCCATCGCACGCCAATTCCCCCGCGTACGACCTGTATTCCATTGCTTCATCGGCACACAGCAGCAAGCGGACGCTATTTTCAATGAACTCGATGGTATGATCTCCATCACAGGCATCGTTACCTTCAAGAAAACAGAAGATCTCCAAGCCGTCGTGACAAACAGCCCCGCCGATAGAATCATGCTGGAAACCGACGCCCCCTATCTCTCACCTGCGCCCTATCGTGGAGAACTGAACATACCAGGTCGCACGCGCTTCGTCGCGGAGAAAATAGCAGAACTACGCGGTATATCCCTCGAAGAGATAGCCCATATCACGACAGAAAACGCGAAGCGATTCTTCCGCTTCGCAAAATAATTACATGCTGTCCTCTCGCGTAGCGAGACAGCCGGGGCAGTCCCTGACGAGGTGCTGCTCGCCCACGTTCTTGAGCTCAGGCACATATCCCTGCGCACAGAGTGCTGGATCTCCCAGTTCATTGCGCTCGCGGAATGCGCAGCCGTCAGGCGCGTGACGCAGACTAGGTGCGATACCGGGGATACTAGGAAGCGACTTTCCCTTGCTCCCTGCATGAGGAATTGATGCGAGTAGGGCGCGCGTGTAGGCATGGCGCGGCTGCTGAAGTAGATCCATCGTAGCAGCCTGCTCGACGACACTGCCAGCATACATCACAAGAGTACGATCTGCATAATGCTCGACTAGCCCGAGGTCATGTGTGATGAGGATAATGGCCGTGCCTAGTTCCTTCTGTCGTGCATGTAGCAGATCGAGCACCTGCTTCTGCACAGTCACGTCAAGAGCCGTCGTCGGTTCATCGGCAATGAGAATTTCTGGACGCGTGATTAACGCCATCGCTATCATTACGCGCTGACGCATCCCTCCTGAGAACTCATGCGGGTAGCTAGATGCGCGTGATGCCGCATCGGGAATGCCCATGAGATGCAGCTCCACGACCGCGCGTGCACGTGCCTCTTTCCAGCTGAGCCCTTCATGAAGCACGAGAGGCTCAGCGACCTGATCGCCTATAGTCATGTAGGGATTCAGACTCGTCATGGGGTCTTGGAATATCATGCTGATACGCTTGCCTCTGATCTTCCTCCATGCCTTCTCGTCGAGAGAGAGGAGATCTATACCATCAAAGCTCAGTCGAGACTCAGGGGAAATGAGCGCAGGAGGTGAGGCGAGTAGCCCCATGAGCGCAGAGCTGCTCACGGACTTCCCCGAGCCAGACTCACCGACGATGCCGAGCGTCTCCCCCGCTTGCAGGGAGTAGCTCAGGTCGTTTACCGCGTAGACGCGACCACCCTCTACTTGGAAGGAAATGCTGAGGTGGGATACTTCGAGGATGGCTGGCTTCATATTATTGGATGATAGCTCAAGAGCGCGCCTCGGTCAAGGGTAGTTCTAGCACTACTGCCTTGAAAAAAAGAAGACCACCCAGTGAAGGATGGTCTTCTCCATAAAATAATGTGTCAGGCGACTTAGTTGTTCACACGACCGAGGTAGGAGCCGTCTTCTGTCTTCACAGAGATGCGCTGACCAGCGGTGATGAAGAGAGGAACC
>CAYJLR010000041.1:0-16687 GCA_964370895.1 uncultured Akkermansia sp. | reverse complement strand
GAGCCTATTTTCTCTCTTGAGCCTGAGCCTGTGGTAGAAGAGCCTATCATTTCTCTCGAGCCTGAGCCTGTGGTAGAAGAGCCTATCATTTCTCTCGAGCCTGAGCCTGTGGTAGAAGAGCCTGCAGTACAAGTCAGCGCACCTTCCGCTACTGTAGTAGCCAAGCCCGCTCTCAAGCTGGGGCAGGACTGCATCCGTCCTTTCTTACCCATAGCGGGCACACCTAAGTCGGGTATCCCTCGTGACTTCGATCTGCAGGTGAACATCTACGACGAGTGCCATGACATTCCGGTAGGCGGCAAGCTCGTTCTTCAAGTCTTTTCCCCTGAGCCATGTCATCTTCTTATTTTCTGCCGTGAGCAGGATGGGACGAGTTCCATGCTTTACCCGAATAAGCAGCAGATATCACAGACCATTAAAGCGGGCGTGTGGACGATGATCCCCGATTCGGAGAATCCACATTTTGAGTTTGTCATCGAGGGGCCAGCCGGTGTCGATGAGATTCAGGTTATTGCCCGTGCGGTATCGAGTTCTCGTATCAAGAAGACGCTTGCTAAGAAAGGTTCAGCGGAGGAGAAGCAGAAAAAGCCTAGTCGATGGTCTCATGCTTGTCTCCAGATCAATGTGTACGAGTAAGAGCATCTTTGTGAGTCAGTGCGCAGAATTCAACTTGATTTTAAGTTAATAAAGCTGTAGAATACGCGCGCCCATGACAGATGATGCTAGCTTAAACTCAGGAAAAAAAGGAAAACAACGTGATGGTTTAGGGGAAGGTGCTCACCTCCTCCTCATCCTCGTACTCACGATGATGACACTGTTCAGCATCCAGTACGCTCGCGACATTGTTTTACCAGTTATCATTGCTAGCTTCTTGGCTATCATCAGCTACTCTATCACAGATGTGCTGCGCCGCTACCTACGTCTCCCTCACTGGCTAGCGGTCATCTTCACGGTCATCATCGACTTCGGTGTCATATTCGGCATTATCAGCTTCATTCATTTCCTTGCCTCTGACTTGGTGGCTAGCGTCCAAGGAGAACTCTCCGTCAAGTTCCAGTTGAAATACACAGAACTCATGCAATGGCTTGAGCAGTTCGGTCTCGCTGAGCAGACGAAAGCCATGATCATGGCGCCTGAGCAGATGTTTGATACCCAGCAGATTCTTAAGCTTATTCAGACCTTAACAGGCAAGATTCTTACCATTACTTCGGTCACTGCAGTCGTGCTGATTCTCATGACCTTCTTCCTCGGTGAAGCCCCACTTTTCAAGCGCAACATGGAAAAGCTCACCACGAGCGACACGGGGAAAGATCAGGTACTTCGCGCCCTGCTCGGCATCCAGCGTTACCTCTTCATTAAGACAGTCAGTAGCCTCTTCACAGGCTTACTCGCATGGCTGCTCTGCACTTGCATGGATGTACCCTTCGCCTTCCTCTGGGGGGTACTCGCTTACGTGCTCAACTACATCCCCACCTTCGGTTCTATCGTAGCAGCTATTCCTCCCATCTTACTGGCTCTGCTCATGAACACATGGGGCGACGCATTCATCGTCATGTCGGGCTACGTCTTCATTAACTTTATGATCGGTAATGGCATCGAGCCACTCTTCCTCGGAAAGCAGTTTGGTATCGCCACGACGGTCGTTCTTCTTTCAGTTATTCTCTGGGGCTGGATTCTCGGTCCTATTGGCATGCTTCTAGCCGTTCCTATCACCGTTCTCATCAAACTTGCATTTGAGAACTCCAAGGACCTTTCTTGGATGGCAACGATGATCTCGGATAGCAGCGAGAGCAAACTTCCTATTTCTAAAAAATAACACACCACCACCACCTCATTATATGGCTCATTCATTTGAATACATCAATGGCTCACTCCACTGTGAAGGAGTAGATCTCAACAGCATCGCAAACACCGTCGGCACACCAGTCTTCGTCTATAGCAAGAAGACCATGATGGACGACCTTGCAGAGTTCCAGAGTGCACTTGCCCCACTCGACGTACACATCGCCTACGCAGTAAAGGCCTGCTCGAACAAGGCTATTCTGAACCTCTTTGCCCAGCAGGGAGTCGGCTTCGACATCGTTTCTGGTGGCGAACTCTGGCGTATCGTTAACGCAGGTGGTGATGCGAAGCTCTGCACCTACGCAGGTGTAGGTAAGACAGAGGCTGAAATCCGCTATGCTCTTGAGCAGGAAATCTACTGCTTCAACTGCGAATCTCTCAACGAACTGCGCGAAATCAACCGCATCGCAGGTGAGATGGGCGTGAAAGCCCCTGTCGCGGTACGTGTGAATCCACACGTCGATGCAGACACACACAAGTACATCACCACAGGCACAAATGAGAACAAGTTTGGCGTCGACATCACGCGCATCGAGGAAACCTACGCTACCATCGCCGCTGAGCTTCCTAACCTCCAGATCAAGGGGCTTCAGATGCACATCGGTTCTCAGCTCACGAAGGTGTCACCTTTCGTTAAAGCTATCGAAAAGGTCAGCCCTATCGTTCTCAAGTTTAAGGAAATGTATGATATCGAGTTCTTCTCCATCGGCGGTGGTATTGGCATCGTGTATGATGGTTGCCTTGCGTCAGGTAAGCCAGAGTGGTGGGCTGCGAATCCAGACCACATCACCATCCAGTCCTACGCTGATGCTATCATCCCAGGCCTGAAGGATCTCGGTCTGAAGATTCTCATCGAGCCCGGTCGCCGCCTCGTCGGTAATGCTGGTGCTATGCTTACTCGCTGCCTCTATGAGAAGAAGGGTGAAGCAAAGCTCTTCAAGATGATCGACGCAGGGATGAATGACATCATCCGCCCTGCCCTCTACGAAGGCTACCATGAGTTCTGGCCAGTGACACAGCACGCAGCTGATGATGTCACAGCTGACCTCGTAGGTCCAGTCTGTGAGTCAGGTGACTTCCAAGCAGAAAATCGCCTCGTCGCTGACGTGAAGCCCGGTGAAGTGCTCGCAGAAATGAGTGCTGGCGCCTATGGCTTCAGCATGTCCTCCACATACAACTCACGCCCTCTTGCCGCGGAAGTACTCGTCGATGGCGACACATGGAGCATCATCCGCCGCCGTCAGACGATGGAAGAAATCATCACTGGCGAATGTCTCCCTGGTGAGATCGAAGCCTAAGAGATAGCCCCATTCAAGTTTCAGCGGATCTTTTCATATGAAAAGATCCGCTTTTTTATTTCAATAGATCTGCCATATCCGCAGGAAGCGGACAGTCGACGCGTATCGTACGCCCATCCTGAGGATGAGGGAACTCAAGACTACTGGCATGCAGCGCGTGACGTGGCAAAATGAGCTGCTGCGCTAATGCCTCTGTCCAGCCCTGCTCGATGAAGTCGAGATAGCCCTGACCATCGGTGCTATAGATCTTATCTCCGACTATAGGATGGCCGAGGTGCTCGAGGTGCACGCGTATCTGGTGCATGCGCCCGGTGTGGGGCTGGCAGGCAATGAGGCTGAGCTGAGGTCTACGCATGCGCGCCTCTACCGTTTTTAGTCTTGTAAAATCCGTATGGCAGAACTTCCCTTCAGCATGCGTGCACTGGCGCACGCGCACCTGCGACTCTACGACGTCACTCATGCGTAGGATGCCTTCACGGCAGCTAGAGAAGTACCAATTCGGGCGACCATGAACGACCGCCAGATAAGACTTTTTCATGAGTCGCTGCTGCATCGCGCGACCTAGTGCACTCGCTGCTTCAAAATGCTTTGCCACGAGTACGATTCCGCTCGTCTCGCGATCGAGTCTATTGATGAGCGAGAGTCCATTTCCTATAGCTATATCATAGCAATAGAGCTGCTGCAGCCCCTGCCAGAGGCTCGCTTCGTTCTGCAGCTGTGCTGGGTGTGTCAGCAGAGGTGCTGACTTATTCACCACAGCGACATCATCGTCTTCATAGAGAATAGAAAACTCCTCTACCACAGAGATGGGACCATCTCGCTTCGTCGTCATGACGTGAATATCGAGGGATCTATCTCTACCCAGTCTCCCTCTTCCAGAGCGAGCTCACTGAGTTCTAAGCTGCCTATGGCTTCTCTTTCTAGAGTCTTCACGGGAGCACCTAGCTGGGCGAGCATACGCCTCACCTGATGGTAGCGTCCCTCATGTAGCAGAAGTGTTCCTTCGCAATCGGAACCCTCATCCATGCGCAGTTCAGCAGGCAGGCAGGGGTGACGCTCCTTATCGAGCATGAACTCACCTGACGCGAATAGGCTAGCGGCTTCAGCAGGCACGGGGCTTTCTGTGACGAAGCGATATCGCTTCCCCACATGACGCTTCGGGCTAGTGAGCGCGTGCACGAATGCACCATCATCCGTAAGCAGAAGCAGACCACTCGTATCCTTATCGAGTCGCCCTACTGTCTGCACCCCTCCCTTGCGACGCAGCCATTGGGCGGGTACGAGGTCATCGACGATATCACCAGCTTCATCATGGCTACACGTATAACCGAGAGGCTTATTAATAGCTATATAAAGCCCCTGTGGATAAGGAACAGGCTTGCCATCGACTAAAACGTCGCCCAAGCTGATTTTTGACGCGGCATTTTTTACGACTTCACCTTGATAAACAACACGTCCAGCCTTCACCCAGTACCCAGCTTCTCGACGAGAACAATAGCCGTAGCGGCTTAATAATGCATCTACTCTCATGTGGGAACCATTGTCGCAACTTTTTTTTAAAAATCAAGGTTGAAATGAGCGGGCATTTATGCTACAAATAGCATTAGCCGAATAAATCCTCGGCACTACATTATATCTGTCCTTTCTCCCATTCATTTTTATGATCACATCTATCACAGAACGCGAGCTCAATATCGAGCAGGCTGGTCTCTGGAAAAAGGCTCAACAAGCCGTCCAGACAAAGAACTACAAGTATGCTATAAGCATTCTTAAGACGCTCATTAACAAAGCTCCTGGCTTCCTTGACGGACGAAAGGTGCTGCGTGCATGTGCTGTAAAGAATGCTCCAGAAGCTGGGCGCAAGTCATCACTTTTCGGCGGTATGCGCCTTACGACGACACGCAAGAATCCTGAGGTCACTATCGTCACCATCGAAGACGAATTAGAAAAAGACCCTTATTCTATCTCTGCGAATGAAACTCTCTTCGCTGCGGCATCTGATCTGAATCTCCAAGACATCGCAGCATTCGCACTCGAAACAATTTGCGAAGGTCATCCTGAAGCGAAGAAGCACCTCCACTTGCTCGCGAATCACTACATCAAAAACGAGCAGTTTGCCGAAGCGGCTTCCGCTTATACTCGCGTACTCGCTATTGACCGTGCTGACCCCATCGCTATGCGCGGTGAGAAGGACTGCGCTGCTCGCGCTTCCATGAAGCAGGGTAACTGGGAAGGCTCCGGTGACTTCCGCACGAAGATGAAGAACAGCCAAGAAACAGCTAACCTCGAAACAGCTGACAAGGTAGGTCTCACTCGTGCAGAAATGGAAGAACGTCTCGCACAGCTTTCAGCTCAGTACGCTAGCGATAATACAAACCTTGCCATCGTTCGCGATATCGCTTCTGTTTATGAGCAGATGGAGGACTACGGGAATGCCTACTCCTTCTACTCATACGCCTTCACCCTCGGTGGTGAGAGTGACATCTCCATCCGTGACAAGTCTCTGGAAATCCGTGAAAAGGCTCTCCAAGCCGAACTCACCTATTACCGCCAGCTCGTCGCATCTGATCCAAGCAACGAAGAAGCTAAGACTATCCTCGCAGCGAAGGAACTCGAAGTCGCTCAGGCTCTCGTATCCGACGCGAAGGCTCGCGTCGATGCGAACCCCACAGATGCACAGCTCCAGTTCAAGTATGGTGAAGCCCTCTTCTCCGCTGGCGATTACACAGAAGCCATCCCTGCCCTTCAGCGCGCACGCAACAACCCGAACATCCGCATCAAGGCGATGCTCATGCTTGGCAAGTGCTACGCCTCCAAGAGCATGCTCGATATGGCAATCCGCCAGCTCGAAGAAGCAAACAGCGAACTCCTCGTCATGGACGATACGAAGAAGGAAGTACTCTACATGATGGGTACTCTCTACGAACAAGCAAACAACAAGGAGAAGTCACTCGAAAACTTCAAGAGCATCTACGAAATCGATTACGGTTACAAGGACGTGGCTCAGAAGGTCGAATCCGCCTATTCTTAATACGCTCGGATATCCTTATATTATCAAAAAAGATCGCTCTCATAGCCTAGCTATGAGAGCGATTCTCTTGGGGATAAGACAAGAAAAAATAAAGAATAAATTAGGCGAAAAAGCCTAGAGCATCTCTCGTAGTCTGAAGGAGGTTCTCCCAGAATTCTCTGAGACTGATCACATCGAAGAATACAAAGATGATCACCATCATCACGAGATTCATCAGACCTATATAGAGGCTGGAGAATAGGATGCCATTCTCCAAGAAGTCAGGCTGCTCGCGTGGAATAATCCATAGTGTCCAGTAGATGTGGAATGCGAGCCAGAAGCCGAAGTTCGCATAGAAGATCTTCTCGTAGTGCTCGAAGGGAAACAAGAGATTCGCGCCCCAAAGGAGGCTAGAAAATAGGATGAGCCATAGCGGCACGAAGTAGGGAGAGAGTGCGACGAGTGGATTATCCGCTTCCGTATCGATATAGCCACCATCTATCCCTACCTTGAAAGATGTCACATGGCGGAAGCAGAGGTAAGATGTTATTGCGTGAGTGGCCTCATGCCCTAAAACGTAAATAAGGAGGAGTAGAGGTCGCAGCATTCCTAGAATGAAGAGGCAGCCTAGAGCAGCTCCTCCTATCAGCGCAAACCAGACGCGCGTACTCGTCAGTAGAGCAGTCAGATCGACCTCTTCATGCTGCTGATAGAGGGTGAGTAGCAGCGCATAGCTCACCAGCATGCTCAGGGGGAGGAGTATAACTATGCCCCAGAATATACGACCTACGCGGCGGATACCATGTATAGGCGTCGTCTGTGCGTACTGCTCTTCCTCTAGCTGACGCTGACGTAGCTGATCGAAGTAGTAGTCATTATCAGCGGCTTCCAGATAGCTCACACGGAGGAAAAGACGCTTAAATAGGCTGAGATCAGGTGTCGGCAGATGCTCTGTATCAGCCGGATTCGCTACTGGACGCCTCCAGTCACCATGCTCAGGAGCTGGCGCTGGCTTACGTGTACTCAATCGAGTTTTCTGCTGGAATAGGTCACTCATTCTACAGGACGTATATCTTGTATAGAAAGCGAGACGCGCGAGCGACCTCGCCATGTGTTACGATCGATCGTGAAGGCTACATCCCAAGGTGGATCTGGGAGATCAATCTGCGAGCCATTGAAGTACATCGCCTCACACTCCGTCTCATTCTGACGGAGGCTCAGTCGCATATGCCCTCCTGTCAGGCGACGTGGTGCCTGATTGAGCATAACATTGCGCGTCATGAAGACTGGCTGAGGGTTCGCATTGCCGAAGGGCTCAAGCAGCTCGTAGCTATCGAGTAGCTCAAGGCTGAGTTCACGGAACTGTACCTCAGCATCGATATGCAGGACGGGCTTACGCTGCTCCTTGCTCGTATTTTCCTTCACAAAGGAATTAAATGCTTCACGGAAGTTGTCGAGTTGATCTTCAGCTATGGCTAGCCCCGCGGCCATCTCATGTCCACCACCCGAGATGAGAGTGGAGTGACAGTGATGTATAACCTGTACTAGCGACACGCCAGGGATGGAGCGACCAGACCCCTTACCTATTCCTTGATCATCAAAAGAGATCACAAAGGTAGGCTTATGATAGCGGCGCATCAGAAGAGAGGCGACGATGCCTACGACACCAGGATGCCAGCTACGAGAGCCAAGCACGATAACATGATCGCGCTGAGCATCGAAGCACTCTTCCATCATGCGTATGGCTTCATCGCGTATTTTCACCTCTTCTTGCTGTCGCTTGTGATTGAGTTCATTAAGCCTATGGGCGAGCTGAGTCACAGCGGAAGGGTCTTCACACAGCAGGAGATTGAGCGCATCCATGGGAGCATCCATGCGTCCAGCGGCATTCAGACGGGGTCCTAGACGAAAGGATATATGCCCTGCGGTGAGAGGGTTTCGTCTACCGACAAGATGATTCAAGGCTGTGATACCTATATGTACAGACTGCTCCACTTGTCTCAGCCCGTGACGTGTGAGTAGTCTATTCTCGTCGACTAATGGGACGATGTCGGCCACCGTCGCGATGGCGACGAGATCGAGGTATTGCTTGAGATCGAAGTGAGCGAGTCTGCGCTTCTTGAGTAGAGCATGGCAGAGCTTGAATGCGACACCTGCGCTGCAGAGGTAGGTCTTATCGCTATTCTCTTCCAGCTTCGCATTAATGATAGCGAGAGCATCAGGCCTACCACGAGGACTCGCCTCATGATGATCGACGATGATCACGTCGATGCCGCGTGCATTCAGATCAGCGACCTCGTCTATGGAAGAGGTGCCGCAGTCGACGCAGATGAGGAGATCAGGCTTCTGACCGCATTCACTGATGGCGCGTTTGATACCTTCTGCGCTCAGACCATAGCCTTCGCGTGTACGTACAGGAATGAAGCAATGGCTAAGCACACCGTAAGCTTCCAATATACGGTAAAGGATAGCGACGGAGCTCACTCCATCCACATCATAATCACCATAAATGCAGACGCTCTGCTTCTCGTCGATTGCATTAAAAATGCGATCGACAGCCTCTTTCATTCCATCTAATTCAAAAGGGTCGCTTAAATCGGCTAGCTTAGGTTTAAGGTATTTCTCTATATTTTCTCGTCCAGATATGCCACGCTGTGCTAATAACCTCCTTACCAGTAGCGGTAAGTCGGGGTTTTGATCATCACTCAGATCGACATTTCCGTCCATTGGGCGTATTTCCCAACTGAACTTCGTACTCATAGATAAACTCTATCATCTCTCCCCCCTCAGCGTCAAGATTGAATTACTCCACATCTCACCTTATAAATGGATTCTACTTGTCTACATCCGTCAAATATGCTACATTCACCGCCACATATGGCAGAAAGTTTCGATATCAATCAGCTCAATGAAGCTCAGCGCAATGCCGTGAAAACGCTTAACGGGCCCGTCCTCATCCTCGCTGGCGCAGGTACGGGAAAAACGCGTACCGTCACATGTCGCATGGCACATATGATAGAATGCGGTGTGAATCCACGTGACATTCTCGCCCTCACATTCACGAACAAAGCCGCGAATGAAATGGCTGAGCGTGTCGGAGCTATGGTGGATCGCAAGGCTGCTCGTGCTATGACTGTCTGCACCTTCCACTCTCTCTGTGTGCGCATTCTTCGTCAGGATATCGGTGCACTAGGCTACAAGGAAAACTTCTCCATCTACACAGGCTCTGATCAGATGGGGCTACTCAAGCGACTCATCATGGAATATGGTGGACGTAAAGAAAAGCTCGAGCCCGGTCTCGTCCTCAGTGAACTCTCCCGCGTGCGTAACCTCGGTCTGACAGCAGATGATATAGATGACACACTCGTCGCTGCGGTGGCGAAGGCTTATCAGCGTGAGCTCAAGAATCAGAATGCTGTCGACTTCGATGACTTACTCGTCCTGACAGAATGTCTTCTGCGCGCCTACCCAACTGTCCATGAGAAGTGGAACAAGCGATTCCCCCGCATCACGGTCGATGAGTTCCAAGACACGAACTCCCTTCAGATGAGCTTGCTGCGTCAGCTTGTAGGTCCTGATCAGCATGTATGCGTCGTCGGTGACGATGACCAGTCTATCTATGGCTGGCGTGGGGCTCAGATCTCGAATATCCTTGACTTCGAGAGCTTCTTCCCTAATCCGACGGTGATCAAGCTAGAGGAGAATTATCGCTGCACACGTCAGGTACTCAGCTGCGCAAACAATCTCATCGTGAACAACAAAGGTCGCCGCGATAAGATCCTACGCGCGAATAAAGAGGGCGAGTTCCCTGTCCGTCTCCTTTCCATGGCGGGCTCACAGGAAGAAGCCGAGTTCATCGCGGAGGAGATCGAGCGACTACGCCAGCAGAGAAGCTGCGCATGGGAGGACTTCGCCGTCCTCTTCCGTTCAAACATCCAAAGCCGTGGGCTAGAAATGGCTCTACGCGAGCACCATATCCCCTACCGCATGGTGGGCGCGCGCTCCTTCTTCGATAGGCGCGAAGTAAAGGATATCCTCAGCTATCTTCAATCGATGGATAACCCTGATGCAGACCTCCCCCTGCTGCGCATTCTCAATACCCCTGCACGCGGCATTAGCTCGGTAACGATTGCTAATATCCTCGACTGGAGTCGTACCCACAAGAAAAGCGTCTGGGCGACACTCGTCGATCTCGAATTCCTCGCAGAATGCACAGCACGCTCGAAGAGCAGCATCGATACATTCACCGAGCTGATGACACGCTACGGCAGCGAGTTCGCCGAGAGCGAACGCAGCTTCGAAGATATCGTAAAGGATTTCATTAAAGAAATCCAGTACGATGAATACGTCGCAAAGTTCTGCAAGACGGATGATGAGCGCAGCAAGCGTCTCGCCTCCATCGATGATGTATTAGTCGCACTGCGTCAGTTCTGGATGCCAGGCAATAAGTTAAAGGACTTCCTCGCAGGCATCTCGCTGGACGAAGACAAGGATGACGAAGACATCGAGAAGAAAAGCGGAGTCTGCCTGATCACCATGCATGCGGCGAAGGGACTAGAGTTCCCCTACGTCTACCTCATCGGTATCGAAGAAGGCCTCGTTCCTCACTCTCGCTCCGTCGATGAAGGCACACTGGACGAAGAGCGCCGCCTCTTCTATGTCGCTATCACGCGTGCTCGTGAGCAGCTATCGATGACCTACTGCGCTCGTCGTGTGAAATATGGGAAAGAAGAGCGATGTGCCCCATCGAGCTTCATCAAGGAAATCCCTGATAGCTGCTACGAGTTTGTCGACTACGATGCACTGATGAACGCTCCAGCGAGCGAAGAGGAATGCGCGAACTTCTTCGCATCCATTGACAGCATCTTGGGAGAGAAGTAAGGCTTCCTGCGCGATTAATACCACATTAATCGCGCAGTCATTTTATACTGTTCAATGCAGAATCTTCGTGGTAAAATATGGCTATGAGTTCATCACCCATTGTTTGCCGCCCAACAAAAGATACATTTATACGTTTCTTTATTATCCTGGCTGCCGTGTGGGGCTTCGCCCTGTACTTCTTCTACGATGGCTCTATAGGCTACCACAAGAAGAATGCAGCCTACTTCTCTTTCAAGGCCTTTGCCGATGGCGGAGCAGACGCCAGCTTACTCTCTACAAATGAGTGGCGTAACAAGCATAAGGACAGCTTATTTCACACTGTAAAGGGCTACACTTACAATAGGGATGAGAACCGCATGGAGGCCGACGGAAAAAGCTACCCCCTCCCCTCATCTACCACCCTAGAATACGCTCATGAGCGACCTGCTGAGTTCCTTGACCATGCTATGATGAGCACGCGCTGGAATGACGCGTGGAAGGACTTCAGCTCGCGCAATCGCTACCCGCTCAAGCCTGGCGACAAGCCCTATGACCAAGCCACAGTCGATGAGCAGTGGATAGCTGGTGGCGTCTGTCTGTTACTCGGTGGTATCATCCTTTACTTCATCATCCGCACATCTCGACGCGTTCTTTCACTGGACGGCACGCAGGTACAGGCAGTAGGAAAGAGCTTCTCTGTAAATGAGATCAGTCGCATCGACATACGCCAGTGGGGACCAGGATTCAAGGGTGTCGCCTACTTCACAGTCGATGGCAAGAAGCTAAAAATAGATGGCATGACCTACGGTGGCTTTGACTCTAAAAATGATGCCCCTGCTGAGAAGTTCATGCAATCACTGCTCGCTATCTACCAAGGCGATCTGATAGAATACGCATCAGAAGAGGACGACTCATCCAGCCCTTCGGCATAAGCACTCCATTCATGAGTTCGAAAAAAACATCACCCACGCAAGAGTCCACTACAAGCAAAAAGCAGGTAGTGGCTTCAGCGACTGCGCACACCGCCCCAAAAAACGGTGCCGTGATGTCTAGATTTTTCTCATCTTTCAAGAAGAGGCTCACACTCATTCTCGTCCTTAGTCTCGCTCTTGCTGTTCTTCTGAGTGTAGCGGGCATCTACATCCACTCTATTGTAGAAAAAATGGAGCAGAATAGCGCTCACGAGGTGGAGCTTCAGCGACTCAAGCTAGAAGAAGCGCGTGCCAAGGCTGCGGCCATCGAAGCGAAGCAGCTCAATATCACTCCTCATAACTCTGACTCTTCCAGTAGCACCGGACTCGTCATACTCCCTCCCGATCAGAGTGGCAATGGCGACACATCTACCCATACCCCTCTTCCCGCTCGCGATGTTCAGACCATCATTGATCAGGAAGACATGGAAGGCATGCTCCAGAAGCTAGCTGAAGAAGATGCGAAACGCCTCGCTGAAGAAATGAGTAGTCACATCGAGGACAGTACAGAGGCTGATGCAGAGGCGAAAAAAAGCGCTTCAGAAGCCAATAAACTCGAGCAAGAATTCCAAAAACTCAGCCGCGATGGTATTAATGCCCTGATAGCAGGAGATATGCGCCGCTGCATCTTATCGCTTTCACAGGCAGCTACCATTCGCCCACACGATCCAGCTCTTCTCTATTACCATGGACTAGCCTATGATAAGCTACTCAACCCCAGTAAGGCGCAGGAATACTACATGGCACTATTCTCCATGCGCGATGCAGCGGGTGAATACTTCAAGAAGGCCTCACAGCGCCTCACCTATGGCTTCGCCAATCCTGCTGAGATGCGTGGGAAGCTGGCATTCGGACCACACCTGACGCGCGTTGACGATCAGATGGAGCAGGGTGAGACAGTAGAGCTTGTCATTCCTATTTTGCTAGCAGAGGGTGAAGAGCTTCAAGCTGAGGATGTCTATATCCATATCCAGTTCTTCGATCTGACAAATGGGAAAGATATTCAGATATCCCATCACGAGCCAAACATGGTATGGGAAAGCGGTACTCCAACCTGGGAAACTCGTGAGGAACGCCTCCTTGTTCAGTACGTGATTCCGACTTCGACGCAAGAGCAGCTTGACGCATTCGGCGAAATGAAATATTATGGCTTCACGGCAAAGCTCTATTACCGCGGAGAACCCCTCGACTGCATCAGCACCCCCTCCTCACTCATCCTTCGCGAGTATCAACTGAGAGGGAGAGACATAGACCACAGCGGCTACGAGCTTCTCCCTACGGAAGAAGCCTTCCCCGCGGCTCAAGATATTTACCCGTCAAACCAAGAGCCGGTAGATTATCAAGAAATCATCGATAACAACGACCTCATCCTAGAAGGCACAGCCTCCGACGGATTACTCGAAGAATAGCCCTCATCCACCTCCAAGACGTGACTCCTACATTCGACAGCTTACCCCATACCGTGGGTAACTATACATTCACTAAACTGCTAGGTATGCATGAGCACCATGAGCTCTACATAGCCCGTCAGGATGAGGTGGAGCGTGAGGTATTCATCGAACTCTATCGTCAAGATTCACCTAATGGGCTAACGACTGTCAGCTCATTCTTAAACTCGGTAAAAATGCGTGCGCACTCCAACCTACCGCGCACAATGCAGGTCTACGAGACAGTGCAGATTAATGATCTATGCTTCGTCGCCTACCAGCTACCACAGGGTGTAGCTCTCAGTGAACTAGCAGAAAAGAACAGAGAGCTCAGTGTCCTGAGTATATGCCGAGTCATCGAGCAGTACGCGGCTCTCTATCTGGAAGCTGACAAGCAAACAATACCGACGCGACCTTTGAATGCGGATATGATATTCATCGAATCCGAGGAGAGTTTCTACTTCCTTTCTCCGCTCTGCGCAGAATGCGATATCAAAGAACGCAGCCTAAAGGACGAGGAAGAGATGAAGTCGCTTGCCGAAGCTCTCAATCCACTGTTACCTCATGATGTGGAGGGCTCGTCGCGCACCTTTACTCTCGTTTCATGGCTAAAGGAAGGCTATGAAGGAGAGTTCCTAAGCTGGGCATCTATTCAGGCGACAGCCATTGACCTCATCGAACAGGTTCTCCCTAATTGGCAAAGCACTGAAGCCATCACTGAACTCTATAAATCAAAGGCAGCTCGAGATCGCTATCAGGAGCATACGAAAAAACTCACAAAGATCTACATCGCTATTATTGCCATTTTCCTCATCCTGACCACCCTCGGCGCTATACGCATCGCAGACCAGTTTTCTGAGTCCAGCGCAGTCAACACGAAAAAAAGATAATCTTCTTAAACCCAAGCATATCCATATTATGAAATCACCGCTTCATTTTCTACTATTACTCCTCATCAGCATGATCATGCTGCCCGCTGTCCATGCACAGATCGATGTACGCATCGACCCTGAGCGCCGCCAGTACCTTGAAGGCGAGCCCATCATCATGAACCTCTACATGCGCAACAATACAGACCAAACGGTTATTCTCACGAATGAACCGAATCGCGCATGGCTACATCTCAATGTGACTTCTGCCACCTATCCGAATGGTGTCCCTCGCCTCATCTTAGCAAAGTTCCCCACAGTGACGATCTCACCAGGTAGCACCGTCGCTTACAAGCTCGACGTACAGCCTGCCTTCCGCTTCCACAAGAACGAGACCCACACCATCACGGCGACCATACGCATGCCAGATCATCGTACCACCTATGGCTCAGCCCCTACCACCTTCTCCCTCAATCATGGCTACACCTTCAGAAAGTTTGATCTTTCAAACAAAGGTCGCGATATTGAGATACACGCGAAAACGATGGATGTAGCTAGTACCCCCTGCCTTTTCGCACAAGCCATAGACAAGAGATCTCAACTCGTTCTTTCCTCCAGTTACCTCGGCAGATACCTGCCCTACATGAAGCCTATCTACCTACTGGACAACAAGCAGCACATGCATATATTCTTCCAAACAACGGATAAGTATTTCATCTACGCTGTCGTCTCACCAGAAGGCAAGAAGACAAAGCATGCAGTATACGTGCGCACCCAAGGTCCCATCGACCTCATCGCATTACAAGGCAGCATTAAGATACTCGGTGCAGCCCCATACGTGGCACCAAAAGAAAGTCAGGATAAGATACGCTCCGCATCTGATCGCCCATTCTAAGATAAACTCATACATTGCTATAAACAGCAGCCCCACCATTTTTTTACATGAACATCCCCACACTAGCCATTGTTGGCCGTCCTAACGTCGGAAAATCCGCCATCTTTAACCGCATGGTAGGCCGTCGACTCGCCATTGTCCATGACCAGCCAGGTGTCACACGAGATAGACTCTGCGCACCAGCGCGCATCACTGACTACCAAGCCACACTCGTCGACACAGGCGGTATAGGCTCTACGCTCGATGATGGCTTCGCAAAGCAAGTAGCACAGGAAGCCGACATCGCCATGGCGACAGCTGACATGATTCTCTTCGTCTGCGACTGCCGCGATGACCTCACCCCCATCGACCTGAATATCGCAGAGATGCTCCACAAGAGCGAAGTACCTGTACTTCTCGTGCTCAACAAGGCCGATACAGAAAAGCAGGATCTCAACCTCGGTGAGTTCAGCGTTCTCGGCTTCAGCGACTTCGTCTTCACTTCTGCAGCTCATGGTCGTGGATTCGACACCCTTGCAAAGAAGCTCAATGTCGCACTCAAGGAAATGAAAGCCCCACGCCGCGATGCAAAGGAAGAAGTCGTCGACGGGAACTCTACCCCAGAAGATGAAGCAGACCTCGAAGAAGTCACTGCGGACACCCCTATCCGCGTCTCTATCGTCGGCCGCCCTAATGCGGGAAAATCCTCCCTTATTAACTCTATCCTCAGGGATGAGCGTACCATCGTATCTGAGGTAGCGGGAACGACGCGTGACGCGATCGACATCCCCTACTCACGCGAAGGAAAGAACTTCATGCTCATCGATACCGCTGGTATGCGTCCACGCTCGAAGCGAGACACGTCGGTGGAAGTATTTTCTGCTATGCGAAGCGAGCGCGCCATTCGTCGCTGCGACATCTGCCTGCTCGTCATCGATATGTCACTAGGTGTGACACAGCAGGACAGACGCATCGCCTCCATCATCGCGAAGGAGAGCAAGCCCTGTATCATCGTGATCAACAAGTTCGACCTCTACTTCCCCGGTGCAGCCATCTCCGAGCGCAAGCAGCAGGCGAAGGATGATATACGCGAGCAGTTCTTCTTCCTCGACTACGCCCCTATCGCCATCGTCTCCGCAAAAGAAGCGAAGGGTCTCACTTACATCTTCAAGGCCATCGAGCAGGTACAGGCAGAATCCCTGAACATGCCAGGTACAGGTGAGCTGAACCGCTTCCTCAAGCAAGCTATGGAGAAGACACCTCCTCCAGTGCACAAGTCCTACGGCAAGCGTCTGAAGCTCTACTACGCCACCACGGCTGTAAACGAGCGTTACTCACGTATCCCAGTACCTACTTACGTGCTTTTCGTCAATGACAAGCGACTCCTCACGGATACATACACCCAGTACCTACGCCGCGTCATACGTGAACGTATCAACCTCGCAGGTGTCCCCATCGTCATCTCCGCGCGTTCGCGTGTGAGGTAAGCGAGATCACATCTATTTATAAGAAAGGGCAGGATGACTCATCCTGCCC
>CAYJLR010000040.1:0-16695 GCA_964370895.1 uncultured Akkermansia sp. | reverse complement strand
CGCGGGTATAGCTTAGTGGTAAAGCTCCAGCCTTCCAAGCTGATCACGCGGGTTCGATTCCCGCTACCCGCTTCTTTACTATACACTACGAATATTCTGTCTAACCCCTTTGATGTATGAAGATAACAAATAAAATCACAGTGGCTTTTGTCGCTGCCGCTCTGTCGCTCTCAAGCTTGGCTGGAGCACAAGAAAAGTTGACTTACGGTCAGCAATTACAAACACTTCAGAACGATGCGAAGGCTGATTCTGGAAAGACAATCACAGCTATTAGCAACGAGTTGTACAAGTTGGTGAAGCAGAATCCTTCTCAGATGGCTTCTGTAGTATCCTCCGTACTCGCTCAGCGCTCAAGCTGGAGCGAGGCTGAGCTTTACTCCATTTGCCGTGCAGGTCTTGTCGCTGCCCCTGAGGTATACCAAGCACTGAAGACAGCTGCGCATGATACAGATACAGAGGTGCTTCACGAGCACGGTATCAAGGCTGCTACTCTTAAGGGTAAGGGTCTGGTTTCATTCTGGAAGGAAGTGAGTGCTACGCTTAGCACATCTGCAGCAGGTGGTCTTTTCAATAAGGTGATGACACGCCTTGCTACAGACGGTGTATCCTTTGTTAAGTCCTCTACATATGGTCTGGGTATTCTTGATACGATCAGCATAGGTGAAGGTGATGATGCAGGTGAAGGTGAATTCTCCCCTCTCTTCCCTCCAGTTACAGAAGGTAAGTAAGCTCGATTTAATAGTTTAATTAGTTTTTATCATATGAAAATCACTCAGAAAATCCTCGCAATACTAGGGCTTACAGCTACGTCCTCAGTTTACGGGTTTACACTCTACGATGCTGCTCCTTCACTGGATCTTCCTGAAGCACACGCGCTTCGCTATACTGCTAGCATTTCCGTTGGCTATGACACGAACGTAGATGATGCTCGTACGAACGAGCGCGGCTCTACGAAGGTTTCTGCGAGCTTCGGTGGTTCCTACTCCAAGGTGGAATCTGTACTGACAGCTAGCTATAACTTCAATATTGGTGGTACATACTACCTCGAACAAGCAGAAGGTACAGATAATCATCTTTTCTCTAACTCGAGCTTTGGTGCGAATGTGTCCTACCAGCTGGACAGTCGTAGTAATGTGAGCTTAAGCACAAATATTACATATACGCCTGATATCGACTACGGAAATACAATTTCCTCACCAACAAGCCAAGGTGATGTGCTTTTCTGGTCCGTTGTAGCTACTGGTACACACACGATCAGCCCACTCACAAGCTTCAGTATTTCCATGGAAACAAGTGGTGTCGAGTACGCGGAAGATCGTTACAATATCGATGACCGTAACTATGTAGGTGTCAACTCTAGCTTGACTTATGCTTACACTCCGCTGACAAACCTTTCTTTCAACGTCTCTGGTCGTTATGATTTCCGCGACTTTGGTATTGATTCGGAAAATCTCTACATGACCTTAGGTTTAAGCTCCCGCCTGAGCCCTGTTTCAAGCATCTCTGTTAACGCAGGTGTTCAGACTAAGTTCATCGAGAATCAGACAGACTTCAGCCCAAACATTCGTATCTCTTACAACCATAAGATGTACAATGAAGACAGTATGGCCTTCTACGTCAGCTTCGATAATGAAAACGTTGGTACTGCGCGTTATGCAGGTTCAACAGGAGACATTCTCAGCTATCTGTCAAATGCTGCAATTCGCCTCGGTATGACTTATACAAAGCGATTCAGTGCTGACTGGTCAGGTAACGCCTCTGTCGAATATTATGGTGCTGACTATTCGGATGGTCAAGGTTCACTCCAAGACGAATCACGTAACAACATTTTCGTAAGAGCAGGCGTCAGCTACAAAATGACTGATTCAGTCACGCTCAGTTTGAACTATACCTTCACAGATGCGAACGAAGACGCGGGCGGTTATCAACGCCACTCGATCTACGCTAGCACCGGGTATTCTTTCTAAAAGTGCAACAAGCCAGAGAGGTAAGTCCCAAGTGGCTTACCTCTCTCTTCTTTATATAACACACTATGTCGGATAACATCTTCTCGTCATCAGATAAGAGAGAGACAGCACTGCATGTTCAAGATTACTTGATGATGCTGCGAAACCGCTGGAAGGAAGCCATACTTGTCTTCCTTCTCGTTTTCATTTCATGTGCTGTTCTAACTCGCATGATGACCCCTGTGTACAAGACCTCCATGAGTTTCGAGATCAAGATGCCTCGAGACTTGGTTAACATTAGCGGTGGTGTCAACCCTATCGTTAAGGCTGCGAGCAGCTCTGGTTCTTATATGCAGACCCAGTTTGAGCTTCTTGTCACAGAGAAAAATCTCATAGCCGTCGCAAATAGACTAGGTCTTGCGAAAGAGTGGGGGATTACTCCAAAGCAGGCAGCCGGAAGGCTTATGGGTATGATATCTATCCAGCCGCGCCGTAGTACCGATATTATTGATGTAGTGGTAGCTGGTAGCGATCCTCGTCAGGTTCAGCGTATATGTGAGGCTGTGCCTCTCGCTTATAAGGAAGTCCGTGAGAGCACGGAGGATGATTTGATTAATCGTACCATTGAATCGCGTTTTGCTCTTATACGCGCTCGTTATGATGAGCTGGAGCGTAAGGCCGACGTGGTGAGACAGTATATCCGCTCTGGTAAGTACCTTTCCAGCGGTATCTGGAACTCAGGAAACACAGCACCCCCTGACGCAGATGGTACAGAGACACGCATGAATGCGCTGCAGCAGCGTCAAAATGCCCTTAGACAGGATATCTCTACTAGTGAGGTTCACATTAATGAGCTTCAGAGATTGGCCGACGACGCGCTCCTTAGCTATGTGCGCCGCACAGGTATTCTCAGTGCTGAGTCCTACAGTTCTTCACGTGTGCGCTCTCTGAGCGAGCAGTACAATAATGAAGAAGAGCAGCGTCGCACCATGCTCATGGATGGCCTCGGGCCAAACCACCCACAGGTTAAACTCTTAGACGCGCAGCATGCGGCAACGAAAGATGAGCTCTTCACTGAGCTGATCGGTATGCGCGATGCCATGCATGATCAGCTTAATATTAAGAAAGCAGAGCTTGCGGCCGTAGATAAAGAGCTGAACACCGAGAAGGAGAAGCTTCGTGGTGTACTCCTGGAGAACCAGAAGACGATGCGCGCCCTTCAAGAATATAATTCGGAAAAGCAGCGCTACGATCAGCTGGAGAATGATTACATCGCTGAGCGCATCCACTTGACAGCTCCTCGCGAGACTATCGTTATTCACAGTGAGCCGCCACTTCCTATGGCTCCTAGCAGCCCTAATTATAAGCTGAATCTTACAGTTGGTGCTGTAGTGGGTATTATCGCAGGTGTAGTGGTAGCATTTGTTTATAATTACTTTGATACATCCATTAAGACTCTTGAGGAAGCGGAGCGTCAGCTCGGATTGCCCGTTTTGGGTGTTATTCCTCAGGATGCTGGTCTCTTTATCGTGCAGGGTGGTGACTCTCCCGACGCGGAAGCGTATCGTATTCTGCGTACAAATATTGAGCTTAAGAAATCACTCTTCAAGTCATCAGTATACTCTGTAGTTTCTTCCAATGCAGGTGAAGGTAAGACGACAACATTGAGCAATCTCGCCTATGTTTGCGCCCAGAGTGGTTACAGTACCTTGATGATCGATGCTGACTTGCGTCGTCCACGACTTGCAAGCTATTCTGAAATTTCAAACGACTTCGGTCTCAGTAATTATCTGAGCGCAGATACAGAATTGAAGGATGTTATCTTCAAGACGGAGATTCCTGGTCTTTACATTCTGCCATCTGGCCCTCAGTGTCCTGACCCATCAGGTCTTCTGGCCTCCTATCGCATGGATAAGTTGCTGCAAGAGGCAGCGCGTCGATTCGATGTGGTGCTGGTTGACTCTCCTCCTATGCTTGGTGTGAGTGATGCGTCACTCATCGTCAGTAAGGTTGATGCGACTCTCATCGTGTTACAACCACGTAAGATGCCTGTGAAGGCTCTGCAACGCACGAAGACTCTGATCGAAAGTGCTGGTGGCAAGATTATGGGCTTGGTATTGAATAATGTTGATATTTCTGGTGACTCTCAATACCAGTACTACACAACCTACTATTCCTATTACACGAACGACCAGATACGTAAGGAGCCTAAGCCCATCTTGGAAAAGCAGGCTAACGCGAATAGTGTAGCTGCTGCTGGCACCGATACGAAAGCTGGTTCAAGTTCACAAAGTAAGCCTGAAGTAGCATCTTCAAGCGTAGAATCCGATCAAGACTTATACTAATACTTATTATGTTTAGATATATCATAACAACACTCATGCTTGTGTTTACATGCGTAGCACAAGCGCAGGAACGAGCTCTTCCAGATCCTACTGCAAAGAAGGGTGCGGAGATCACTGTGACGCTGAATAATATTCCAGCGAACGATAAAACTACTATCAATACGCGATACACAGTAGACAGCAAGGACGGTACCGTCAAGCTTCCTTATCTGAAGAATCGCGTCTATGTGGCTGGTAAAACACAGCGTGAAGTAAGCAATCTCATCGAAAAACTCTACATTGAGCAAGGCATCTTTACCCAGCCCATCGTCGATGTAAAGGTGACAGATGAGAGTCTCACGGAGCAGCTGACACGTCGTACCATTCAGGTGACAGGCTATGTCGGTAGTAAGCAGAATCTGCCATACAGACAAGGTATGACTCTGATTGAAGCGCTACTTTCTTGCGGTGATATCACCGATTACGGTTCTCGTAGAATACAGGTCACACGCAAGGGTGTCACCCGTACCTATGACTACTTCAGCGGTAAAGATAGATCTATTGTCTTGCATGAGAATGATATCATTCACGTGCCAATGCGAAGCTTCTTCGAGGGCAGACCTAGCTCTATCGGACCTTAACTTTCATGTTAAAGTTGACTCCTTCGTTTCTTACGAGATGAGGGAGTCTTCTTGTATCCTCATTTTGCAGTAACTATCCTATGCCATGTGATTCTTCAAAGTCTATGCTCATCCTTACCATTGCTTATGGAGAAGGTCATCGTGCTGCGGCTCGCGGTCTCGATGCGCATTGGATAGAGAAAGGGTATAGGAGTTCTATAGTCGATGTTCTTGCGGAGTCGTCTATATCACCAGTCTACGATTGGACGCGGCGTTATTATCGCCTCTGTGTGAGTTATATTCCCTTTTTATGGGCTCTGACCTACGATCAGACAGAGACGACTGACTGGTCCTGCATGGTTCGCACGCCACTCTTTAAGCCTGTTTTACGCAAGCTGCAACAAATCATAGAAAGTGAGAAGCCAGAATTTGTCGTTTGTACCTACCCTCTTTATGGTTACCTCCTTGATTATCTAGCGGAGCTCAGTGGTGTGAGGGTGCCTTATCTGATGCTTGTGACCGATTCTATCGCTATTAGTCGCCCATGGATGTGCTCGAAGGCAGATGCGTGGTGCATGCTCGATGTTCATTCGCGTCAGCTGGTACTAGATCGCTATGCGATACCTGAGTCAAGATTGTGCGTAGCAGCCTTGCCTGTACCCCCACGTTTTAAACCGAGAGAAGAGGCTAGCGCGCTAACTAATATGCAGCGTAAGCTGAGTATTCTCTATTCTGCTTATGCACCATTAGATCAGGTGTGTGATGAACTTCAAGGTCTGCTTGCGACTTTTTCGCAAGTAGAACTCACTGTGCTCGCTACTAATAAGATGAAGGAGCTCACGAGGTGGGTGCAGTCGTTACCTTTTAGTTACAGAGAGAGGCTCCGCGTAGAAGGCTATCGCCAAGATATGGATGAGCTCTTCCGCAGCCATGATATATACGTAGGTAAGGCTGGAGCTGCGACTTTGTTTGAGGCATATCAATCGCTCAGACCAGTCATCATTAATTTTGCTCTACCTGGTCAAGAGCAAGGAAATCTAGATCTCTTGCTGCAAGAGGGCTTTGGCTACTACGCTGAGGGGGCGAGAGAGCTCTGCGCTATCGTTGATAAACTCATAAAAGATGATGCTGCGATGTATAGTCGTATCTGCGAGCGTATGCTGCAGTCGCGCTGCCGTAATGGAGCAGAAGAGCTGATCCAATTCATCGAAACAAGCTTCTTTTAACATGCGAGACGATATCGTTTTATTAATAGATAACTCGAATACGAGGACGAAGTTCCGCCTCGCTTCTGGCGAGCAGTTGTATGATGAGGTGCGTATCATGTCGACGCGAGATATCAGTGTGGTGGGAGTGAAGACTCTACTCGCAGATTGGTCATTCGATCGTGTGATGCTTAGTTCTGTTGTGCCAGAGAAGCGCTTAGTTCTCTGCGAGACCTTTGACGTGCCTGTGCATTGCTTAAGCGCACGTAGTAAGCTGAACTTCTCTCTCGACAGTTACGCGGGTAGGGAAACGATAGGTGCTGACAGGCTAGCTAATGCGGCTGGGCTTGTGACTTATGATCAGCTACCAGCTATTGCTGTAGATATGGGAACAGCGGTGACTTATGAAGTGCTCTGCGCTTCTTTATCTGGTGTGCGCTTTGCAGGTGGCGTGATAGCGGCTGGGTTGAGTACACTTGTAACGGCCTTATCTCGTGCGACAGCACAATTACCGCAGATTAAGCCCGAAGCGCATGTGTCAGCACTGGGGCAGGATACCTTCACGTCGCTCCAAGCTGGGGCTCTCTACGGCTATGTAGGCATGCTGCGCGAAACGCTCTGCGCGCTTGAGAATGAGCTAGGTGAGGAGGCTCTTGTCGTGTTGACTGGTGGTGATGCTGCATTCGTTTTGACATATAATGAAAGATTAGGTGTGCTGGATGAAGATCTTACAATGAAAGGTTTATTGCGGCTTTCATTACTAAATTAATATAATTTTTCTCGCATCTTTGTAAATTTCAGTTGCATTTAGGTCTAAGCTTTAGTATAGTGAGGGCACTTCTAAAATAGTCACATCTTATGTCCGACAACATTGAAAGCAAAGTAAAAGAAATTATCGTCGAGCAACTCGGCGTAGAGGCTGATAAAGTGACCACCGACGCTAAGTTTATCGAAGATCTCGGTGCTGACTCCCTTGACACAGTTGAGCTCGTTATGGCCTTCGAAGACAAATTTGGTATCGAAGTCCCTGATGAAGAGGCTGAAAAGCTCAAGTCTGTTGCAGACGTTGTAGCTTATATCAACAAGAGCCAGGCTTAATCGCCCGTGCATCTTTAATACTTCGGGCGGCTCTTCCTATGGGAGGGTCGCCTCTTTCTTTTAGGAAATTGGGCGATGAAGGAGCAGCTATTTGAGAATGCGATGCGGGAGACGCGTGTCATCTACGCACCCGACCGCCGTATCGAGGCCTTCGGCGATACGATGTTCAATTTCCGTCTTCTGACAGAGTCATTAGATGAGCCTGATGTCTGTCATATTCGTACAGGACGTATTGAGGCTCTACGTCCGCGCATTTTGCGACCTGAGCATATGATGGAGCTCGCTTTAGAAGGCTTCGGTGATGATGCGTCAGCTCTCTTTGACTGGATGAAGGAAAGGGGGGCTTCCTTCCAAGCTCTCATTCAGTACGGTTTTCAATTCCGTCGCGTCGAGCTACAGGAGGAGACAGTTCACGAGAAAGCGGCATTATTAGAAGAGCAGCTGCGAGAAGATGCGCTGCATTCTGGAGATCCGCTTCGTGCTGTCATCTGGGGTGTGGAAGACGCGTGGGAAGCATCTCTGCTTATTTTTATGTTAACCATGATACAAGAATCTCATGAAATTAATCTCTTTGATATGCGTCGCCGCGGCTTGCTCTAATCTGCTCTTCGCGCAGGGGCAGACCTCTCTCTGGCCTCAGCGCCCAGCAGCTCTGAATGAGGCTCGCCTCCTCGCACATGAAGCCCGCTATGCAGAGGCTCTCGATCTTCTGCGTCCCCATGTCGCTCTAGGAGGTATCGTAGGTAAGGAGGTGCGCTCACTTTATTCCGCTATCAATATGCGCCAGTATATGAATAGAGAGCACCCTCGAGCCTTTGTCTATGAAGTGCAGGCGGGAGATCATATTCAGCGCATCGCTAATAAGACTGGGGCTACAGCATCTCTGATTCAATTGATGAACGGGATTATAGATGGTTCGAAACTGCGCGTAGGGCAGAAGTTAGTGATACTATCCTTGGAGCTGCATCTCGCCATTCACGAGGTAGAAAAGGAGCTCGTGCTCTGGGATGGCGATGTGATGCTGGCTTCTTTCCCCTTCGATAAGCGTGAGGGTGCCGAATTAGAGCTCGCTAAGAGCTACGGTGTAACTGATATTCTTTCCTATCGTGGCAGTACACGCCTGACTCAGGGCTCGGAGAACTATCAGACAGGCGATAGGGTGCTGGGACTTGGGGATGGTGTTTATATCGCGGGAAGTCAGCAGCTATCCGATGCGAAAACAGTCTATCGTGTACCCCAGCGTATCCTTAACGAATGGGCTTTCTTTATCACGAAAAAAGCGACCTTAAGTCTGCAGCCAGAGAAGAAGCCAGGCGAGAATCCCGCCTTATAATGGGCTGAAGCTGCTTACTCCTTATTGCGTGGGGCGATTCCGATGAAGGAGCGTATTTTCTTCAGTGGTGGTTGAAAGCGTCGAGGGGTCTCCGTGTAGAAGAAGCTGGAGCTGCCACCGTCAAGGTTGAGGGCAGTTTTCACAGTAAACGTCTCTGCGAAATCTTCGCTCTTTAGCCATGAGGCTAGCTCATGCAGAGAGAGTGGGCTGCTGACACCTATGCACCATTTTCCGAGACCGTCGGTGGCGATGAAGCTGCGTCTCGATTTCCCGTGCCTGCTCAGCCCTCCTGTGACTTCTCCTTGTTCAATGAGGAAGGGGCCTGCTTGTACGGCTTCGCGCAATTCCGAAAGAGCAGGGTGTGCGAGGCTGCTTCTCTGTAAGTGAATGCGCTTTCCTGTGTCATAGAGGAGACCCGAGACGGTGAATCGACCGGATTCGAGTCGGCCTGCTAGAGTTTTACCCTTGTGGCGCATGATGCCCAGTGGGCTTCTTGCCGCATCGCGACCGAAGTAGGACGCGTTAATGCCTGCGACGCAGCCGTGCATCTCAAGGCTCTCCTTAATGTCTCTCTTGTTAGCATCTAGCACGATGATTTTCATCTCGGCTTCCTTGAACATGTAGAGCTCAACTGTGTCGAGTGCGAAAAAGATATTCCCATTGTCGCGGCTGATTTTCTCATAGCCCGCAAGGACGGGAAGCGAGAGAAAAAAGATGAAGGCGAGTAAGCGTAGCATCAGTGGTATAGTAGTACAAAATAGCAGCCTTGGCTAGGCATTTTTTTATATAATCCTGCTGCACTCTACTTAATGAATCATTATCTGTGTTTTTAGCTTGGAAATAATGCTTCCCTTCATGAACTATCTCTGCTATACTTGCTTTGAGGAGTATTTAAGAATAAAGCTCCCATTCCCCCAAAAAAACGCTTTATCATATGACAACGATGAATGACACCGCCACTTCCGAGCCCGCTATAATGAAAATGACCGGAGCTGCTGCTCTCGTACAGAGCCTAGTGCGTGAGGGTGTGGATGTCGTCTTTCCTTATCCTGGTGGCGCTAGCATGCCTATTCATCAGGCATTAAGCGAAGAGCCAAGCATTCGCACCATTCTCCCACGTCACGAACAAGGTGGTGCTTTTGCCGCGGAAGGATATGGTCGCGCAACTGGTAAGGTGGGTGTTTGTATCTCTACATCTGGTCCAGGTGCGACGAATATGATCACCCCTATCGCTGATGCCTATCTCGATTCCATTCCTATGGTTGCGATTACCGCGCAGGTCGGTAGCGCTATGATTGGTAGCTCTGCTTTCCAAGAAACTGATGTTTTCGGTATGACTGCACCTATCGTGAAGCATAGCTACCTCGTTACCGATGCGAATGACATCCCACGTATCGTCCGTGAGGCATTCTACATTGCACGTACAGGTCGTCCAGGTCCAGTCGTGATTGATATCCCTAAGAATTTCCAAGAGCAGCTCATTGAGGCTGATCTTGACGCTGCGCTTGATCTCCCTGGTTACGAGCCAACGCTCCCACTTGATACAGAGGCTCTCGATGCCATATTGCCCTTGCTCCTTTCCGCAAAGCGTCCTGCTATCTACGCTGGCGGCGGTATTGTTATTGCAGAGGCTTCTGCTGATCTCCTCGAGTTTGCAGAGCGCGCGCAGTATCCTGTCGCGACGACACTCATGGGCATAGGCGCTATGCCAGAAGATCACCCTCTTTCTGTGCGTTGGCTGGGTATGCACGGTGCGGTCTATGCGAATAACACGGTGAATGAGGCAGATGTTGTCTTGGCTATCGGTGCTCGCTTCGATGACCGTGTGACGGGTGCTATTGCGACCTTCTGCCAGCATGCAACCATCATTCATATCGATTACGACGCAGCAGAGCTTAACAAGAACAAGCGTGTCGCTCATGCTATCCGCTGCGATGCCGGTGAAGCTCTTCGCTATCTTAACAAGCGTCTCGCTGAGCTGGGTCATGAGCGCCGTGCTTACGACGCAGCACTTCGTCCTGAGTGGTACGCTATCATTGAGAGCTGGAAGAAGGACTTCCCATTCTTCTACGAAAATCGCCCCGGTCAGATCGCTCCACAGCGCGTGATCGAAGAATTACACACTCTTTTAGAAGGACAAGATGCTATCATTACTACAGGTGTAGGTCAGCATCAGATGTTTGCCGCTCAGTTCTACCGCTTCCAGAAGCCCCGTTTATTCTCCACTTCTGGTGGTCTGGGATCCATGGGCTACGGTCTTGCTGCCGCCATGGGGGCACATATGGCACGCCCAGAGCTTCCTATCGTTAATATCGACGGTGACGGCTCCTTCATGATGAATATCCAAGAGCTCGCGACGATCAAGGTCGAGCGTCTCCCTATCAAGAATGTTATCTTGAATAACCAGCATCTTGGTATGGTTGTCCAGTGGGAAGACTTGAAGTATGATTCAAACCGTGCAAATACCTTCCTTGCAGATCCGAACAAGGAGTATGATCCGACACACTCCAATGCTGATCTTCTCTACCCCAATTTCGAGTTACTGTGCGCAGGCTTCGGTATTAAGTGCGAGCGCGTAACTGATCCTGAAGAAGTCGTGCCAGCCTTGAAGCGCATGTTAGCCTCGGAAGAGGCCTATGTCCTCGATGTGATGGTTCCTTACGATATTCACGTGCTTCCTATGATCCCAGGTGGAATGGGGTATCGTGACGTGGTGCTTGAACGCATTGCCGGTGACGGTAAGGGGAGACGCGCCTCAGACTTGGGTAAAGAGATCCCTTCGGCACTATAAACAATCTTTTATGAATCGTCAAATAGTCGTGTAGAGTATTTGACGATTCATTATAAATACCCTTATGGTTGCGCAAGTAATCAAGACTCTGGCAATTATTGTTATTCTCGTTATTTTCGGGATAACTATAGGTGCTTATGCGTCTGAGGGGGCAGCTACGCCTGTACTGATCTTAGCTGCAATTATAGGCTTATTCGTACTGAATTGGCTGGGTAAGAAATCGTGGATTCTCATTATTATCTTACCACCTATCATGCACTACCTTCCTTTGGGTGCTTTAGCTCTTCTTAACCCGAGTTACGTTGTAGCTGGGGGTGTGCTAGTTTACTGGGTCGTGCTCTACGCGATGGGACAAGTGAAGTTCGAATGGAAAGCTCTATTTTGGATGGATTTCTCCATCTTTTTGTTAAGCGTCTACATGCTAGCGTCTTATCTTCGGAATCCTGTCGGTATAGCGCTTCTCAGCTGGGAGACCGAGTTTGTAGGTGGGAAGGAATATGCGCTCTGTGTTGTAGCGTTACTCTTCTATATCGCTATGTCTGTCATTCCGATGGAGCGTACTCGATTGAAGCAGGCTCTTAAATGGGCTATGATTCTTACTGCGTTGTCAGCTATTTTTTCTACCGCTACTGGGGTTAGAAATATGGGGATAGACTCGACGATAAAGGCGGCAGAGACGAGCCGCTTCTCTCTCTTCGCTGGTTTAGGAAGTACGATAATATACTTGTTGCTCTCCTACTATTCTCCTGTTTCAATTGCTCTCTCTTGGTGGCGCTCATTAGGCATCGCCATGGGGATAGGGATGGTTCTCTTATCGGGTTTTCGAGAAGATTTGGGTCGTTTGTTGATGGCGTTTTTCGTCTCTACCATAGTCTACAAGCAGCTTATTATTGGTATTCTTATCGGTGGCTTTTGCTACGGAGGGCTTCTCTTCTTGAGTAATGAGAAGATATTGATGTCTTTACCTCATGGTATTCAGCGTGCTCTCTATCTTTTGCCGGGTGTTGATATTGAAGATAGTATTAAGAGAGGTGCCGACCACTCCACCGAGTGGCGCTATGAGATGTGGGAGTGGGCTGAAGATCCGCGCTTGGGTTATATTAAAGACTATACATGGGGGGATGGCTTCGGTCTCTCAGTGGAATACCTCCGACTTCAAAAAGTACGACAGAATCGAGGCGATTTAGCCTACGGTGAGCAAGAGTTCTTCGCTGAAACGGGGACATGGCATAGTGGACGTATCACGACCATTCATAGACTTGGATATGTGGGATGGTATCTCATCATAGGCGTTACAATTATTTGTCTACTTTACGTACTGCGTACTTACTTCATCTATAGGAAGACGTCCCTTTTTCCGTTCTTCTTCTTTACGACTGTAACGACATTCTCACACTTGTTTATTACCTTCTTCTCCGTAGGGCGTCCGTCGAACATCTTTGATGCTTACTATACTTTCGCCTTAGCGAAGATTCTTTATGTTCACGCACGCCGAAATGGGGACATTAAGCCTATTCTCTCGATGCGAAAGAGTTATGTTCCTAAGATGATAGAGGAACAAGGGGGAGCTTAGTCAGGAGGCCCTGTGTAGCTGGCATGCAAGGAAGTGATAGGGATATTGCTTGCTTGATATTCAATCCTATGTCCCATAGCTAGGTTGATATGGGTAAAACGCATAAGAGATCAGAAGGCTAAAAGCTCGTCTATCTGTACCTGTGTCGATGCAATATGACTTACTCGTTACCTGCGCGAAGAGGGGTGCGAATCGTGAATCGCGTGTACTCGTAGGGCTCACTCTCTGCTACGATCGTGCCTCCGTGCGCTTCGACTGCATTTCTTACAATAGATAGGCCTAGACCAGTTCCTTTAATCGTACCTGTGCTGTCGGCGCGGAAAAAGCGCTTGAAAATATACGCGAGACTCTCTTCTCTGATACCGCGTCCGTTGTCTTCGACTTGGATGATTGCTTCTTGCTCCGATGTGGCTTCAGCCGTAACGCGTACCCGAATCTTACCTTCAGGGTTGTTCTTAATCGCGTTTTCAATAAGATTGAAGAATACTTGCTCCCAGTAGAATCGGTCTCCTCGCATGAGGAAGGGAAGTGGCGAGATGTTAACTTGAAGTTCATTCTCCTTCGCACGAATGGCGCTATCAAGGCGTAGTGCTACATCTTCTATGACGGATTCAAGTGCGAACTCATCCATGCGCAAATGCGCTTTGTCTGCACGCTCGAGACGCGAGATAGCGAGCATGTCTTCGACTAGGCGTACGATGCGATCAGAATGCTTTTTCATGAGCCCTAGAGCGCGCTGGCGCATGGCAGGGTCTTCAGCCTGCTCCGGATCTTCGATTAAGGTTTCGAGGTAGCCGCGTATGATGGTAAGCGGCGTGCGAAGCTCGTGTGATGCGTTCGCGACGAAGTCACGTCGAATGGTTAATGTGCGCTGCTCTTCAGTGATGTCACGGAAGGCTATGCCTACTAGGGGCTCGCCATGGTGATTGTCTAGTGAGGTCGATAAGAGGCGGAAGATGAGATCAGCGCCATCCTTATTCAGGCGCACCTTTTGGCTCTGCATATTCTGCCCCCGTAAGATAAGCGTGAGAGCCTGCTGAAGCGGTCCCGCATCTATATGCTCAAGCAGGTTTGTATTTGTAGCGCGCGTATCGAGTTTAAAGAGTTCGTGCGCGGCCTTATTAGCGGCAATAATACGTCCGCTAGGACGTAAAAGGAGGAAAGGTATAGCGACAGCATTGAGGAAGTTTCCCTTGTCTCGCTCTGCTTGCTCTTCAAGAAGTAAGATGTGATTGCGCAGCTGATGGAGTTCCGTCTGCTGGCTTTCTCCTTGCTTGCGTTCCCTCCTCAGATTCGATAAGAAAAAGAGGAAGGGAAGCGCAAAGGCAAGGAGCATGAGCACCACTACCAGCGGCCAAGGGAGTGTCGTTGGCATGGTGCTAAAGCTAGGCTTAGATCTTGCTGCTGTAGAACTCCTTCTGCTCGCGGATGAGAGAGAAGGACTTGCGCACCATAGATCGGGTTTCGTTCAAGAGGTTGAGGTAGAGGATGCCGCTGCGCATAGCGCCGATATCTTCTGTGCCAGTGGAGAGGTGACGGCTGATGCAGTCTGCGAACTCATCAGTGAGATCGCCTGCCTGATGCAGTACCTGCTCGATATTAGCTGTATTGCCAGACTCGAGTGCTTCACGCATGCCTGGGAAGATATCGGATACCTTCTGGCTCATGGAGAGCAGATCGTTAGCCTGTGTGGCGTTAAGCCCGCGGTGATGATTGTCAATGTGCGTGTAAGCACCAGAGACAATTGTAGTGAGGCTTTCGCTGATAGCCTGCAGGCTCTCCGTGATGCGGTAGAGGATCTGTCCGCGCTGGATGAGCTCGGATGGTAGGTTATGCAAGCTGGGGAGAATCTCATCTTGCTTGCGCAGCGCGATGAGCTTGTCGAGATTACGTGCCTTCTTGCGCAGACGCTTGAGTTCGTCGTGATTTTCTTCGAGGAGAGCCGCTACTGTAGCGCGGTGTATGCTGATGATGCGACCGAGGCTGTTTGCAGAGTCTTCACCGATCTGCTTAAGTGTGTCAGAGTCTTGGAGGTCGATGATGCGCACTTCGCGAGCGTTCTTGTTACGATGGAACAAGCTAGTCTTAACCAGAATGAAGACGACGAGCGCGACCATGAAGATGATGCCCCATACGCCACCGTACGCGAGAATCGTCGCTGTGATAAATGCAGCCGTGAATGCAGCAATACCCGTGAAGAACCAGCCACCGATGACGGTGAGAACACCCGTGATGCGGTACACTGCACTCTCGCGACCCCATGCGCGGTCAGAAAGGCTGGTACCCATGGCTACCATGAATGTCACGTATGTTGTGGAAAGAGGGAGCTTCTGGGATGTCGCCCAGCAGATGATGAGGGAGGCTGCTGTCAGATTCACCGACGCGCGTATAAGGTCGAATGCCGCGCCTGTCTCTTCACTAGGATCAAGCGGGCGGAAACGTGCTGCGACAAAGTTCTGCACAGGCATAGGAGTAACCTTCTTGAGAACCTTGATCGTCTTCATCGTATTGCGTACCAGCATGCGAGAAAGCATCGTCGAGCCGAAGCGTTCGACACCGAGGCTCGTACGTGCGAGTTTTACCTCTGTCTCGGATACCGTGCGAGCCTTCTTTGAGAAGAAGAGAGCACCCACCATGATGAGACCTGCTCCGAGGAGGTAGATCATGTCCGTCTGCACGTGCTTGGAGAGTGAGCCCATGTCCATGTTTATATAGTCACCACCAGCAGCAGCGACATCATTAGCGAGACCAAAGGAGGCCTTCGCTGCCATGAAGACACCGATGAAGTTCACGAGGTCATTACCCGCGAAGGCGAGAGCCAGTGCGGCGGTACCTGTGATGACGATGAAGCGAAGTACGTTGATTTTGATAACATACTGCATGATAGCTGTGATAACGAGCCATGCGCACCAAGCGTATGCTGTGTAGAGAACGATATTCTCATTCAGCATGGCGATTGTTTGCTTGTCGAAGAGGGTGCTCTTAGAAAGTCCCTTAAATATGGCGAAGTAGGTAATAGCCGTCAGGGCGATCGCGCTCCAGATAGGCCCGATGAACTTGAAGGACTTAGCGTAGCGGTAGCCGAATATAAGGCGTGAGAACCACATGAGGATGCAGCCTACGCAGAAGGCGATACCCACGGAGCTAAAGATGGCGAGGATGATCTCGAGCACCTTCTGGTCATTGATATAAGAAATGACGCTCGTGTGTGTGATGCCCTCGATCATGCAGATCTTGTAGAGAGCCATAGCCACTGCACCACCGAGTAATTCGAAGACGAGAGAAACCGTCGTCGAAGTCGGCATGCCGAAGGTGTTAAAGAGGTCAAGAAGAATGACATCCGTGAGCATCACAGCCAAGAAAAGGAGCATGATCTCATGGAAGGTGAACATTTCTGGTTTGAAAATGCCACTTCGTGCGACTTCCATCATGCCACTGGAAAGGCTTGCACCGATGATAACACCGGCCGCAGCTGCGACAACGATGAAACTGCGACGTGCTGCGCGGCTGCCAATGGCTGAGTTTAGGAAGTTTGCAGCGTCATTTGATACCCCTACGACGAGGTCAAATATGGCTAGAACAAACAAAATGCCTAAGATAGCTAGATACATATTATCCATAACGGACGCAATAATAACAGGAATCTGCGTCATATGCTAGCCTCATTTTATCGAAATTAAAAAAAGAAAAAAAAGAATTGACACTGCAATTATCACTATGTATACTCCCGCCGTGCCCTTACTTTAAGGGAGACAACACGGGCAGTAGCGCAGTCTGGTAGCGCACTTGCATGGGGTGCAAGGGG
>CAYJLR010000039.1:0-17122 GCA_964370895.1 uncultured Akkermansia sp. | reverse complement strand
AGTCAAGAAAATGGAGTTCTACATTAATCTTCTTAATATATACAAACGAAGAAAGCCTTGAACTGATGTTCAAGGCTTTCTGCTTGCTACAGGGAGAGGGATTCGAACCCCCGACCAACTGTGTGTAAAACAGCCGCTCTACCACTGAGCTATCCCTGCTTTTGGCTTTTAGCTCTCGTGTGCTCCCGTTTAGTGGGTGCGGGGGAATTATAGCGGAGATTAGATGAGGACGCAAGCTTTTTTTTGATGTTTTTTTGATTTTTTTTCTTTAGCGTTCATTTTAGCCGAGTTTTGTGCTCTTTTTGACTAGATAACTGTTTTCATCTTGTTTTAGAGTAGGAGAGTGGTGTATGATTAAACGATGAAGAAATTGCTTATATTTACTGGTGCTGGTATGAGCAAGGATAGTGGACTTGCCACGTTTCGTGATGCTGAGGGGCTGTGGGCCGAGCATCGCGTAGAGGATGTGTGCACACCTGAAGCCTTGCTTCGTGATAGGAGGACAGTGATCGATTTTTATAACCGCCGTCGTCGCGAATTACTTGAGACTCAGCCTCACGCAGGTCATGTCGCTATAGCGGAATTAGAGCAGTATTATGATGTCCAAGTAGTCACACAGAATGTAGATGATCTCCATGAGCGTGCTGGTAGTACGAAGGTGCTGCATCTGCATGGTGAGCTGCGTAAGCTGCGCAGCAGTGCGAACACAAATGCTGTCTACCCCATAGAAGGCTGGGAGCAGGATATAGGCGAACGAGCAGAAGATGGATCGCTGCTGCGCCCCTTCATCGTCTTCTTCGGTGAAGATGTTCCTATGTATCAGGAGGCTATCCCTCTGATGGAGGCTGCTGATCTCGTCGTGATTATCGGTACATCACTAGCGGTGTCACCCGCATCCTATCTCGTAGCCTATATTCGGCATAATGTGCCCGTCTGGATGGTCGATCCTTCGCCCCCTGTGCGCTGCGCCGTGCCGAACCCTATCGAGCATATCACGGAAGGGGCGATACTGGGTATGCAACAGTTAAAAGAAAAACTCGTCTCACTGGTTCTTAAGGAGAGTGAAGCGAGAGGAGATGGCTCTATAGAGGTATAGAGAGAATAGAACAAGCTCGCCTCTGGCACAGAAGCGAGCTTGTATGAGTTAAAGGAAATTAGCCCTTCTTGCAGGCGCAGTTCCCAGCAGGGCAGGTGCAGCTAGCAGCTCCGTCCTTTGCGCAGGAGCATGATGGGGCTTGCTTCTTACATGCCTTGCCTTCGAACTTGCATGGGCTGTTGTCATTCATTAAACAGCAGCTAGAAAGGGTGAGGGAGGCAGCGAGGCCTACGAGTGTAACGACATTTTTCATAATAGATGTGATTGAGTTTGTTTGTATGTTCTTTCTTCAAGATACGCATGAAGGAGGAATGATTCTATTTAACATCTTTTCTGTCACTTTGTCAACTTGTTAGGTCTGTTATGACAGAACGCGACGACGTGATTCTTCCAATGCTCATGATATAAAAAGCTCGCCTTCGAGTGGGAGGCGAGCTTGCATGCTTCTGCACACTAGTGCTAGTCGCTGATATTTTATAGTTAGCTTATAGGCTTACTACAGCAAGAGGCAGCAGCTGGAAAGTGCGAAAGTAGCGGCTATGGCTACGAGTGTTCCGATGATTTTCATATGGGGGATTTTTTGTTTGTGTGAAACATCCTTCTCCAAGTTAATTCTCGAAGAAGGATGTTTCAATTAAGTTTTTTTTGTCAAGTCACGTTTTTTAATGAGCATGACAGATATGCGTGTCGAGGCTTAGCTGCGGCCGAGCTTCGCGTAGAGTGGACCGAAGTTCTCACAAGCGCGGAAGTCAGCGGATTCTGCACATTGTGTGCCGAAGGCTGTCCATGCTTTCGGACGCATGATGTTCGCGTTATCAACATTGTGCATAGCGACTGGGATGCGGAGCATGGAGGCGAGGGTGATGAGCTCTGCGCCGACGTGTCCGTAGCTAGCGGAGGCGTGGTTCGCGCCCCAGTTGTTCATGACGGAGTAGACGTCAGTGAAGCTGCCTTCACCTGTGACGCGTGGGACGAACCATGTGGTGGGCCAGGATGGATTCGTGCGGACGTCGAGTTTTGTGTGGATGTCTTCTTCGACATCGACTGCCCAGCCTTCAGCGATCTGGAGGACGGGGCCGAGGCCTTTCACGAGGTTGATGCGTGCCATAGTCATGGGCATTTCCCCGCGTGTGAGGAAGTTTGAAGAGAAGCCACCACCGCGGAAGTATTCGCGGACGGCTGCGCCCCACTTCGTAGCACCGAGGCAGGCTGCGGCTTCTTCTTCTGTGATGTCCCAGAATGGCTTGATAGCGGGTGCTCCGTCTATTGTCTGCTGACCTGTCCAGTCGAGGGAGGCTGAGCCAGAGTTAATGAGGTGGATCATACCGCCGCTGGCGCGGCCAGTGAGCGACTTGCCAGTGACGCGCTGCACGGCTTCTGGGCTCCAGTAGGTGCGTACGTCAGCAAAGAGCTGGGCTGTGCCAGTGACGAGCTGTCCGAAGAGCATGGCGATGCCGTTCAGTGAGTCGTTCTCGGTGGCGACGACGTAGGACTGACGGATGCCGTTCCAGTCGAAGGAGGAGTTCAGGATGGCTTCGCTGAAGTCACCGTTTGGCATGAAGTCTGTCCATGCGCGCTGGCCTTGGAAGCCGCCGGCGATGGCGTTGTGTCCCTGTGCTTCTTCGGCATAGCCGAGTTCGATGAGGCGGGGGTTGCCGTTCATGAGGTCGCGCATGATGAGGGTCATCTTCACGACTGTTTCCCATTCTGTCTGCTTCTGTTCAGCGGAAACTTGGGAGGCTTCGTCGTTCCAGTCCTTGCCTTCGAGGCAGTTTTCCTTCGTCCACGCGAGGGCTTTTTCGTATTCAACGGGGTCGAAGATATTTTCTTCAAGACGACGCTTGATCTCACACATGTCGACGAATTCGCTGCGCATGCCGAGGTAGTCGCTGATGAACTGAGCATCGACCATGGAGCCTGCGATACCCATAGAAACGTAGCCGAGGCTGAGGTAGGACTGATCCTTCATCGTGGCGACGGCGAGACCGCAGCGTGCAAAGGTAAGGATCTTTTCTGTGACATCCGCTGGGATGGTGGTGTCACCGAGATCTTGTACGTCTTTTCCATAGATGGTGAAGACGGGGAAGCCCATCTGGTCGTGTGCTGCTGCTGCTGCTGCGAGGTAGACAGCACCAGGGCGGTCAGTACCATTGAAGCCCCAGATGGCCTTAGGTGTGCCTGGTGTCATGTCGATGGTCTCTGTACCGTAGCACCAGCAGGGGGTGACGGTGAGGGTGAGACCTACGTTGTTCTCTTGGAACTTGCGTTGTGCGGCAGCGGCTTCTTGGAAGCAGCCGATGGTGGTGTCAGCGATGATGCAGCGTACGGGTGCTCCGCATGGGTGGCGGAGGGAGGATTCGATGAGGGCGGCGGCGGACTTCGCCATCTGCATCGTGACTTCTTCGAGGGATTCGCGGACTCCGAGACGACGACCGTCGATGGTGGGACGGATGCCGATGGTGGGGAGCTGGGTTTCTTGACGATATGTAGTGTTCATATATGGGTTATGTTTTATGAGAGTTATTTGTTGCGGTTTTCATGGCGTACCATGTAGATAGAGTATGCTACGATGACGGAGAAGCATACTGCGCTGACGAAGTAGCTACTGCGTACTGCGGCTTCCATGCCTTCATACATAGGGACGAGGGAACTGAGTGTCTCACCATCGATGAGGGCACCCATGATAGGAGGTGTGATAGCACCACCCATGATAGCCATGATGAGACCTGCTGCACCGAGCTTTGTCTCTTCACTTCCGAGCTCGCCGAGAGCAAGACCGTAGATCGTGGGGAACATGAGTGACATACAACCAGTGATAGCGATGAGGCTAGGAATGGCGTAGGCGGTAGGCAGGTAGACTGTACCGATGGAGAATGCGACACCGAGGACAGCGAAGACGCTCATCAGAAGTGAAGGGCGTACGACGCGCATGAGGGCGGTACAGATCCAGCGCAGGGCGATGAAGGTGAAGATGGCCCAGATGTTTACCTTCACAGCTTCCGCTTCGTTCACCCCCCAGAGGGTGCTGGCGTAGAGGACAGCCCATGTCCAGACGGAGATCTGAGCACCGATGTAGAAGAACTGAGCGATGACGCCGAGGACGTAGGGCTTATTCTTAACAAGAGTGATGACGTTCTCCTTGATATTCAGAGCACCACTCTCGTCCTTGCTGCTGGTGCGCTGACGGAAGAAGTAGATCCAAATAACGGAGGCGATGAGGATGAGTCCGATATACGGGGCACTTACCCAGAAGAGTTCTGTGGTGCGGATGGCCTCGAGCTTCTCGGGATCCATGATGTGACGCTCTGCTACGCTGGCTTCATTCAGATTCGAGAGAATGACGTACTTCGCGAGATAGAGACCTGTGATAGAGCCGAGGGGGTTGAATGCCTGAGCGAGGTTCAGTCGCTGAATGGCTGTTTCCTTCGGTCCGAGCGCGAGTACGAATGGATTACACGTAGTTTCCAGCACAGAGAGACCACCTGCGAGGATGAAGATGGAAACCAAGAATAGGTTATAACTCTGCAGACCAGCCGCAGGAATGTAACCCATCGCTCCAATGACGTAGAAGCCGAGGCCTACAAGGATGCCGCTGCGGAATGACCATTTCTTGATCAAGATGGCCGCAGGAATCGCGAGGACTGCGTAAGCTCCGTAGAAGGCAACCTGTACGAGGGAGGAGTCAACTGCTTCGATCATGAAGATCTTCGCGAAGGCGGGCACGAGATTGTCCGTCATGTTGTTGAGAATCCCCCAGAGGGCGAAACAGGTCGTGAGCATGATGAAGCTCACGAGCAGCCCCTTGCCGAGCATGGGCTGCTTTTGTGATGAGGTGGTTTCCATAGTATGTAAGTTGGAAAGAGGTTATTTGCCCTCGTGCTTGACGTTGAGACCGTAGTTCTTGAACTTCTCAAGTACTACCTTGATCTCTTCGTCAGGGAGAGTGGTGAACTGGCCAGCAGCGCGTACACCCATGTAGACCTGGCAGAGGTATTCTGTCTCAGCGAGGAGGACGAAGGCCTTCTGGAGGTTAGCTTCAGCCGCGACGAGACCGTGGTTCTTCAGGATGCAGGCCTTGCTATCACCCATGACTTTCTGAATATTCTGGTTGAGCTCTTCTGTGCCGTAGGTAGCGTAGTCAGCGCATGGGATGGCGTTTGATCCGCTCAGGGCAATCATGTAATGAATGGCTGGGAGCTCGTCGATGCCAAGGATGGATACCATGGTGGCATAGAGGGAGTGGGAGTGGATGACAGCATTGCAATCAGGACGAGACATAAGGATGTTGTGGTGGAAACGCCACTCACTGGAAGGGACTTTTCCTTCTTGGATCTCACCTGCATCAGAGATAAATACGAGATCTTCTGGCTGCATGATGTCATAAGGCATGCCAGATGGAGTGACGAGGATACCGCCAGGGACGCGGTGGCTGATGTTACCAGCTGTTCCTTGGTTCAGTCCCTCTTCCTTCATTTTGAGGCAATGGGCGATGATTTCTTGTCGGATTGATAATGTATCTGTCATAGAATTATATTTATGTGTTTAAGTGATTTGTCGATTTATTATATGCTTTTAATGGAAAAACTGCGGGTGACGCAGGCGCGTGCCTCTTTAATTGAAGCGAGCTGTCCCTGTCCTATCCACTGGGAGAGGAGATTACCAGCAGCTGTGGCATCTATAGGACCTAGTGTCATGGGCAGCCCTACATGGCGCTTGATGGTCTGACAGAAGAGGCTATCGCGGCAGCCGCCTCCGAGAAGGTGCAGACTGCTGACGGCTTCGCCTGTAATCTCACGCAGCTCAGCTACGGCGATAGCGTGTGCCTGACCGAGTCCTTCGTAGACAGCAGCGGTGATCTCTCCACGTGTGCTGGGTATAGGGAGATTATTTGTCTTGCAATGCTCGATGATAGCGGCTTCCATATCACTGGAAGAGTAGAATGCGGGGTCGCTCACGTCGACGATGAATCCCTTGTCCATGGCGTCGCGGGCTGCATTTTCCATATCATCAAAGCTGATAGCCCATTGGCGCTGTAACTGCTGTAGTGTCCATAGACCATTGATAGATTTAAGGAAACGAACGGTATTATCATAGCCACGCTCATTCGCGAAGCCTGCCTCCAGTGCGGCTTCTGAGGTGATGGGAGTCTCACGCAGTTGGCCAAAGAGTGACCACGAACCGCTAGAAATATAAGCGGAGTTCTTGTCCTTGAGCGGTGCTGCAAGTACAGCACAGGCTGTGTCATGCGAGGCAGCGGCTATGATGGGGAAGGGGGCGCAGTTCAGCTGCTCGGCTAGATCTGCACGTAGCATTCCCTTCACACTACCAGCTGGTTGGATAGGTGGAAGTAGCTCTTCCATACCAGCAAAGGGCAGCTTCGCGATGATTTCTTTGTCCCAGTCTCCAGTCTGTGCATCCATCATCTGGCTGGTGGATGCGATGCAGGGCTCGGTGGAGATAACACCTGTTAGCCAGTAAGCGAATAAGTCAGGAAGCCACAGCATAGTCTTCGCCTGTGAGAGTATATCTTGGCGAGAGACCGCGTCTTCATAGACTTGGAAAAGGGTATTATAAGGCATGGGGGCAAGCCCCGTGCGGGTGTAGAGTGCCTGTGAGTCGAGTCCCAGTGCAGCGAGCTTTTCGGCTGTATGCTGTGTGCGTTCGCTGCGGTAGTTCACAGGATTTGCGAGGAGTTCACCACTAGCAGAAAGGAAAGCGACATCCACACCCCATGTGTTAATAGCCATGGAATTCGGGGTGATTCCCTTTTCGATAGTCTTTCTCACCCCTTTGAGCATCTCCTGGTAGAGATAGAGGGCATCGGTATAGTAGAGCTCGCCAAGACGTACAGGCTGGCAAGGGAAGCGGTGTACTTCCTCTACTGTCATGTGCCCATCCTGTAGGCAACCGAGGTAGATCTTTCCTCCGGATGATCCGAAATCACAAGCGAGAGCGTAGTGGGGAGATGCTGACATAGGTAGAAAATATTACTCTGTCTAGTCTAGCATATCATTCCGTGACGTAAAGAACTATTTCTACCTGCAATGCTCTTAAAATCACATTTCTTTAGCCTCATATACTTTCGCGTGAGAAAAGTATTCTGCTGTATCGCTTTTTTACTAAGCAAAAAACAGCCTCACCCGAATGGATGAGGCTGGATACTTACCATATTGCTAATTGATTATGAGAAAAGTGCTGTAGAGTAATAGCGGTCTGCTGAGTCAGGGAGGATGACGAGTGTCTTCTTCCATGCGTTCTCTGGTCGCTGGGCGACAATGGTCGCGGCATGGAGCGCTGCTCCAGATGAGATGCCTGTGAGCACCCCATCTGTCTTGCCTAATTCACGCGCAACGCGGACAGCATCATCATTACTCACCGTAACGACTTCGTCGTAGATTTCTGTATTCAGAGTATCAGGAACGAAGCCTGCGCCTATGCCTTGGATACGATGTGCACCAGAGCGACCCTCTGAGAGAACAGGGGAGTCAAGTGGCTCGACTGCGATGACCTGTAATCCTGGCTTGAGTCTCTTGAGTGCCTTGCCTATGCCGCTGATTGTGCCGCCTGTGCCGACGCCTGCTACGATGATATCAATGTCACCATCCATGTCATCCCAGATTTCTAAGGCTGTAGTCTGCTCATGCATCACGGCATTCACTGGGTTTGTGAATTGTCCAGGAAGGTAGGAGTTCGGTGTGCTCTCGTGAAGCTCTTGTGCCTTCGTGATCGCGCCACGCATGCCCTTCGTACCATCTGTGAGGACGAGCTCTGCACCGTAGGCCTTCAGGATGTTCCTGCGCTCTTCGCTCATGGTCTCAGGCATGGTGAGAATGCATCGATACCCCTTGGACGTCGCGATGGAGGCGAGACCTATACCCGTGTTCCCGCTGGTGGGCTCGATGATGACAGAGCCTTCTTTCAGGATGCCACGCGCTTCAGCATCTTCGATGAGTGCCTTTGCGAGTCTATCCTTCACGCTGCCGCTGGGGTTGAAGTATTCTAATTTCCCGTACAGTGGGGAGCTGAGACCATTTTTCTTAGAGAAGTTATTTAACTCAAGAATAGGGGTCTTGCCTACGAGCTCGGTGACGGATGAGTAGATGTTTTTCATGATGCGTTTTTCTATTTTAGCAGTTTATTATATTTTATCAAGTGCCTGACTCAGGTCTGCAATGATATCATCGATGTGCTCTGTTCCTATAGATAGTCGTACTGTCTGAGGGGTGATACCTGAAGCGGCCAACTGCTCAGAGCTCAGCTGAGAGTGCGTAGTCGAGGCTGGATGGATGACGAGACTCTTCACGTCGGCGACATTTGCCAAGAGTGAGAAGAGCTCTAAGTCTTCTGTGAACTTCTTCGCATCATCCTCGCTACCTGCTATCTCTATGGTGAAGATAGAGCCTGCGTTCTTCGGATAATACTTCTTATAGATTTCGTGTGTTGCTTGGCCTACTTGACTGGGGTGATTCACACGAGCTACTTTAGGATGCTGCGCGAGGTAGTCGATGACCTTGATCGCGTTTTCCACATGTCTTTCTACGCGGAGTGAGAGTGTCTCAAGCCCCTGCAGGAGTAAGAATGAGTTAAACGGGCTGATCGCAGCTCCCGTGTCACGCAGCAGTGTGATGCGTATCTTCACGATGTAGGCGAGATTACCCAGAGCCTCTGACAGGACGAGTCCATGGTAGCTGGGGTTAGGAGCTGTGATACCAGGGAACTTATCATTCTGCGTCCAGTCGAACTTGCCTGAGTCAATGATGACCCCACCGAGCACGGTGCCGTGACCACCTATGAACTTAGTGGCGCTATGAACCACGACGTCAGCACCATGCTCAATGGGGCGAATGTGATAAGGGGTGGCAAAGGTATTATCTACTATGAGCGGAATGCCGTGCTTATGCGCTACAGCTGCTACTGCCGCGATGTCGGTGGCATCGCTGTTCGGATTACCGAGGCTTTCGATAAAGATAGCCTTAGTCTTCTCAGTGATAGCTGATTCTAGCTCGTCGAGATGAAGGCTGTTTACGAAGCTTGTATTAATGCCGATCTCCTTAAAAGTGTGTGCAAATAGGTTGTAGGTGCCACCGTAGATACGCTTGTCGGCGATGATGTGATCACCTGCGGTCGCAACGTTACGGATAGCGTACTCGATGGCTGCTGATCCTGTCGCTACAGCGAGGGCTGCGACACCGCCTTCGAGTGCTGCTATGCGTTTCTCAAATACATCGGATGTAGGATTCATCAAGCGAGTATAGATGTTTCCCCCTTCAGTAAGGCCGAAGCGGCCTGCTGCCTGAGCGGAGTTTTCAAAGACGTAGGACGTCGTAGCGTAGATAGGGACTGCACGTGCATCAGTGCTCGCGTCGGCTTGTTCTTGGCCGACGTGCAGTTGTAGTGTCTCGAACTTATATGTATTACTCATCTTGATACTAGGTGTATTATTTTTAATTCCTACTTTCACGGTAGGAATAAGTATATTTTACCAATTTTACCAAATTAGTCAATAAGAAACACGCAAATTTAAAAAAATTATTGAATTATGACAAAACTTCCCTATAAGACCTAATCATATATCTTTCTTATGAAATGATACGCATTGACAGGGGTAGATGGCTGTGTTAGTATACGTGCCTATGATGCGAGCTATGCATCCCGTGATCTATGGATAATGAAGAAGAAATCAAGGGACTCCCTAAGATCCTGCCCGCCATGCTTGGTGAGCAGTACCTGCTTAGTCGTATCATTAAGGAGACAGAAGATGAGGTTATTTATCTCGCTCAGCAGAAGGATATACGACGCGATGTCTACGTGAAGTCTCTATCTCCGTCTGCTCTCAGCAATGACGCGAAGGTAGCATTTTTCCTCGAATCTGCGCGTGCGAAATCACGCCATAGTTTCAAGTTTGTGGGGCTGTCGCTCGAATTACTCTTCCAGAATGGCACCTGGCATCTCGTCTACGAATGTATTAAGGGCGATCCCTTGGATCTCCTACTGGCAAGTGGGCGTTATCTCAGCCCCTTACGTATCTGTGAATTTCTGCTCAATCTCTGCCATATCTGTGTGTTCATGGATATCGAAGGCGTGGCGACGGAGGATTTCAGCTTAGAACATAGCTATCTGATGGATCATGACTTCCGCATGGATAATCCAGCTAAGGCAGGGGTACGTAAGCGAACAGCTAGCAGAGTCTATCTTCATAATGCCATCGTGAAACTCTCTCCCCTTGTGGATAAGGATCAGAGGCATAGTGATAGCTTAAATGAGCTGATGGTACGCATGCGCTATCAAGAGAACTGGGAGACGATCACCCCCATGCTCTTCGCTGAAGAGCTCGCTCAACTCCAGCTGCGCATCCTCTGGGAAGAGGATAGAGCAAGATATTGATAGCTAGGATAGATAATAGAGTCAGGATACTTCCTGCTCATCCTGCTGTGGAGTATAAGCACTATGACCACGCTCAGCTTCTGAGACTAGATCTGCTGGAAGCTGCTTCGTCGGTGTGACACCGCGCTCCTTGAGCTGCTCGAGACGGTGAGTGATGTTACCGCGACCATCGATGAGAAGCTTATATGCCTCATTGTAGTGATCTTTCGCCTTGTTGAGACTGTGGTCTATCTTCCTAAAGCTAGCGATGAAAGTGCTAAACTTGTGGTAGATCTCAGCGCATTCCTTGACGATGTACTCGAGGTTCTTATTCTGACGCTCACGCTGCCAGAGGTAGTAGCAGAGCTTTACCGACATGAGTAGGTTGGTAGGACTCACGATGAGAATGTGCTGTTTCTGTGCCTCTTCTAAGAGCTCTGGTGCGGCTTGAATGGCCTCGATATGCGCGCCTTCATTCGGGATGAAGAGCAGGACATAGGGAAAGGAATCACTGACGATCTCCGGGTAGTTCTTCTCTGAGAGTTCCTTGATGTGCTTGCGCATGGAGTGGAGGTGTAGCTTTAACTCTTGCTGGCGTTCTGCCTTATCCGTGCTGTTCACGAGTCGACTGTAAGCGGTGAGCGATACCTTCGCATCCACGATGAGGCGCTGCCCCTGTGGGTAAGAGAGAACGAGATCGGGGCGCAGATTCTCCCCCTTAGCATTCTTAAAATTGCACTGAGTATCGTACTCCTCACCCTTGCGTAGACCTGCGTGACTGAGTATGCTCTCTAGTATCATCTCCCCCCAGTCGCCCTGAACCTTGGAATTGATCTGCAGCGCGCGCGCGAGCTTTACGGCATCGTTTCCTATTTTGTCGGCTTTGTCCATGAAGCTGCGCGTGAGTTCCTCCATGAGAGTCTTGTTCTTTTCATCGGCGACTCTATTCTTCGTCATGCTGTCGTCGAGTTGTCTGAGACGCTCGCGTAGCGGTGTGAGTAGGAGCTCTAGTTGCTCCTTATTATCTTCGCGTAGCTCAGAGCTCTTCTGCTGGAGCTCTTCTGCTGCAAGAAGCTTAAACTGCTGGCGCATCTGTTCATGGCTTTCGAGTAGCTCCGAGTAGCGTGTATCGAGGTTTTCACGAAGCATCTGGCTTTCCCTAAGGAGAATATGCTGCTTTGCACTGCGTCGCATGAAGTAGACCGATGCGAGCCCTACTCCACTAAGGAAGGCAAAGGAGAGTAGAATGTAATCTTGCAAGAGCATGGGAAGCGCGCGTGTGAGTGAGGGGACTAGGCGCGGAGCTGCGCCTCAAAGCTGCGGAATTGGATAGCCTCAAAGAGCTGATCGTCGCTGATGTGCTCACTACCCGCCAAATCTGCAATGCTGCGTGCAACGCGTAGAATGCGATCGAAGGCACGGGCGGATAGACCGAACTGTTCGCATGCTTGGAGCAGAAGCTGCTTCTGAGGCTCGGTGAGGGGGATGAGCTCACGGAGTTGCTTGCTGCCTAGCTGAGCATTACGCTGTATCTTTTGCTTATGAGGCATACTAGCGAATCGCTGTGTCTGTCTCTCGCGTGCAGCGAGGACGCGATCACGCATGCGCTCGCTAGGTTCACCATCAGGGCGTGAGAGTAAGTCAGAAGGGGGGACAGCCGGTACTTCGATAAGTATATCAAAGCGGTCGAGCAAGGGACCTGAAATCTTCTTCCTGTATCGCGTGACATCCGCAGGACTGCAGCGACAGCGATGTCGAGAGTCTCCAAGGTAACCACAGGGGCAGGGGTTCATCGCGGCGAGTAGCATGAAGGAGCAAGGGAAGTCCATCGTACCTGAGGCGCGCGAGATCGTGATAGAGCCGTTCTCCAGAGGCTGACGCAGGGTCTCGAGTACTCGTCGTCCGAACTCAGGGAGCTCGTCAAGGAAGAGAACCCCGTGGTGGGCGAGTGAGATCTCGCCGGGGGTGATTTGATTTCCACCCCCCATGAGTCCCACATCCGAGATCGTGTGGTGAGGTGAGCGGAAAGGGCGATGGAGGAGGAGCTTCTCCCCAGAGAGTAGCCCGCAAACGGAGTGAATCTTGCTCGCTTCAAGGCGTTCTTCTTCAGAAAGCGGTGGTAATATACTAGGGAGCCGTGATGCGAGCATGCTCTTCCCGCTACCGGGGCTGCCGCAGAAGAGGATATTATGACCACCGGCAGCAGCTATCTCTAGAGCACGGCGTGCGTAGTGCTGTCCCTTCACATCAGCGAAGTCTGCACCACCAGTGAGCTCGGCCACTGCGGCTGGCGCAGCATAGGGAAGCAACTTCTCGCGATGAAGCAGGGTATCCCATGCCTCAGAAAGATCGCGTACAGGGTAAATTGTGAGTCCTGAGACCATGGCTGCTTCTCTTGCATTCTCAGGAGATACCATGAGGAAGGGGCGCCCGTTATCGCGAGCGGCGATGGCAAGAGCTAGTATACCCTTGATCCCACGGATCGTGCCATCGAGAGCGAGTTCTCCCACGATACACCACTTGTCGAGATTCTCAGGGATGCTGCGCTGGAAGGGGCGAGGGATATCCTCCTGATTCTGAAGTACCGCCATTTCCACGGCTAGCGCTATAGGTAGGTCGAAGCCTGGACCTTGCTTACGCACGTCAGCGGGGGCGAGATTTACCGTCACGACCATGCTACTAGGGCGGAGGAACTGGCTATTTGCGATGGCGGAACTAACGCGCTGTATGCTCTCCTTCACGGCTGCGTCTGGTAGCCCCACGATAGATATACGCCCTGTGTCTTGAACTTGAAAAGCATCCACTTCGACATCGACTTCATAACCGTCGATGCCATGGACAGCCGCGGAATGGAGGCGTGTGATCATGAGGAAAGAGTGTGTAGGGGGGAGCAGGGGAATGGAGGACTAGTACTTCTTATTCCCTCTATTGATGCTGGGATAATAATTCAGCGATTCTAAAAATGCAAGAGAAATCTGCACTTGCAAGATGAGGTAACATATGCTAGTATTCTGCGCGCTAGCACGTGTCTCCTTTAGATAGGCGCGTTGGTAGACAAAGTACATCACAAGACCATTCAGCCATGACCACACCTCAGCTCACGCCCGACTTCATTCGCGCCACTCTCACCACAGTGAAATATCCCGGCTTCAGCCGCGATATTGTTTCATTCGGCCTCGTGAAGGATATCAGCATCTCCGACGCAGGACATGTCACCATCGAGCTTCAGATTGAGAGTAAGAATGCCGATGTACCTCGCTATATTTACGAAGGTGTCATGGGAGTCGTGAAGGAAATCCCTGGTGTGAAGGGCATCGATGTGAACATCGACCACCATGCACCACAGGCACAGCAGGCTACGAATGACGATCCAGCCGCTTGGAAGTCCAGTATCCCCGGTGTGAAGCATGTGATCGCTGTTGCTAGTGGTAAGGGTGGCGTCGGTAAGAGCACCGTCTCTGCGAACCTAGCAGTCTCACTTTCCAAGCTCGGTTACCGTACAGGTCTGCTTGATCTTGATATTTACGGACCATCCATGGCTCTGATGTTTAACACCAAGGAGCGCCCTGGCTGCAATGATAAGGAAGAGTTCCTTCCTGTAGAAGCTCACGGTGTGAAGCTACTTTCCATGGGGCTGCTCATCGAGGAAGATTCCCCTGTAGCAGTCCGCGGACCACTTGCTACGCGCTACGTCCAGCAGTTCTTGCGTAACACAGACTGGGGTAATCTCGACTACCTCATCCTCGACCTGCCACCAGGCACAGGTGATATCCAGCTCACTATCGTGCAGACTGCTGAGCTCGCAGGTGCAGTCATCGTCACCACTCCACAGGAAGTCGCTCTCATTGATGCTCGTAAGGCAGTCGGTCTCTTCCAGCGCGTCGAAACTCCTATCCTCGGCCTCATCGAGAACATGAGCTACTTCGTCTGTCCTAGTGATGATAAGATTTATCACATCTTCGGTCAGGGCGGTGGCGAAAAGGAAGCTGCTACACTCGGTGTGCCTCTCCTCGGCAAGATCCCTCTCGACATCAGCACACGCGAAGGCGGAGACCAAGGCTCCCCTGTCGCGATGAACCCTGCTGATGAGCACTACATCGCGGCAGCCTTCCGCTCCGTCGCTCAGGCACTCGTTGCTCAGTTAGAGAAATAATCATCCAGCGAGCGCACCAGCGCATACATTCTCATCCTCTCATGGATATCATCCTCCAAGCCCTCATGGCGGCATTGCCCGTCTACCTTTTCTTCGGATTAGGATACTGGCTACGAAAGCGAGGCTCCATTCGCATCGAGGAAGAGGGGGTGCTGACACGCCTCGCCATGGATGTGGGCTATCCCTGCCTCATCTTTTATAACATTATCCACTATGTGGGTATACAGGGTGATGCTCGCATTGCTGCACCTAGCTTTGTGCTTCAAGCCATTGCGAGTGGCTTCTTGGAGATGCTTATAGGCGTCATCGCGGCCTACTTCATCGCGCGAGCCTTGCGCTTGAAGATAGGCAGTGGTCTGCGCACCTTTGTCGTGACGGCAGGGGTTCAGAATTATGTCTTCTTCGTCGTGCCCGTCGTTATGATGCTGTCACGTGGCGCAGATGATCCATCACTGGGCGTACTCTTTATTCATAATGTCGGCAGCGAACTTTTCGTCTGGACTCTCGCTATCTTCCTGATGAATGGGAAGCGCGAGAGCCTGCGCCTTACCGCACTGATGCGTGGTCCACTCATTGCAGTTGTCGCGTCACTCATCGTCGTGTGGGCGGGATTGGTCCCTTACATTGCACATCCTCCTGTCATGCGATTCGCTCAGATGGTAGGAGCGCTGGCCACTCCTCTGACACTGGCTCTGTGCGGCTGCTTCATCTATGAGTTAACGAAGCGCTCAGAGTGGAATTATTCGCTTATGGGGGCAGGTGTATTCGCTCGTCTTATCGTTATTCCTATCTTGTTACTGCTTGTAACATGGGCACTACCCTTCGATCCGCTCATTAAACGAATCATGGTTATCCAAGCCTCTATCCCTAGTGCAGTTGTCTCTGTGATGATTGCACGTCGCTTCGGTGGCATCCCCGAGGTCGGGACTCAAATCGTCCTAGCAACCACCATTTGCAGTATGCTGACTTTCCCTCTATGGATTATCCTTGGTGATCTCTACATTGTACCTATTTTCCCCTAAGTTTTCTTCTAACGATATTTGAAACTTGACCTTAGAACTTCTGTCGTCTAATATGCTCCCTGTGAATATGCTCTCTACACGTCTGGGCTTAGCCCTTATCTCAATCGCATTTTTAGTTTCTTGTAAGCCTGAGGCTCAAGATACTCAAGCTGTGCAAGCTCTGATTGATCAAAATAATAAACTGCGTGATAGCATTACTAACATGGAGTTAACCGTCACTCGTAGTGGTGAAATAGATCCTACTCTTGAGGCGCGCATTCAAGAAACCGAGCACTCACTCACACAGAAGCTCCGCGAACTCACCGCACTACAGACAAAGAATAATCAGGATCACATCCTGCTTCTTGAGCTAGAGCAGCGCATGGGAGTCTTCGAAAGTGAGTTCCAAGCTATGCAGCTAGAGGCCTCATCCGTCAATACCTCTCGTTAATTACCAGCATTCTACTCCATTAAATTATGCAGCTCACATCCCCTTCATCCGAATCGGAAACCACTAAAACCGTAGATCCGCAGGATAGTCAAAGTAAGCCAGAGAGCACCATACTTCAAGATGCTCCTGCGGCTACCGCAGTTACTCAGGAGGCTTCTCCAGCGAGCGCAGAGAGGAAGTCCTTCTCATGGATGGGCTTTTTCTTCGATAGCTTCCTTGTTCTTCTTACTATTTCTATTCTTGGGGGAGGGGCATATTATCTCTACATGGAGTCACAGCGTTACTATATCCCTAGCCCCTTAGAGCAGGAACAGGCGCGAAGTGAAGAATTATTCAAGCGTATCGAAGCACTCCAGAAGCCAGCCTACCTCGCTGACGAAAACCTGCGCCTCAAGCAGAAGCTCGATGCTCTCCTTCAACAGGAAGCTAAGCTCAATAAATCACTGGCTGAAGCTCAGCAAGCACGCGAGAGCTTCCAGACGCGTATCATCGCGCAGAAGAAGGCACTGCTCCGCGCTCACTCCGATGCTAAGCGTCTGGCGAAGCAACAGATCGCTGCAGGTATGCGCATCGGTACATTAACGACAGTGGATGGGACCATCTACAATGATTGCTTTATTCGCCGCATTACAGGGAAGAAAATCGTCATCAGCCACAGCGCAGGTCAAGCCCCCTTCGACATCGATAGACTGTCACTCGATTCACTACCACGTCTCGTAAGCTTCGCCCTTGGTAAAGAGAATCTACTGGATACAAGTGACCTGCTTCCTAGTACGACTGCAGCAATTGAGGCTTCTTCCTCCAGCAGCTCAGCGAACCGAGTGCGTGAGGCGAATCTCAGTATGCCTGTCGTGCCTAAGTCTGTGCCTGTCATCGACACCACACCTATAGAGCCATCACGTGCGACACCGAATCGCCCAGCAGGCGATCGCTGGGTCGCGCCTACTGAGGCCCTACCTTTCTAAAAGAAGCCTTTGACATCATCTTAATTTTTCCAGCCCCAGCCAAGTTGATAAGCTTGACGCTGGGGCTGACTCGTGATACCCTCTCTGCATGTC
>CAYJLR010000038.1:0-17315 GCA_964370895.1 uncultured Akkermansia sp. | reverse complement strand
GATTGATGTAGCCGCAGCGTGCTGCGCCTTCGATGGCGAGATTACACAGGGTGAAACGTCCATCCATTTCCATGTTCTCGATGGCAGAGCCTGCGAACTCATAGGCATAGCCGAGTCCTCCATCAGCTCCGAGGAGGCGGATGATGTGCAGGGCGACGTCTTTTGCGCTCACGCCTGCACCGAGTGTGCCTTCGACGCGAATCTGGCGCACCTTCAGAGGGAGCATGGCGAGGCTCTGTGTCGCGAGCACGTCGCGCACCTGAGTTGTGCCTATGCCCATGGCGATAGAACCCACTGCGCCATGGGTAGCTGTGTGGGAGTCGCCGCAGACGATGGTCATGCCTGGCTGGGTGATGCCGAGCTCTGGTCCCACCATGTGGACGATGCCTTGCTGGGAGCTACTGAGGTCGAAGAAGCGAATCTGGCTGTCTCCGCAGTTGCGGCGAAGCTCATTGAGCATGGCTTGGGCACGTGAGTCCTCGAATGGCTCTTGCTGGTCATCGGTAGGGATGATGTGATCTACTGTAGCAAAGGTGCGCTCTGGGTGTAAGACGCTGAGCCCTAGATCGCGTAGCATGCCAAAGGCCTGAGGTGATGTTACCTCGTGCATCAGATGTGTCGCGATGAAGAGCTGTGTGCGTCCGTCAGGCAAGATGCCTGCACTGTGCGCATCCCATACTTTGTGATAGAGAGTCTTTCCCATAATATGAATCTTTTGGTAATTTACCGGTGAGCGACTGTAGCACACTCTGTGAGCTTTGTCAAGAATTCTGCCGTGCTGGGTACGGTGCGTGAATGAATATGACAATACCCCAGCCTACGCGGGAGTAGGCTGGGGTATGTATGATGAAAAGTATGAATCAGCTATTAGAGCTTGATTGTGTCTGCGCCTGGTGTCCAGCGTGCAGGGCAGAGCTCATTGCCGTGCTCGTGTACGAACTGGCTAGCTTGTACGCGGCGGAGGAGTTCAGCGGCGTTGCGGCCTACGTTACCAGCGGAGATTTCGAGACCGACGATGATACCTTCAGGATTGATGATGAATGTACCACGTTCTGCGAGACCTGCACCTTCTGTGTACACGTCGAATGCCTTGGAAAGTGTGTGACATGGGTCAGCTACGAGTGGGTACTTCACGTCAGCGAGAAGTGGGTCGGATTCTACCCATGCCTTGTGTACGAAATGTGTGTCGGTGGATACACCGTAGACTTCACAGCCTGTAGCTTGGAACTGTGCGTAGAGATCAGCGAGGTCCTTCAGTTCAGTAGGGCAGACGAATGTGAAGTCTGCTGGATAGAAGAAGAAGACGCTCCACTTGCCAAGGAGATCAGCCTTGCTAACGGTCTTGAATTCACCGTTCTGATAAAGATTGGTGCTGAACTCTGCGATTTCTGTATTAATGACGGACATATGTGTAATGTGTGCTTGTTGTTATTAAGATTGTATTTGCTGTGTGCGCAGTTAGTTTAAAATAATTCTAGCATAGAGTCAAGTGAATTTTAAAAGTTTTTTACAATTATTCTAAAATAAGCTCTCAAATGCGGTCTTTAGCTTTGTAAGTTTTTACTGATAAGATGAAAAGGGATGACTCTAATTTAAATAAGCAATATTAACTATATGAGGATGCACGGATTCTTCCTTGTCAGGGGAGGCTAGGTATGCTAGAAGTAGGAGTTCATATATTCACATTTTACTATGAAGATTTTTTTTAATACCGCTGCATTGCTTAGCCTTTTTGCTACTATCGTGCTTCCAAGTGCTTATGCTATGGAAGCACAACCTGGTAAGACTCGTGCCAAAAGTGAGACATCATCACCAGAGCGCAGTATCACTTATCCTGCCATTTCACGCTCCCAACTATCGACTTTTAAGCAGCAAATCAGAAAGATAGACGCGAACTGTGCAGAGCTGCTCATCACCATCATCCCTCACCGCATGAAGGTGGATAATACGAGTATACGTCTTAAGCGCAATGCTGAAATGAGCGAACTCTTCAGCACCTGGGCGCAACAGAAGCAATGGTACACGAGGAAAATTCCCGCTGGTATGATGATATCCTACGCCTATAAGCTGAAGATAGAGGCACTAGATAAGAATGGCGTGAGCCTTGGAGAGCTCCCTCGTGATTATGCTATGAAATTATCACCTGATCAGTTTTCCACTATATCTAATAGTATCATGTCGCTAAAATGCTTCCCTGAAGTCAAATAACCCACCCGATTTTTACCTTCATCCCACTTTTTACATAAAATATATTAAAACATTATGAAAATATCACGCATATTCCTCCCCGTCCTCTTTCTCTCTGCCGCTGGACTCAGTCAAGCAGAAGCCACTGTCACAGTAGCAGCTGAAGCCTCAGCTACGAAGCCCATCGCTCCGACGGAGCATCAGTTGAACATCGTCTACTTCCTCGGCAGTGATAGAGAGCCTATAGCAGGCTACGAAGAACGCCTCTCGGAGCTCATGCTCTACACGCAGAAGTTCTATGCCGAGCAGATGGAGCGAAATGGCTACGGCTACCGCAGCTTCGGGATGGATATGAAGAACCCAGAGCGTGTGAATATAATCATCTATCGCGCGGATAAACCTGCCTCAGCCTACCCCTATGAGAATGGTGGAGGCTGGCGTGCCGCCCAAGAGGTAGAAAAGTACCTCGATGCGAAAGGTCTGCGCAAGAGCCGCCATACGCTTATCATTTTCCCGACAATCTACGATGATAAGAATACAGACATGAGCCCCGGTGGTGTGCCTTTCTACGGACTGGGGAAAGTAGCCTGCGCACTTGACTATGCCTTCTTTGACCTCGAGCACCTCGGTCAGAACACGCCAAAGGGGCATCTCATGACGAAGTGGTTTGGTGGGCTCGCCCATGAGCTGGGTCACGGTCTGAATCTTCCTCACAACATGGCTGTCGGTTCGGAAGCAGAGCTGGGTACCGCCCTCATGGGAGCAGGGAACTACACCTTCGGTATGAAGCCCACCTTCATCACTGCTGGCAGCAGCGCGCTGCTGGATCGCTGCGAGGTCTTCGCCCCCAAGGGTGACAAAACTGTCTTCTACCAAGGTCGCCTGGAGCCCAAACTCGAAAAGCTTGATATAAAGGTCGTCGATGGAAAGACAATTGAAATCTCTGGTAGTGTCACGAGTAATCTCGCTCTTGCCGCGCTGAACATCTACATCGAAGAACCACCTCTCGGGGTGAATCGTGACTACGAGGCGCATGTCTTCACCCAGAAGCTGAAAGCTGTAGATAGCAAGACTGCGCAGCCTTTTGCCCAGAGTATTCCTATTAGTGAACTTGTCGGGCAGAAATCTACAGAGCGCGCAGTACGCCTCTGCTTTATCGCCGAAAACGGTCAGCAGCAGACTATCATAGCACCGCTGAACCTAGAAGAAAAGAAGGACTAAGCGCTGGGAAAAATCTACAAACACGTGAGGATTTCTCTTGCTAATTGAACCCCGCTCGGTTACAATAGCGCGCCCACTGCGTAAACGATCAATGCTTATGTAGAGGGTCTCAACTCAACCATTCCTCATTTCTAAATATGAACGAACTCAAAGGTGCATGTATCATCGGTCAGTCCGGTGGTCCCACAGCTGTGATCAACGCTAGCGTACTTGGTGCAATCCAAGCTGGTTTCAACGCTTCTCAGGTAACACGCGTTCTTGGTGCTGCTAACGGCATCACAGGCGTAATCAACGGTAAGCTTTACGACATGGGTCAGGAAGACCCAGCAGAACTTGAGCTCCTCAAGTTCACTCCTTCCTCCGCACTCGGTACATGCCGTTACAAGATGAAGGACCCTTCAGTCGATCCTACCGACTACGAAAAGATCCTCGAAACTTTCAAGAAGTACGACGTACGCTACTTCTTCTACAACGGTGGTAACGACTCCATGGACACCTGCAACAAGATCTCCAAGTTCATGCAGCAGAGTGGTTACGAATGCCGCGTCATGGGCATTCCTAAGACAATCGACAATGACCTCTTCGGTACTGACCACTGCCCAGGCTTCGCCTCCGCAGCTAAGTACATCGCTACATCCTGCATGGAAGTCAAGCACGACGCTGACTGCTATGACACAGGCATGGTCACCATCATCGAAGTCATGGGACGTAACGCAGGCTGGCTCACAGCTTCTGCAGCACTGGCGAACCACGCTGGCTGCGGTCCTGACCTCATCTACCTTCCAGAAGTTGCATTCGACATCGACACCTTCCTTGCTGACGTAGAGCGCATCTACACTGAAAAGAACAAGTGCCTTGTCGTCGTCTCCGAAGGTATCATGGACAAAGATGGTAACTTCATCTCCGAAGCGAAGACAAACGCTAAGGACGGCTTCGGTCACGCCCAGCTCGGCGGTCTTGCTAACAAGCTTGCTGACGTTGTACGTGGTCGCGTTGACGCGAAGATCCGCGCCATCGAGCCATCACTCCTTCAGCGCTGCGCTACACACGTTGGCTCCCCAACAGACGCAAACGAAGCATACAACGCTGGTAAGACAGCTGTAGAAGCTGCAGTAGCAGGTGAAACTGACAAGATGGTTGCTTTCGAACGCGACATGTCCAGCGGTTCCTATGTCTGCAACACCAAGCTTCTTCCTCTCGAGTTCGTCGCTAACACCGAAAACAAGGTTCCACGCGAGTGGATCAATGCAGCAGGTAACGGCATCGAGCAGGCATTCATCGACTACGCTCTTCCTCTCGTTCAGGGTACACCTGGTATGAGCACAGAAGACGGTCTTCCACGTTTCGCACGCCTCCAGCGCATCATCGCTGAGCCTGCATGTGGTGACAGCGGATGCTGCTGCGGCAAGTAATTGCTAAGAGAATCACAATTGATTTCAATACAAAGAGCCACCCTCATCTGAGGGTGGCTCTTTTCTATTGCTGTGAAATGGGAGTCTAGCTGACTTCCACATAGACATATTCCTTGTCTAGTTTCCATGCCCCTTTGCTGATTAAGCCCGTAAAAGGAACGAGCCAGAAGCAGCCGCCGATGATGTCTAGTATGCCTGTCGTGGAGATCTCTGACTCGATGTAGGAGAAGCCTTTCTTCTGCCCAGCAGTAGCAGAGATAGCGTAAGATTTATTCTTCTTTAAGGGAATGCTGGCTTTTCCTTGCCCTACAGTCTCACCATTCACCTTAATTGTGGCTGCGGGATTAGAGCTTTCTATAGTGACATGCTGCGTACTAGGTGAAAAGAATGAGCATGAGCTGATAGAGAGGCAGACGAGTGTGCTGGTAATAGCTTTAGATAGATGATTCATAATATGTATGAGTGATTTAGTTTTTCAGCATAGAGAACTTCGCGCTAGAGGTCAACACATGTTGGAATATTACGCTAACAAAATTAGATAATACGCGCGTTCAAGCATGCAAAAAGCCTCCCCTCTATCAGAAGAGGGGAGGCTTTAAAATTGATTGAATCAGGTGGCGCACTTACATGCCCATGATCTCGTAGCCACCATCGACATAGATGACCTGACCTGTGATGCTAGCAGCGCCTGCGCTAGCGAGGAAAGTAGCAGTAGCACCGAGCTCTTCAAGTGTGCAGGAGCGACGAAGAGGGCAGCGTTCTTCGTATACCTTGAACATGGTGGAGAAGCCGCCGACACCGCGAGCTGCGAGTGTCTGTACTGGACCTGCAGAGATGCAGTTCACTCGGATTGGGTTTTCGCGCTGACCGAGGGAGTAGGCGAGGTACATGCTGCTGGTTTCCAGAGCTGCCTTCGATACTGCCATGAGGTTGTAGTTAGGCACGACCTTCTGGCTCGCGTAGTAGCTCAGAGCGGTGATGGAGCCGCCTTCTGTCATGAGAGGAGCGACGCCACGTGCGAGGGCGATGAGGGAGTATGCAGAGACTTCCAGTGAGGTGTTGAACGCGTCACGTGGGATCTCAGAGAAGTCGCCTCCGAGTGTGCCATCTGCCTTAGGAGCGAAAGCGATAGCATGCAGGAGCATGTCAACGCGGTCGGTGTGCTGACGTACAAAGGAGAAGAAACTATCGATGGATTCATCACTGCTGACATCAAGGTCGCAGATAGGAGTGTCAGCGCCGAATGTTTCCTGGACAAGCTTGATGACACCATCCTTGAGGCGTTCGCCTTGGAAGTTGAAAATAAGCTTAGCACCGGCTTCGTGCCATGCTTTAGCGATACCGAATGCAATGCTGCGCTTGTTTGCGACACCTGTGACGATGCCTACTTTTCCTTCGAGTGGTTTTGCGAGTGACATAATATATTTATTAGGGAAAGAGATGGTTAAGGTTGTTTAGTATGTAGTAAACTCCTGAGAAATGATGCGAGCGTAGGTCTGGCACATGGAGATGCCGAGTGTTTCCATCTGCTGGATCTTCTCGTGGATAGCTTCAGGACTTACCGCTTCGCTTGTAGGCGCATAGTTCACACGGAAGTATACGAAGCCACCCTCTAAGTCGAGCAGGAGCTGACCTTCCGTGATATTCGCATTCAGCGTCAGAAGCAACATGCTGAGTTCTTGGCGCTCTTCTGGAATTACGCGTAGAGCGAAATGCGCATCAAAGACAAGTGTCGCTGGCTCTTCAAGTTCTGTGAACATGAATGTGCAGGGAAGACCTGTTTCAGCAGAGGGCAGATAAGCAAGACCAATGCGCTGATGATCTTCTCCCATAGTGATCCATTCATAGTCCTCATTATTAAGAATAAGGTACTGACGGACTTGAGCGAGTAGATTGAACTGGTTTGACATAGGAGGATATACGTTAGATGTGATTATGCGATCACCTGATTAGATATAGCTAGATTACACCTAGCAGGCAGCAGAGTCAAGAAAATCTGTGGTCTCGTTATTTAATTAGTCTGAAGTGGCCCGAGGTCGGGTGTCCACTCGACGCGATTTTCTGGCTGCCAGAGTTCTTCAAGCCCGTAGAACTCGCGAACTTCACCAGCCATCACGTGTACCATGATATCGATATAGTCGAGTACGGACCAGAGAGCTTGAGGCGTGCGCTCAGCATAGACGGCACTGATGTCATACTTCTCGTATACTTCCTTATCCACGTCGCGGAGAATCGCGCGGAGATGGGGGACGGATGTGGCTGTGCACACGACCGCGAAGTCGGTGATCGTCGAGCTGCCTCGAAGGTCAAAGATCTGGATTTCTGTAGCTTTAGTGTCGGCTGCGGCTTGTGCGCATGCGAATGCTAGTTCTTGGCTGTTCATGTCTTTTTAAAATGTGTTGAGGGTATGTATTAATGTCGCTTATTGCTTAGGCTGAGAAGAGTCGAATGGGTTAAATGGGGTGTATCCAGTCGTCTGCTCTTCTGTATTTTCTGTGGCTATGCTTTCATCGCTGCTTCCTTCGTCGCCTTCTTCACTGGGAATGGGGGGAGGGAGATCGCGCTGAGGTGGATCGAGCATGATGCCTGTTTCGAGAAGTTCTTTTACATGATCTCCACTGAGGCTTTCGAACTCGATGAGCTTGTCAGCGATCAGGAGGAGGCGTTCACGTTTTGTGTTAAGAATGTCTTGAGAGCGCGCGTAGTTCTCTTCGATGATACGTTGGATTTCCTCATCGATAAGCTGTGCTGTACGCTCGGAGAAGTTACGTGACGAGTGTGCCATATCACGGGCGAGGAAGACCTCACCTTGGTTCGTACCGTATTCGACAGGACCGAGCTTTTCGCTCATGCCGTAGACGCATACCATCTTGCGGGCGATGTCAGTCGCGCTCTTGATGTCGCCACGTGCGCCACCAGAGATGTCACCGAAGACGACTTCCTCTGCGACGCGACCACCCATGGCTACGACGATGTAGTCGAGTAGCTCGCTCTTGTGCTCGCTGTGCTTATCCTCTTCAGGAAGCATCATGGTAACACCGAGTGCTGGACCGCGAGGGATAATCGTGACTTTGTGAAGAGGCAGAGACTTGTGCAGAGGTGTCTCGAGAAGACAGATCGCGTGACCAGCTTCATGCACAGCAGTCATGTACTTCTCCTTATCGGAGAGCTCCATGGAGCGGCGCTCGCGTCCCCAGCGTACCTTTTCACGTGCTTCTTCGAAGTCGCTTTGCTGTACCTGTGTCTTGTTCAGACGGGCAGCGATGAGAGCTGCTTCATTCACGAGATTCGCGAGTTCAGCACCAGAGAAGCCCGTAGTTGCTCGGGCGATAGGTGCGAGATCTACATTCTCATCCATCTTAATCTTGCGAACGTGGACACGAAGGATCTGCTCACGACCGGCAGCGTCTGGGAGATTTACCACGACCTGACGGTCGAAGCGACCGGGACGCAGGAGAGCTGGGTCGAGCACGTCGACACGGTTTGTTGCCGCGATGACGATGACGTTTTCATTCGCGGTGAAGCCGTCCATTTCGACAAGCATGGCGTTCAGTGTCTGCTCGCGTTCATCATGACCACCACCGACGCCGTGACCACGGTGACGCCCGACTGCATCGATTTCATCGATGAAGATAAGGCAAGGGGAGTGACGCTTCGCCTCTGCGAACATATCGCGCACACGGCTAGCACCGACACCGACGAACATTTCTACGAAGTCAGAGCCTGATATGGTGAAGAAAGGTACATCTGCCTCACCTGCGATGGCTCGTGCCAGCAGGGTCTTACCAGTACCAGGGGAGCCTACCATCAGGATACCCTTAGGAATCGTACCACCGATGTCGTGGAATTTCTTAGGATTGCGCAGGAATTCGACGATTTCCCATACTTCTTCCTTCGCTTCGGATACACCGGCTACGTCCTTGAATGTAACGCGGTTTTCCTTCGGATCGAGCAAGCGTGCACGGCTCTTTGCAAACTTCATCGCAGCGCTAGGACCACCGCTTTGGGAGCGGAAGATGAAGAAGAAGAGGAGAATGATGATCGCAATAGGCAGCAGATTAATAATGAGGGAGAACCACATGTTACTGTCCACCTTATACACAGCGCGATTGCCAAGAAGCTGCTTCACTTGAGCTCCTTCGAACTCATTAGCAAAGGCTACTTCGATCGCCGTGACGTTCTTGCGCTCCGCCTTTGTGGTAGGAATCTTACGATACTCACCGACGAGTATGTGCTTGTCTCCATTCAGGTAGATAGTTGGCTGCTTGTCCTTGTTGCTAAGGAGGCGGCCTTCTTCACCGAACTTCACGAGTGCGTCGGTGGACTGGATCTGCTCGCCTAGAGCATCAGCTGGGGCTGCTCCGACTACCTGCTTCGTGATGCCGTAGCGGTTGAAGAGTTCATTGATTTTCTCACTAGGTGTGTAGCTGATGTGGAACTTGACGTATTCTGCTGTAGGGATCGTATTGTAACGATACGCAGAAATAGTACCCTGCTTGCCTGCGCTGTCTGTCGTGACAGTGATAGGGAAGCGCTTCTGGCTGTTCTGGACGATGCCGCCTTCACGATAGAGATCTGCAAAGGCGTCAAACTTGATACGCTTGCTAGAACCGCCTGCACCGAAGGCGAGGATTAGGATGCCGCCGATGACAGCTAGGAGTACGAGGAGACCCCAGTTCGTTTGCTTTGCTGGTTGTGGGCTATTTTTAGAATTATCTGGTGGAGTGGGAGTCTGGGACATGTGAAATGTATAAAATAATGGGATGAGTTTATACGATAGTAAGTAACTTAGCAATGATTACTTGAGACATGCTGAAAAAAATGACCAACTGGTATTTTTTTCAGCATGCCTCAAGTAAACTAAGATCTTATAGCGTATGCCCCATGCGTTCTTTTTTTGTGTTGAGGTAGCTTGCATTCCCTTCGTGAGGGCAGGATGCAATAGCAACTTGCTCGGTGATGACGATACCACCTGCTTCGAGTCCTTCGATCTTCGCGGGGTTATTCGTCATGAGCTTAATCTGCTTAACACCGATGTCGAGAAGCATCTGGGCACTCGCTCTGTAGTCGCGGAGATCTGCTGCGAAGCCAAGGTGGAGGTTTGCGTCGACTGTGTCGAGACCTTCCTCTTGGAGCTTGTAAGCGCGTAACTTCGCACCGAGACCTATACCGCGTCCTTCTTGGCGCATGTAGAGAAGAATACCATTCTCTTCGACGATGCGCTTCATAGCGATGTCGAGTTGACTGCCACAGTCGCAGCGACGACTACCGAAGACATCGCCTGTCAAGCATTCGCTGTGGAGGCGGCAGAGGACGGGCTTCGTCATATCTATGTCACCATGCACGAGTGCGAGGTGAGTCTGCCCATCAACGGAGGAGTGGTAAGAATAGCATGTGAAGTCACCGTAACGCGTAGGTAGTTTGATGACTTCTTCTCGTACGACAAGACTAGCAGCGATGTCTCTCTGCTCGGTAAGAACGCGGTAATCAATGATCTGGTCGATGGAGCAGGCCTTTAGCTGATGTTTCTTCTGGAAGCTGCCTAGGTCACCGAGGCGTGCCATCGTGCCGTCATCCTTCATGATTTCGCAGCATACACCTACAGGTTGGAGGCCGCAGATGTTCATGAGATCCACCGTTGCTTCTGTGTGACCTGCTCGACGTAGTACACCACCCGCGAGTGCGCGGAGAGGGAAGCTATGACCGGGCTGGACGAAGTCATTCTGGGTTGAGGTCGGGTCAGCGAGTTTCAGCGTAGTGATGGAGCGCTCAAAGGCACTGATGCCAGTCGTGATATCTTCCTTCGCATCGACGCTGACAGTGAATGCGGTGTGATGCTTCTCCGTGTTGTGAGCTGTCTGCATGGGGATAGCGAGCTTCGCTATGCGCTCGTCAGACATGGGCACGCAGATGAGACCGCGCGCGTGTGTCGCCATGAAGTTGATATTCTCAGGGCTCGCGTACTCACCAGCGCAGATGAGATCTGCTTCGTTTTCACGAGTAGGATCATCCGTCACAAGAACCATCTTACCCGCCTTGATATCCTCTAATACTTCCTCGAGAGGGGAGTAGATGACTGGGTCTATGCCTTCAGCTACAGGGACAGAGAGCTTCTGCGCGCTCTCTGGGCTCGGGAGTTCGTGGCTAGGGGAAGAGGGGGATGTGGTGGCAGGGCTGGCGCAGTCTTCAGGATTCATACCTGTGACTGCTGCATCACATTCGGAGATGAAGCGGCTCATATCAAAACTACCGCCTTCGCTTTTAAATTCTACTGTTTTACTCATGCTTTTTGTTGTTTCGCCCATGAGTCACGAAGACCGACGGAACGATTGAAAATAGGGTGTTCTGGGCTATGCTCGTGACGGTCGGCTACGAAGTAGCCGAGACGCTCGAACTGGCAAAGGTACTCTGGGCTGACAGTGGCCAGTGCTGGCTCGATGTAAGCATCAGAGATGACTGAGAGAGAGTCACTGTTCATAGAAGCAAGGAAGCCTTCTGGGTGAGCATCGGGCGCCTCGTCGACGAAGAGTCTATCGTACATACGTACTTCTGCGCGTACACCGAGGCGAGCGGATACCCAGTGGATAGCAGCCTTGCACTTGATGCCTTCTGGAGGCGGCTGACCGATGGTGTCGGGGATGAGCTCAGCTCGTACTTCTGTGACATTGCCATCTGCGTCTGTGTCAAACTCCTTCGCAACGATGCAATAAGCACCGCGCAGGCGCACGCAAGCACCAGGGCTGAGACGCTTGTACTTTTTATTAGGTGGCTCTATCATGAAGTCATCTTGCTCGATATAGACTTCCTTCGTCAGTGTGACGCTGCGCTTGCCGAGTTCTGGCTGCTCAGGGTTGATGACGAGTTCTACTTCTTCTTCGAAGTTCTCTGGGACGTTCGTGAGAACGAGCTTCAGAGGAGCGAGAACCGCCATGTGGCGAGGAGCGTTCGTGTTGAGCTCGCTGCGTACAGCGTTCTCGAGGCGCGCGACATCCGTGTTCCCATTAAACTTAGTGATACCTACACCTTCACAGAAGGAGACAATGGCTGGCGCGGGGTAGCCACGACGGCGCATACCACAGAGTGTAGGCATACGAGGATCATCCCATCCAGATACGTGACCGTTTTCTACGAGTTCACGAAGCTTACGCTTACTCATGACGGTGTAGGTGATATTCAGACGGGAGAACTCACGCTGCTTAGGTGTGGCTGGGACAGGGCAGTTCTCAATAGCCCAGTCGTAAAGAGGGCGGTGATTTTCAAACTCCAGAGTGCAGAGCGAATGCGTGATATGCTCATAGGCATCTTCCAGCGGATGAGCGAAGTCATACATGGGGTAGATGCACCAGTCAGTACCTGTATTGTGATGTGATTCGTAGGAAATACGATAGATGACAGGGTCGCGCATGTTCATGTTGCTGCTAGCCATGTCTATTTTCGCGCGTAGTACAGCTTCGCCTTCCTTGAACTTACCCTCCTTCATCGCGGTGAAGAGTTCTAGGTTTTCTTCTGCTGGCGTGTCGCGGTATGGGGAGTGTGTACCTGCGGTGACGAGATCACCACGCTGTGCGCGGATCGTCTCACGGTCCTGAAGATCTACATAGGCGAGACCATTCTTGATCAGATGAACTGCGCAGTCATAGTAGAACTGGAAAATGTCGGATGCAAAATACAGGTGATCGCCCCAGTCGAAGCCGAGCCATTTGATATCTTCCTGAATAGAGCGCACAAACTCAATGTCTTCCTTGCATGGGTTCGTGTCATCAAAGCGAAGATGACAGCGTGCGCCGAGGGCGGCGTATTCTTGTGCGAGACCGAAGTTCAGGCACACGGCTTTCGCATGCCCAATGTGCAAATAGCCATTAGGCTCAGGCGGAAAGCGTGTGATAGGAACTTGACAATAACCCTCAGCGAGGTCATGGGTAATCATATCGCGAATGAAGTCGCGTTTTGCGCTGCTTGTGTTGTCCGACTCGGTGCTCATGCGCGCGATTCTACGCTCTTGCGAGGCAATTAGCAAGCATTTTTCAGTGAGATCTGTAATGAATGACGCATAGCAGGCTTTTATGCTTGCTATTGCCGCTTAATTGAGCTGTAATAGGCGCGTCCTTGGAAATGGCCTCGTAGTTCAATGGATAGAACGACCCTCTCCTAAAGGGTAGATGTGGGTTCGATTCCCGCCGGGGCTAGCTCAAGGAGAATTGTTTCTTTTTTTAGAAAAAAATATATTTTCTTATCTATTGTTTATCAAACTATTGCTTCTAATTGTAGGGGGTGCTTAATTTTTTTTCATCATTTCTTTGAACGAAATGCCATTTTCATACGTCTCACTTATATGTCGCTCCTAGAGGCTAGTGAAGGAGAGAGCACGATGCCTCGATAATAAAGAGCGACAAGTTTCATAGGTAGTAAGTTGAAGCGGGCGTAGAAGAGATTCTACGCCCGCCATTTTTTACCTATCGAGCTATCGCGTGAAGATCTCATGGCTCGCCCTTTCTCACAAATGACATGTGAGAGGAGGATTTCGCTTGTAATGGTTAGACGGAATACATATACTCCTAGGTGATGAACGTTACATTATTTAAGACCCTGTGCGAAGCTTATGGCGCGCCTGGGTTTGAAGGACAGGTCCGTGGGATCATTCAAGAAATCGTGGAACCTCTTGCTGATTCCGTCAGCATCGACCATATGGGGAATCTTATCGCCCTTATTAAGGGGAAGAGCTCGGAAAAGAGCATCATGTGCGCCGCACACATGGATGAGATCGGCTTCATGGTTCGTCATATCGATGACAAGGGATTCATTCGCATTCTGCCACTCGGTGGATTCGACCCGAAGACACTGACCGCACAGCGCGTGATCGTCCACGGTAAGAAGGATCTTCCTGGCTGCATGGGTGTAAAGCCCATCCACGTCATGAGCCCTGAGGAGCGCACAAAGATGCCAGCCGTTACTGACTATATCGTCGATGTGGGTATGTCGAAGGAAGAAGTCGAGAAGATAGTGCGCGTCGGCGATTCCATCACTCGTGTAGGTGATCTCATCGAAATGGGCGATTGCGTGAATGTGAAGAGTATCGATAACCGCGGTGGCTGCTACATGCTCATCGAAGGTATCAAGAAGCTTCGCGACGCCAAGAAGCTTCCAGCCTACGATCTCTATGCTGTATTCAGCGTGCAGGAAGAAGTAGGTCTGCGTGGTGCACAAGCCGCGACTCTGAGCATCCAGCCTACCTTCTCTCTGGCACTCGACGTGACCATTGCCTTTGATACTCCTAGTGCGCCAGCACATGAGAAGTGCACAGAGCTCGGTCTCGGCACAGCTATCAAGCTCTATGATGGATCTCTGATCACAGATCGCCGCATGGTAGACTTCATGACAGCGCTCGCAGAAGAGGGCGGAATTCCCTACCAATACGAGATGCTCTGCGCCGGTGGAACCGACGCTGGCGCGATGCAAAAGTTCACAGCAGGCGGCTCTATCGCAGGATCTGTTTCTATACCAGTGCGTAACGTACACCAGAGTATAGAAATGTCACATAAAACCGATATTGATGCTAGTGTCGACCTTTTGACCGCTTGCTTCGAATCTTTTGATCGCTGGGATTGGTCTTGGCAGATGACAGAGGAACGTGCGCTCACGCCTCATTCTAAGAAGCCAAGCAAGAAAAGAGCGAAAAAATAAAAAAAATTCTAATATTTGATTTTTTTCATCATGCTTAGATGCAGAGTCCCTTATGAAGGGACTCTGTTTTTTTTAAGCTAAATAAATCACGCTCAATTCCTACTAATTAAGTGTGATTTACGTAGAATTTAGTTCTCATTTTAGAATAATAATTTTGTTCGCTAGAATACACTAAATTACTTATGAATAAAAAAAGGTCTTGCCATTTTTCGCAAATGTTGATAAATATATATGCATGGCACGTTCCAAAGTAATCACGAAAAAGGAAGTAGCAAGCATGATTGCTGAAAAGACTGGTCTCAGCCAGGCTACAGCATTCAACGCACTTTTAGCTACAATTGACATTATTGCAGAATCCCTGACAGACGGCCACTCTGTTATCTTCCGCAAGTTTGGTAAGTTTGAAGTTCAAACAGTAAAGGAAAAAGTAGGACGCAATCCTCGTTCCCCAGAGCAGGACGTAATCATCCCTGCACGCTGCCGTGTGAAGTTCACAGCAGGTAAGGAACTTAAGGAAGCTGTTCACAAGCTTAAGCCAGAAGCTTAATATACCTTATAACATTGTTAAAAGCCCACCTCATTACGAGGTGGGCTTTTTTCATGGAATACATAGAGCTTGATTACTTCCTTGTATATTGATATAATCGCGTTGTGATCTTCCTTAAATCAATCTTTCGCCTACGAGAAAAAGCTCAAATTGAGAAAAATAGAGCGGATGATATGGGGATTCTCGATCATCTAGAAGATCTGCGACGCACTATTATACGCATAGCTATCACGCTGCTTGCATCCATGCTTATATGCTTCAGCTTTGCGCCATCATTCATGGATATCCTACGTGGACCAGTTGATGCCGTATGGCAGCGCTACGAATCAGACCATCTTCCCTCAGCCATCGATGTAGATGACTGGATAGAGGCAAAGCATCTTTCCTCTATTATCAGCACACTTCCCGACCATGCCCGCAGCTACTTATTAGCAGAGCAGCGAGCAGAGGTGCTCGAGCTCTACCCTGTCGTTCCTATTTTGAATGCCGCCGCTTTACTTCCCTCTGATAAGAAGGAAGGGTTTATCAAAGCAAGTTTCCCCGAGCAAGAGGAGCAAGTCGAGCTCGCAAACTCTCTCATTGAATCAGGTGCCGTGTTGCGAAACCCTCGCGGTCGAGAGGCTCTCCAGCTCATGGGGGCATTCCATCCAGCAGAAGCCTTCATGCTCTCGCTGACTCTTTCCTTCTTCGGGGGCATCATACTAGCCTTCCCTCTGCTGATGTACTTCATCCTCCAGTTTATCGTACCGGGACTACATCAGCATGAGAAGCGACTCCTGTATAAGAGCGTGGGCTGGGGCTTCGGTCTCTTCATTGGTGGCTGTTCCTTTGCCTACTTTATCGTACTTCCACGCGTACTGAGCTTCTTCTATAGCTACTCGCTGAGTCTCGGTATTTCTAATGACTGGCGTATTGGGGACTACATTAGCTTTGCGATTAAGCTTGTCTGCGTCTTCGGCGCAGTATTCGAGCTCCCTGTACTGGTCATTCCCTTTGTGAAGCTCGGTGTCCTCAGCTACGATCTGATGAAGCGCACACGCGCCTATGCACTCATAGCCTGCCTCTTCATAGCCCTATTACTAGCACCTGCTCCCGATCCAGGTACGATGCTCATTATGGCCGCACCTATGTACATGCTCTATGAGATCTGCATTCTTTACGCATGGTACGATCAGCGTCGTCGCCAGCGCGAAGCCACAGCTCAGACCGACGAGGAAGAGGATGAAGAGAGCAAAGATAGCCAGAGTATCGAAGACCCTAGCATCGAAGGCTTGAAGGAAGAGCAGTAGTATCGCTATTGCTCTGTCCAGATGATAGCGGAAGTATCGAAGCCTCGAGATTGAGCGAACTCTAGAAAGACCTTTTTACTCTCCTCAGATATCTGAGGCGTGCGCGAAAGAAGCCAGAGCATCGATGTGCTCGAGCCTGACACGACCGCTAGTGTGTACTCCTCATTGATATCGATAACATTGTACGATCCGTAGAACCAGCAGTAGGGAGGTACGAAGCTCACACGCAGGTGACCACCTCGCTCGCCGTCAGGTCTATAGGCGCGTGCCGTAGCGGACTTGTGCTCTCCATCGGACTTTTTCCCTTCATTGAGCACGTGAACGCGCCCATTGTCTTGTAGTGTATATGTCGCCTTCACATAGTTCATGTCTTTCTGAAAAGAGTGGGGGAGACGTGCGATCTCGTACCAGCTGCCCATGTAGCGAGTGAGATCGAGATTTGCGACAGGCTTTGTGCTTTCGGTGTAGGTCTGAGAGGAGCAAGCGAGTCCTGTGAATGCCACGACAGTACTGCAGAAGAGGTATAGAAATGTCTTTTTCATATGCTTTAGACAAGGGCGAATTGAAATAAGTTCAAACTGTGTTAGATTATTATCCTTGTAATATACTGATGATTTGAAAGATATGTAATTTATACTAAAATGTACATTAAATGCACTTTTTTACTTGCCATGCTGCGACCTTTCGTATATAATCCCCCTGCACCCTTACCAGTGAATGGTGCGATTAAAAAAGAGGCTCAGTAGCTCAGTCGGTAGAGCAGCGGATTGAAAATTCGCGTGTCGGCGGTTCGAATCCGTCCTGAGCCATTTTTTTAGTAACCCAAAACACCTTTTCGGGGTGTAGCTCAGCCTGGTAGAGCGCCAGCTTTGGGAGCTGGATGTCGTAGGTTCGAATCCTGTCGCCCCGATATTAAAAAAGCGGAAAGTTCATACTTTCCGCTTTTTTTATGTACACACAATGCTCTAATTCGGTGAA
>CAYJLR010000037.1:0-17416 GCA_964370895.1 uncultured Akkermansia sp. | reverse complement strand
CTGCCAATAGCAGCAAGACGGTGACCTACACCTACGTCTACAAGACCTCCACCCTGCTTCCTGAAAAGACTGACAAAAAATAATCATGAAAATATCCCCTATCATCGCCATCGCGCTATCCCTCGGAAGCTTGAACCTGATGGCAAACGAAGTCGAGTTGAAAGCGACGAAGCTATCCCTCTTTAAAGAAGGCTACGGCTACATCAGTCTCGAAGGCATCTTACCAGACTCGACCGCTGTCGAGCTGAATTCCCTCCCCATTCCCGTCCACGGAAGCTTCTGGGTAGAAGCAGATCAGGGAGTAGAGATAGGTCGAGTCGTCTCCAGCATGAAGAAGTACAAGAAGAATCTCCACATCTCTGAGGCGAATCTCCTCATCTCCAACCCTGGGAAAAAGGTCACCCTGCGCTTCTCCAGCACAGGTGCCGACGACGTACGCAGCCTCACAGGTAGCGTCGTCGCCCCTCCGAAGGTAACGAAGCTAGAGAAGAAGCACACCATATCCGTCAATGAGCTCATCGAAAGCGACTCGCCTGATCATCAGAATATCATTCTCTTCCAAACCGAACAGGGACTCATCAGCATCAATGTACACAACATCGAAGAAATCAACTTCCACGAGCCCATCACCTTCCCGACAGAGATCGTAGAAAGCCCCATCGTCACGCTAGAGCTAGAGAAAGCCAGCGCAGGGAAGAAAATCTACACAAACTGCCTCAGCGAGGAACTCAGCTGGATACCCAGCTACAGACTCGAGCTCAGGAAAGACGGCACTGCCACCCTCGATGCGAAAGCGGCGATTATTAATAACACGATAGACCTGGAGAATGTCAGCCTCGAGCTCGTCTCTGGGACTCCGTCTCAGATCGACACCTCGCAGATAGACCCCATGGCACTCATCACAGAGGATGTGTTGCAGCAGGCCTTTGGGAAGCAGATACTTGTCACAGAAAACCGCATCTTTAGCAAGCCGTTTAACAGGCGCTACGTGAATACTAACTACAGTAACAACATCATAGCCTCGAACAGTCTGCTCTACGATGACTTCGATGAGGAGTCAAGCGACGACGCAGATGCCACCCCCGCGCAGGGCACGGATACAGGCGAGCTCTTCTTCTACCCAGTAGAAGGCTTCAGCATGAAGGCTGGTGATGTCATCACCCAGCCGCTCTATTCCACCACCATGCCTTACAAGAAGATCTACACGTGGAAGCTTAATGATCCTACCGACTTTGAGGAGGAGATCGCGAAGAACACTGCAGAGAATCTCTGGAGCTGCATCCGCTTCACAAATCCTCTCGACATGCCTCTCACCTCAGCTCCCATTGAGATCATCGAGGAAGGCCGCTTCGCAGGGATGAATAAGATAGAGTACACTCAGAGCAAGTCCGACTGCACCATACAGCTCAGCCGTGCGCTCAGCATCGAGGTGAAGAAGGAAGCTATCGTAACAGACTCGAAGCGCATCAGCATGGGCTTCAAGTCAAGTTCGCGCGATGAAAACACATCTGAAGTCACCCTCTCGATGCAGAACAACATGAATGAAGACATTGAGATGGAGGTCAGCCAATCCGTTGTCGGTGATATCATCAGTAGCAGTGATGGTGCGAAGATACAGAGTCGCGCGAATCCCTACGCGACTTACAACAAGCTTCAACACACCATCCGCTGGAACATCACCATCCCAGCGAAGAGCAAGAAGGAGCTGAAGTTCCAGTACAAGTTCATTAACTAAATCGCTCATACAGCAATAGTCACTGAATAGCCCACCCACGGCTTCGAAAATTCGAAGCCGTGGGATTTTGCATCATAGCAGCGTCGCTGGTGCATGAACACGAAGAGTAATATAGCTACAAGGCGATTTATTATGTATGTAATTTATGTAGACTTGCCAAAGTACTCTCAGTCTGGTACTATTGATGCAGCGCGTGTATAAATACGTGCTGCATCTCTCTGTATACAGATTTCGGAAAAGAATAGACAATTTATGATCAAGTGGATACTAAACAAAATCGTAGGCTCTAAGAACCAGCGCGAACTGCGTCGCCTACGCCCTATCGTGAAGAAGATTCGCGACATTGAGGAATCGTGGAGCGACTGCGATCAGGATTTCCTTATTAACAAGACTCGCGAATGGCAGCAATACCTGCACCGATTCACCCCACTTGAGCTCCCTAGTAAGGGGATTTTACAAGGCGCTTCCGAAGAAGAACTCGCTGGCTATGCCGCCCAGCTGAATGTTCGCTTCGAGAGCCTTCGCGACATCTTCCCTAGCCTTCCTTCTATCGAGCCTAGCTTCGAGTCCATCGAGAAGGGTAAGCAGGCCTTTGCTGAGATTGAGCCTCGCTTCGCTCGCATGCGCTCCACATATCTGGAAATCATCCTTCCAGAGGCTTTTGCAGCAGTGAAGTCCGCAGCTCGTCTCATGATGAACAGTGAGATTGATGTCTGCGGTACAGCAATGACTTGGGAGATGGTTCACTTTGATGTTCAGCTTCTTGGTGGTATCGCTCTTCACCGAGGCTTCATCGCGGAAATGGCGACTGGTGAGGGTAAGACTCTCGTGGCCACGCTCCCAGTTTATCTGAATGCACTGACTGGTCAGGGTGTTCACGTGGTGACGGTGAATGACTACCTCGCGCGTCGTGACTCCATGTGGATGGGTTCACTCTTCAAGTTCCTCGGTCTGAGCATAGGCTGCATCCAGAGCATGATGCCTAATGATCAGCGCCGTCAGCAGTACAACTGCGACATCACCTACGGTACGAATGCTGAGTTCGGCTTTGACTATCTCCGTGACAATGGTATGGCTACGACACGTGCCGCGCAGGTGCAGCGCGGTCACTACTTCGCTATTATTGATGAGGTGGACTCCATTCTTATCGATGAAGCGCGTACTCCTCTCATTATTTCTGGTCCAGCGCCAGTCGAGCGTGAGCATCAGTATGATGAGCTCAAGCCACTGATCGAAAGCATCGTGAAGCAGCAAACTGACCTGTGTAACAAACTCATGGTTGAAGCTGAGGAAGAGGCTAAGGCGAACAATCCTGAAGCCGCTGGCCGCTGCCTCTATAAGGTGAAGCTTGGTATGCCTCGCAATCGTGCATTCCTACGCTCTCAGCAGGATCCTGACTTCCGCCGCATGCTGGAGAAGTTCGAACTTTTTCTCCACCAAGACCCACGTAAGCTGGAACTTTACAAGCTGAAGGAAGAGCTTTTCTTCTACATTGATGAGAAGACTCATGACGCCGACCTTATGGAAAAGGGACGCGAAGTCATCAGTCCAGGTAATCCTGAAGCCTTCGTCCTCCCAGACATCGGTACAGAATTCGTCGCTATCGACGAGAATGAAGAGACTCCTGAGTTCCGCAAGGAAGAGCTGAAGGATGAGCTCATCAAGCGACTCGACAGCACAGGCGCACGTCTTCACACGACGAGCCAGCTGCTTAAGGCCTACACTCTTTACGAAAAGGACGTTGAATACGTCGTCCGTGAGGGCAAGATCGTCATCATCGACCAGAACACAGGTCGTGAGATGCCAGGTCGTCGCTGGAGCGATGGTCTGCATCAGGCCGTGGAAGCAAAGGAAAATGTCGATATCGAAGCTGAGAACATGACCTACGCGACGATCACGATTCAGAACTACTTCCGCCTCTACGAGCGTCTCGCTGGTATGACTGGTACGGCTGAAACGGAAGCCTCTGAGTTCCATGATATTTACAAGCTTGACGTTCTCCCTATCCCTACAAACCGCGACTGCATTCGTGCGGATAAGAACGATCTCATCTTCAAGAGCCGTCGTGAGAAGTTCAACGCAGTTATCGCGAAGATCAATGAGCTTCATGCCACTGGTCAGCCCATCCTCATCGGTACAGCTAGCGTCGACGCATCCGAGACTCTTTCCCGCATGCTCAAGCGCAGCGGTATCGTCCACGAAGTGCTGAATGCGAAGAATCACCAGCGCGAAGCAGAAATCATCGCGAAGGCAGGTCAGAAGGGCTCCGTCACGGTCGCCACAAACATGGCTGGTCGTGGTACAGACATTAAGCTCGGTGCAGAAGTAGCCTCACTCGGTGGTCTCTACGTGCTGGGTACAGAGCGTTATGAATCCCGTCGTATCGACCGTCAGCTACGTGGCCGTTGCTCCCGTCAGGGTGACCCCGGTGCATCTCAGTTCTTCCTCTCCTTTGAGGATGATCTCATGCGTAACTTCGGTGGCAGTGAGCGTATGACTCGCATGATGGACCGCTTCGGTATGGAAGAAGGTGAAGCTGTAGAGAATCGCCTCATGAACAAGGTGATCGAAGGTGCGCAGAAGCGTGTCGAACAGCGTAACTACATGTGGCGTAAGCATATCCTCGATTATGATGATGTCATGAACCAGCAGCGTAGCATCATCTACGGTATGCGTAACAATGCACTTCTCAGCGAAGACCCACGTGAGCTTCTCTATGAGATGCTCGAGTCCAGCGTCTCTCATAAAACAGAGCTCTGCCTTGATACCGACGCAGGTGCTGCAGGTCGTGAAGATCTCATGCACTGGCTGAATACCAGCTTCCCCATGGCATGGGTCGAAGAAGATCTCGGTCTTGAGAGCAAGGATGCTAGCGACGTGAGCGCAGACATCATCCAGCAGATCAAGGATAGCTACGAGAAGAAGATCGAAAACGACAGACCTGATCGTATCGAATCAAACGAGCGCAGCATGATTCTCCAAGCCATCGACAAGCTCTGGCAGCAGCACATCACTGATATGGATGCTCTTCGCGAAGGCGTACGTCTTCGTGCTCAGGGGCAGAAAGATCCGCTCGTTGAGTACAAGTCTGAAGCTTACAACATCTTCGAAGCCCTCATCATTAATGTTGAACATGATGCAGCTAGCGGTCTCCTGCGCAGCAGCTCAGGTAATCTCGGCTCATTTGAGGACTTCCTCTCTGGCCTACCTGCGAGTCCTTCAGAAAATGGAGAACTTGATCTCGCAGCTCTCTTCGGTGAGAACAGCCCTCTCCTCAAGGCACTCCGTGCACAGGCAGGACAGGCGAACACTGACACTGACGCTATAGATGTAGAGTCAGAAATCGACAACGAGATGGCTAACGACGATGAGTACACTCCTATGCAGATCGCTGAGAGTGGCGCTATAGACCCAGAGATGATCGCCTATGCTGAGAAGCCACTTGTTCTTCCTAAGAAGAAGGTGACCGTTTCTATCAAGCGTCCTGAAAGTGCTGCAAATCTCACCTACATCATCCCTGCGAACAGCATGGGTGAAGAAGAGGAAGGCGTCACTATCGGTGGCATCGACTCCGGAAATATGCATGACGCTGTCGTCAATCTGGACGAACAGAAATAAGCACAGTCTGTGCGCCCTCCTATTTTAAATTATTAACCTAACGAAGAGCAGCATGTCTATACACAACGTGCGTTCCGTTCTTGAGTACGTCCCCTACTTCAGGGGACGTCTCTTTGTCATCCACCTGAACGCAAAACTCCTCGCAGCTCGCGAGATCATCGATGCCTTACTTGACATCGATGCGCTACATGAGACGGGAGTGCGTCTCGTTCTTATAGCGGAGGGCGATGAGGAGTCCCAGCATAAGCTGCTGGAAAAGGCACTGGAATGTGAGCTGCATGCGGCACTCGCAGAGCCTTATCTCTGCGAAGATCCTGATCTCGTTCTAGGTCGCGTGCGAGAGATCATCGCACGTAATCAGATTGCGCTCGTCACTTCTGGGGCAGAAGGCCGCTTCGTGGAGGAAAATATAGAACTCTGCTGCGCACTCAAGGCAAGGAAGTATATCTGTCTCCAAGATGGTGGTGTACCGACACGCAAGGGACAGCCCATCTTCTCCATCCTCGAATCCGAGGTAGCAGAAGCCTTCGATTGCAGTTACAGAGAAGACCTGCTTGAAGCGGCGAAGGTCTGCCGCAGAGGCATCCCTCGCGTACATCTTCTCGATGGTCGTCATCGCGGAGTTCTTCTCGATGAGCTCTTCTCAGAGGAAGGCGTAGGAACGATGGTACATGCTGACTCCTACCGTGAGATTCGCGCTATGCAGCTCGACGACATCCCTGAGCTACTCTCCATGATCAGTCGCAGCATGGCAGGAGCGAAGCTTATCAATCGTAGCTACGAGAGCGTCCTCGACTTCCTCGATAGCTACTACGTCTACACGCTAGATGACACGATCGTCGGTTGTGTCGCTATCTACCCCTACCCTGAGCATGAGTGCGCAGAGCTGGGCTGCTTGTTCATCAAGCGCAACTATGAAGGCCATGGTTATGGCAAAGCGCTGTGCGCTATGGTAGAAGAGAAAGCTCGCGACATGGGATTTAAGCAGCTCTTCGCCGTATCCCAGAGTGCTGTGGAGTACTTCCGCGACAAGCTAGGCTATAGCACCATACCTCATGACAAGCTCCCACCCGAGCGATTAAAAGTTCTGGAGCGCAGTGGACGCAGTTCACTAGCATTCGGACGCGATTTGTAAGATATTTTTTTAATCTGCACTTGCATTTTCAGAAGTTCTCTAGTATGATGACGCGCAATCGCGATGCGCCCTATCAGTACGCCTCTGCAACTAGATGAGCAAAACGAGAGTTTTTTTATCACATAATATATCATGAACATCAATATCGACAAAACAAACGATTGTCAAGCAACGCTCAAGGCTCTCGTGCCTAGCGAAGATGTAGCCAAGATCAAGGCTGACATCACCAAGTCCTACAGCAAGAATGCTAACGTTCCTGGCTTCCGTCCTGGAAAGGCTCCTCTTTCGGTGATCGCTAAGCGTTACACCGCTGCTATCGAAGAAGAAGCAGACTCACGCCTCCGCGAACAGATTCAAGAACAGGCACTCACCGAGAATAAGGAACTCATGATCCTCGACTTCGGTAGCGTAGAAGCTAGCTTCGGTGAAGACGGTGGCTACAGTCTCGAAACTACAATCACCATCATTCCTGAATTCGAACTTCCTGAGTACAAGGGTCTCAAGGTCACCGTACCTACCACAGAAGTTTCTGACAGCGAAGTAGACGACATGCTCAAGCAATATGCTGAATCCAGCGCTAAGCATGAAATCGTAGAACGCGCTTCCGAAATGGACAAGGGTGACATCTGCGTCATCGACTTCACCACAAGCATCGAAGGCAAGTCTGTCTCCGATTACTGCGGTAAGCCAGTAGGCTTCATGGAAGGTCGCGAAGGTCACTGGGTAGAAATGGCTGAAGACCGCTTCATGCCAGGTCTCGCAGAAGGTCTCGCTGGTGCCGTCGCAGGCGACACAAAGGAAATCACCCTCACGCTGAAGGAAGACTTCCCCATCACAGATATCGCAGGTAAGGAAATCACCTTCTCCTGCAAGGTAACAGAAGTTCGCGAAAAGCAGGTTCCTGAAGTCACAGCTGAACTCTTCGCCGCTGCTCTTCCTGACAAGAGCCTTGAAGAAATCAAGGAAATCGTCCGTGAGAACATCAAGAACAACAAGGTAAACAGCATCGAAGAAACCAAGATCGATCAGGTAACTGAGCAGATCGCTGATAAGCTCGAATTCAGCCTCCCTGAAGACCTGATCAACCGCGAACTCGACAACACAGTTCAGCGCAAGATCTACGCAGCTATCCAAGGCGGTAACTACGACGCTATCCAGAAGGCAGACGAACTCCGCGAAGAAAGCCGTGACGAAACGATCCGTAATCTCCGCGTCTACTTCGCACTCCAGCTCATCGCTCAGCGCGAAAGCATCGTCGCAGCCGATCAGGAAGTTTACACTCAGATCGCTCAGCTCGCTCAGAAGGAAGGCGAAAAGAACCTCCGCAGCTTCATGCGCAAGCTTGCTAAGGAAAACCGCATCACAGGTATCCGTCAGTCCATCATCACCTCCAAGGTGCTTGAGCTCATCACTCGCAATGCCGAAGTGAGCACGGAAGAAGCACCAGCACCTGCTGAAGCCTAAAATTAATAAATCAACTGTGCAGCGCATAACGCGCACACAGGCGATAGCAAAAGACGCTCGTGGTCTCGACCACGAGCGTCTTTCATTATAGATCTCAAATGCAGCGAATAGTTCAGCATACAATCACGAAGTTTGCATATTAGAATACCTATAAAATCCTTGATTTATCGCATAAAATGATTTAAAATACCATCGCTTTAACTAAAATCAAACACTATGAAAACATTATTATTCTCTATATTCTGTTCAACAACTCTTTGCTCTGCTAATACTGCAAAACTGGAGTTCGCGTACGATTTCAATACTGCCCCAGGTAGCAGCGATCTCAGTGCTTTCAATTCTGTAACTGGCACAGAAGATATGACTCACGTGGGTGGAGGCTGGGTAGGCTACGATACAGGCTATGGAGAATCAGGCTATGCGCACAAAATGGTACAAAATGGTGGCACTTTCCAGCGTACAATGGATATGAGCTTCTCTGAGGGATTCACTCTGTCTGCTAATATCAAACATGCAGCTACTGGTAGCAGCCAGAATGACTGGAATAATATTTTCACGATGCAAATTGGAACGCATAATCTCCAATTTCAAAAAAATGCCACCGGTTCAAACGTATTTAGCATCTACGGAGCGGGTGTGTCTGGTGACTTCACATTAACTCCAGATACATGGTACACATTCACCCTTGTTGGGGGTATGAGTGAAATAAACTCACCCACTCTTACTTTTAACATATACGGTACTAGTACAGCTCCCGATGGTTCATATAGCCCAGAAACAGCCTTAGTTAAGTCTATCGATCTCACTGCTACGGACTATACAGCTGACTCTATGATTACATCCATGACCTTTGGTAATGCAGGCGGCGGAAACTCCTTAGACAGTGCTTCGTATTTCTATGACAATTTCTCTGGTTATTCTGGTCATCTTAGCATAGAACAGCAGATGGAGCTTGTCTCAAATATGCAGGCAAATAAAATTACAACACAGTTTATTCCTGAACCTGCTACCGCCACCATGAGCTTACTAGCTTTAGCTGGTTTATGCATGCGCCGTCGACGCAAGTAATTTACGTATATCTTTCCTCTACTACAAGGTAGCTCACGCATTACTCACATAGAGCTAAGCAAATTATTCCTCTTGCTTAGCGCTATTATAGATTAATTGCTAGTAGCCCGTTATAAAAGCCCCTATCTTTATAGATAGGGGCTTTTATTTCTATACGATTTACTAATATCATATAATCCTTAATTTAAGCTAAGTCAATCCCGGTTAGTATTGGAGATTTGTTTATGAAAATTTGTAGCTATACCATTTTTTTGTTCTTGCATTACTGCTGTCAGCTCTGCTATAAAGCAGCAGGAGGATATCATCTATCTTCCCACCCTACACCCTCCAACCACCCAGAACATGCCCTTTTTTTCATACCTTCCTCACAGGAGGATTGTAGCCTTGGCTAGTATAATATGCCTAAGTATGGCTAGCAACACCGGCGCTACAACAGTAGCTCCGAGCGATATTACAGTGCATGAGGATAGTGCCAATAAACTGCAGGTAGAATCCGAAACGCTCTATCAAGAGATTAATGAACATGGCGCTCTTATACGTATCTGCCTCCTCCAGATCAAGGACGAGAACTCTGCGCTTTTAGCCCTCCCTTCCCTCAAGCAGCATCATCAACATATTGTCAAAAACTTCGACCTCTTACACCAGATCATCAGAGAAGAAGGCTACCATATGTCTGACATTAAAAAGCAGATGAGCGTTAATACGCGCCTCTTCGGCACGATAGGAATTCTAGCGCATGATATACTAGAGCGCGGCGCTTATGGCTCCGAAGAGCTCGCAGCACTTCTCAGTCAGTTCTGCCCTGCGAACTATGATCCCACAGCACTGCAGCAGCATGGTCAAGCTCAGCTCTTATTGCAGTCACGAGGTCTCAGCACTCCTTCTAGCTTCGTAAAAACTGAGCAGATGCTCCATCAGCTGCATGATATACTAGAGAACTTAGATTGCGCTCAAGACGCAAAGGCTAATGCAAATACCATCAACGAACTCGTCGTAGCTTTACTAGAAATGGATGCCCAGATAAAGTACATCCTCTCGCATGCAGATGAGCAGGAATACACCTTTATAATTAATAAGCTTCATCTCATTCGACATCTTGGTAGCCTCTGTTATATTGAGATAGAGCGACTGCGCGCGGCTGACTACTACCAGAATGAAGATCTAGTAAAGACTTTCAATTTAGGAAAAACGCAGATCGCTAGTACAAAAGCGAATAAAGCCGCCACGAAGCCCTGAGCTACCTACTTGCTTTCCTCCGCTTCGTCAGCACTCCAGAAGTCAGACTCTTCTTCATCCTGAGCTTCTAGATCGGCTTCATCCAGTCCTTCCTCGAAGAGGTAGGACTGTTCTTCTTCCGTCATGCCTGCGAAGAGCTCAGTCTCGCCATTTTTCTCATAGTATTCAACAAACTTCGAGATGGCTGCAATGATGAAGTCCGTTCTATCCATCATATTCTCATAAGAGAAATCATCTATGGACGTGAGGAGCTTAGCGGGGCATTGGAACGCGACTAAGGAGGTATTTCTCTTGCGAGACATAAGAAGCTATAGGATGGTAGAGTGCTAGCTTAGGGTTTATAGAGACGGGGGACACGTGCTGTGATCCCTGTAATGATATTGCTCGGGATAGTCTGAGCTCGCGATGTGAGCTCGGTCCAGCATACATGCGGCCCCATGATCTCAGCGACATCACCGGGCTCGACCTTGTCGAGGTGTGACACATCTACCATGATCTGATCCATCGTGATGCGTCCTAGTACAGGGCAGTATGTCTTATTCAGATACACGCGTGCGCCTGTGTTAGAAAGATAATGAGAGTAGCCATCGGCGAAGCCTATACCTATCGTAGCGACCTTTGTCGGGCTCGTCGTCACGTAAGTATGGTTATAGGAGACGCCATGATTCTCCGGAAGGGTACGCAATAAGGTGACGCGGCTATAAAGTGTCAGAGTATTGCGAAGTTCAGAATTGTACTCAGACATCATAGGCGAGTAACCGTAGAGCAAGCGTCCAAGGCGTACCATATTCGTACTGGGTGCTGTGTAGTTAAACACAGCAGCACTGCTGCACAGATGCCTATATGGCATATCTACCTGCTGAGACTGGAGCTGAGAGACAGCATATTCAAAACTGGCGATCTGCCTATGAGTGAAGGATATATCCTCTGAAGCAGCAGATAGGTGTGAGTACACACCCTCTATCTTCACATGCTCGCAGCGGCGTAATAGATCACCGAGTCCACCGAGATCACCCGGTAGCATACCTGCGCGTCCCATGCCTGTATCTACACTGATGTGCAGATACACGTCCTTATTAAAGAGTTTTCCTAAGGATTCAAAATGCTCTATCTCTTCGAGGCTAGATAGAGCCGCGCGCCATCCATTCTGGACGATCATCTCGCGCTCTGCAGGGAAGCAGGGACCGAGAATGAATGGTGTGGTGTGGCATCCCGTATCTCGGATGCGCGCAGCTTCCGCGATGGTAGCCACACCAAAGAAGGCAATATCGGAATCATCCAGTGCCTTCACTACCCCCTCGAGACCGTGCCCGTAGGCCTCTGCTTTCACGATAGCCATACGGCGATGCTCAGGCAGAGCACGAGCGACGACGGATAGATTATGACGCATCGCATCAGTATCTACCTCAGCCCATGCACGGTAGAGGGAGGTATCCATAGTGTGATTCTTAGTGAATACGAGTTACCAGCCAGTTGAGGAGTTCGTCGATAGAGACGCGCTCTTGTTCCATGCTGTCACGGTGACGGATCGTCACGGTGTTCTTGTACTCAGGGTTCTCTTCACCGAGTGTTTCGAAGTCGACTGTGATGCAGAATGGTGTACCCACTTCATCCTGGCGACGATAGCGACGACCTACAGCGCCTGTCTCATCATAGAAGACAGTCATGAAAGGACGCAGCTTCGCTTCGATTTCGTGGCAGATGCGCACCTGATCCGCATTCTTCTTGAGAAGCGGGAAGATAGCAGCCTTGATAGGAGCCATACGTGGGTGGAAGCGCATCACGGTGCGTACATCACTCTTTTCAGCTGTACCGAGTTCTTCTTCATCGTATGCTTCGCAGATCACAGCAAGTACCGTACGGTCGCAGCCAGCAGATGGCTCGACTACATGCGGGATGTAACGCTCACGTGTCACTTCGTCGAAGTACTCCATAGGCTTACCAGAGCCGTCCTGATGAGCCGTGAGGTCATAGGCTGTGCGGTAGGCTATACCCTGAAGCTCTTGAATACCGAATGGGAATTCATACTCGAGGTCATAGGTTTTCTTCGAGTAGAAAGCGCGCTCACCATCGGGGACATCGAGGATGTGGATTTTCTCGCGTGGGATACCGATTTCCTCGTAGAAGCAGAGGCAGGTTTCGAGCCACTCATCAGTGAGGCGCATACCGTCTTCTTCCTTACAGAAGTATTCTACTTCCATCTGTTCGAACTCACGAGAGCGGAAGGTGAAGTTACGAGGGTTGATCTCATTGCGGAAGGATTTCCCCACCTGAGCGATACCAAAGGGGATCTTCATGCGGGAGGAATCGAGGATATTCTTGTACTGGCAGAAGATGTTCTGCGCAGTCTCTGGGCGAAGCCAACCGACAGCATTAGGATCATTATCATCAGATGTGGCGCCGATCTTCGTCTTGAACATAAGGTTAAACTCACGTGCTTCTGTCACGAGTGAACCGTTTGCAGGATTATAGCGTGTGCTATCAGTAACGGCTTCTGTGCTTTCATCGACTAATTCGAGATCAGCAGCTTGTGCACCCTTGCCTGCAAGTTGGACGTAGAACTGGAGGGCTGACTTACGAGCCTGCTTGAGCTGCTTCTCATCAGCTTCAGTGATGAGGATGGAGAATTCCTTGTCCGAGCTCCATGAGCCATCAGACTTACGAGCACCCTTCCACCAGAGAGCTGTACCGCTCTGCGCTGGAATCTGGTCTGCACGAAGACGCTCCTTACTCAGGAGGCAGTCGCAGAGAGGATCGGAGAAACCACCTACGTGACCAGAAGCGACGAGGACCGCATTATGCGTCAGGATGGAACCATCCATACCGACGATGTCGGTGCGCTCCTGCACGTGGCGACGCCACCAGTAGTCCTTGAGATTGCGCTTGAGTTCAGCGCCCATTGGGCCGTAGTCCCAGCAGCCATTAAGTCCGCCATAGATTTCGGCGGATTGAAAGATAAAACCACGACGTTTGCATAGGCTCACAATTTTTTCCATGCGAGCGGGATCAGTATGAGTACGGTCTGCCATATGGAAGGTATTTTACTGCATGTACTCTGTATTAGCAAGCTCATATCGACAAGCAGAGAAGAGTTAATAGCAATTAATAAAATCACACTACAGAAGGGTGGCTGCTAATCCCACCCTGAGTTAGCTATATAACAGTATTATGTCGTAGCTGCTGCTGTTTTTTTCTTTTCAAGCTAGCCTCTTTTCTTTAAGATAGAAGAAAGCCCCCCATCATCTTGCGTATGAAATCATTGTCTACCATTACTAGCATCGTATCGCTCACCTTGCTTGCGTTCTCCCTTCCCAGCCTTCAGGCAGAGACGAAGATCCCCAGCACGGAGAAAACTCTCAAGAGCTTCATCGACAAGGAAATCTCACTGTATTCCAATGCGGATAACACCGAGTTCACCGATAGACTGAAACTCGCGCAGCGCGTGTGGGTGAGTTTTTACAAGGCAGAAGCCGAGTTCGCTACACTGGTAAAAGGACTCCCCATTCAGGCAAATGATCCGCTGAAGGGCTCCGCTCTCGATAAAAATATCGCCTTACTGAAACGCGAGCTCATCAAGGCACGCTACCATGACTTCATCTACAAGCCCGCGCTCGCTGATCGGCTGCCAAAGGAGGCGACCCTTTATGCGAATCCCCTACTTCAGCAGATGGAAGATATCATGGAGCAGCAGAAAAGCGCGATGAGTAAGGCGGCTGAGGAAGAGACAAGTGTCGAGCCAGCCCTATTTAACGAGCAGTTCCTTCTTGCCGCTCAATACCAATTCTTCCTCACTCAGCTAGAATATAATAATCACATGGTGAAAGAATGGCTGAAGCTCAAGCTAAGAATGCAGGCCGAATTCAGCGAAATTCTCAAGGCAAAGGAGGAGTCTGACAAGAAATGGCTCGCCTATCTCGATGCCGTCCAGCATGTGTATACACAGCAGGACGATGTAAGATCTCAGATCAATGCCTATCGCGTCGGCATAGCTCTACTGCTGCGTCGCCTTGAGACCGTACAGAAGCAGCTCCCCTTCGAGGAGGCTCCAGAAGATTAATCCATCTTCTCGATCTTAGCTAGTTTAGCGATGAGCTCCTCTATGGGGAAGTCCCACACATAGTGGTCTATGCCATTCTGCCAGTAATTCTCAAGGCAGTAGTGAGGTGCACCTAGCTTGTTGATCCACATTTTTTGTGCCTTTTTATAACCACAGTCGAGGCAGCAGCGTGTATAGCCGGCATCGCGCATAGCCTCTGTGCTGGCGCGAGCGAGCTCCATCGCGATGCTGCGTCCTTGGTATTCTTTTAAAATGAGCAAGCAGCCTATCTCTTTTGTATCACGAGTACGCTGCTCTGTTGTTTTGTTCAGCAGGTCATTAGAAGGGCCATAGCACATGGTGCCTACGATGCGACCGTCCATCATGGCGAGTAAGAAATGGTAGTCCTTCCCCTCGCTTGCAAGATCGCGACGCAGCTTCATCTTCTTAATGGCGATTTCTTCCACCATGTCTTCGTCGAAGCCTATGATTCCATTTTCTTCATAACTAAGTGGTATCATGCGATCGAAGAAGGCATCGGCTTCAGCGAGGTCATCATGTGTAGGGCGACGGAGGATGAGAGTAGACTCTGTGGGGGTAGTGTTCATCGTTATAGAAAAGCACGATCGCCTGCTCTGCAGCGCAGGCGATCGTGGATATTTTTATGGTTTTATCACTTAGACGCTGTGGATATTCAGCATTTCAGCGTAGCTAGGTACAGGCCAGAGCTGAGCATCGACGAGCCCTTCAAGAGCATCGACGATAGCACGTGCTTCTTCCATAGCTATCTTCATCTCAGGAGCATGTCCTGCTTCGATGCTATGTGCAAGCTGCTGGATCTTAGCTGGGAGCTCGTCATAGAGTACACCGATTTCTTCGATGCGTCCCTTGACTGCACTGAGTCCGACGCTAACTCCTGCTGACTGGATAGACTGGGCTGTAGAGCAGAGGCTATTCATCTGAGCAGCGATGGCTGGCATGTAGATAGTCTGTAGCATATTCAAGCATGTCTTCGCCTCGATGTCGATAGTTTTCTCGTAGTTCTCGATCTGAATTTCCTTGCGTGCAAGGAGTTCGGAGCGTGAGAGTACTTGATATTTCTCCATGAGGGCGATGGTGCTTTCTTGTCCGAGGACTTCGAATGCTTCCAGTGAGGTGCGGATATGAGGAAGACCGCGTCGCTCGGCTTCTTCGACCCATTCTTCAGAGTAGCCATTACCATTGAAGATGATGCGATCATGATTCACGATGAGTTCACGGGTGTACTCGTCTACCTTCGCATTGAACTCGTCTGTTCCGACGTAGGCTTCAAGATAATCTGCAGCTGCATCGAGGCTTTCGCAGACGATGGTGTTCAGGATAGTCATCGGCCATGCGCAGGTCTGGGATGAGCCGACAGCACGGAACTCAAACTTATTCCCCGTGAAGGCGAAAGGTGAGGTACGGTTACGGTCGGTGGCATCCTTTGGCAGCTGAGGCAGTGAGTCTACACCGAGCTTCATTAATGAACCACAGGTGGAGCTAGTCGCACCACCCTTCTTGATCTGCTCGACAATATCGTTGAGCTGATCACCGAGGAAGACAGAGATGATGGCAGGAGGAGCTTCCTGAGCACCGAGTCTATGGTCGTTACCTGCCTTGGAGATGCAGGAGCGTAGCAGATCACCATGCAGATCGATGGACTTGATGATGCAGGCCAGCAGCAGCAAGAAGAGTCGATTACTATGAGGTGTCTTACCTGGAGTGAGCAAGGAACCCATACCTGGGCAGCTCAGTGACCAGTTATTATGCTTACCTGAGCCGTTCACCTTCGCATAAGGTTTCTCATGAAGGAGGCAAACGAGATCGTGACGCAGTGCCTGACGCTGGAGGATGTCCATGATCATGACATTGTGGTCGACGGCAAGGTTTGTCGCTTCAAAGAGAGGAGCAATTTCGAACTGTCCTGGTGCTACTTCATTGTGACGGGTCTTCGCAGGCACACCGAGTGCCCAGAGTGCGCGGTCTACGGAGTCCATGAACTCGAGTACACGCTCCTTGATAGCACCATAGTAATGGTCTTCCATCTGCTGGTGCTTCGGTGGTAACGCTCCAAAAAGAGAGCGTCCTGTCTCGATGAGGTCAGGACGCTTTCGGTAGATGCTGCGGTCGATGAGGAAGTATTCCTGTTCGGCACCGAGGTTACTTGTGATGTACTCAGGTTCGATGCCGAAGCAGCTGAGGACTCGTAGGCTGTGCTTGGACAGGGAGGCCATGGAGCGAAGAAGGGGGGTCTTCTTGTCTAGTGCCTCGCCCGTGTAAGAGCAGAAAGCCGTTGGTATACATAGTGTCGCGGTATGTGGCGTTCTCTTGATGAATGCAGGAGATGTAGGGTCCCATGCGGTGTAGCCGCGTGCCTCAAAGGTCGCACGGATGCCACCAGAGGGGAAGGATGAACCGTCTGCTTCACCGAGAATGAGAGCGTTTCCGTCGAAGGTACAAATCATACCACCCTTGCCATCTGGTGTGACGAAGGAATCGTGCTTCTCAGCAGTCGCTTCTGTCAGGGGGTGGAACCAGTGGGTGTAATGCGTCGCGCCTTTTGAAATCGCCCAGACCATCATCGCTTGGGCTACTTCGTCTGCAATGCTTGGATCAAGCTTGCTGCCCTTTTGGATGGTTATTAACATTTTCTTGAAGGCACTCTTGGAAAGATACTTTTCCATTGTGCTGATACCAAAGGTATCGCTCCCATAGAGGGCTTCTAGCTCCTCTTCCGGCGTGGTACTATTTGTAGTAGTCATATGCTTTTCAGGGCTCAATATCAATTGATACTGAGTCAGTTAGTTGTTTTTCTCAATAAAGAGAAACATGACCCTGATAGGCAAAATCTACTTTTTTAAAAAGCAGATTTGTCGTGGTCTGGAAAATTGTAGAGTCGATTTTTCAAAAGTCAAGATTTTTTAGGTAAAAAATACATATTTTTTCATCATTTTCGACAACTCTTTGATTATTAACACACAAAAAAATCACAAGTGTTTTTTTGTATTTTTTTTGAAAAAATTGATGATTTCTATTGCCTCTTTGCCAATTCAGGAGTATCATTCCCCAACCGTGATCATTTAAGAAGACATGAACACACACT
>CAYJLR010000036.1:0-17694 GCA_964370895.1 uncultured Akkermansia sp. | reverse complement strand
AATCCACGGAGGCGCACGTACAGAGGCTCACCATAGTAATGTCTAAAGGGTAAGATCAGCCAGATCACATCCCACCAAATAGCGACATCAATCAGTGAAGAGAAAAAGCGTAGTAATAAATCAAGCGGTGATATCATATGTCAGGTATCATATCATGAGTCATTGCTCGTATAAATATTAAAATACCTGTCTAGATAAAAAAAGCTCCTCCACGTATTACTACATGAAGGAGCTTTGATAGTAATTTTAAGTGCTAAAATTATTCGGCGGCTTCTGTCTCCTCCTCTTGAACCTCAGGAGTCGCTGCAGTTTCTACAGGCTCTACGATCTCTTCTGGCTCGGTAGCTTCAGACTTCTCCTGTGCAGGAGCCTGTGTCTGAGTAGGCTGAGGGCGTGGATTTGCCCAGCGAGCAGCTTCCATGAGGTAGAGCTCAGCGATACGGAAGGCACGACGTGCGGCATCAGATGCGGCGCGGTCGTCCATGAAGGCGAGACCTTCTTCTGTAACTTCACCGAGGAAGATCTTCCAAGCGTAGGCTTCTTGTTCCTCTGGGTTGATAACTGGACGCTGCTGCCCCTGAGGTGTAGGGTTCTGCCCTTCACCATTTCCGCCCCGGCGGTTGCGGCGACGCTTATTGCGCTTATTTCCTTGATTAGAACCATTGTCACCACCGACAGTTTCGATCGTTCCGTAGTTGATGTTGATATTATCATCACGGTCACGGCGATCACGGCGATCGGAGGACTTCCCCTTCTTGCCTTGTGAGTGGTCACGCTGTTCAGCAGGCTTTTCACTTGCTGTTGGCGCAGGTGAAGGTGCAGGACTAGAAGCTTGTGGGGCGTCCTTTACAGCTGGTGCTGCATCCTGTGGCTTATCGCTTTTCTTATTGCGTGGTGCGCGTGTTCTTTTAGGCTTATCTGCTACAGGCGTGGTTGATTTCTCGTCTGTAGTTGGTGCTGTCTTTGGTTTGCGAGCAGTAGCTTTTGTGCTAGTGGCCTTAGGCTTATTTTTGCTACCCTTGGGACGGCCAGCGCGCTTTTTAGGCTCAGCTGAATCAGCGGCAGTTGCGCGTGTAGGTTTAGGAGCTACGCTAGCGTCCTTGGGCTTGTCTGTGTTGTTTTCTGTTGCCATGAGTATAGACTCTATATGCTATGGTATTACTGTACATCGGAGGGTTGAACTTGGAAGGACCACTGGGTCTGTTGACTCTTGTTATCAGTCGTCTTCCATGTGAGATGCACAGAAAGGTTATTAAGATATACACGGCTGGGCGGTGTCCAGCTTAGTGTACGGGAGAGTTTGTCCACCTTGGCTGGGACGAGCCCGTAGCCACTCACGCGCATTTGCACGCTTTCGAGATCAATCATAGGCATGCGGCTAAGCTGTGCCTTTATCTCTATATTGTCATCCGCTACACGGCTCTTTGGCGCAGGGTAGACGGCGAAGGGAGGGGAAGATAAGGAAGGAGGAAGTGTACCGGGAATAGTGCCAGCTGATACTGCTGTGCTCGAATCTGCCATGCGAAAATCCATCGCCAGGTTGAATATCCTATTATTATCATTCCCAAAGACGATGTAGCGGTGGATCTGCCATGTATCCTCCTGCACGCTGACCTTCCCCGGTAAGACGGTAAAGGCTGCCGTGTAGCCAAACTGAGGTAACTTGTCGAGCATTTCTTTCATGACGAAGCCACCTGGGTAGCAGTACGTGTTCACGGTACCGAAGTTTCTGTCCAGTGTGAGCTTAGAGTTCTTTATCTCCTTGTCCAGCATGCGGTCCATGGGTTCAGTACCATTTTTTAAGGCCTCTTTCCATTCGCTAGGATAAGCATGCGTCGCTGAGTGTGAACCTACGGTCGCACCATTGCTCTGCATTTCTTCTATCATAGCTTTACTCATGCTATCACCCTTGCCGGATATGAAATCGGTGTAGAGGAAAATCGTGAATGGGTAACCGTATTCTTTTAATATAGGATAGGCATCTGTATAGACGCTGCGCCATCCATCGTCAATGGTAATGAGAATACAATGGGCAGGCAGTTTTCTCTTTCCGTGCCTCCATTCGAGGAAGTCCTGCATACTGATGACAGCGAGGCCTTCCTGACGAATATATTCCATATGGCGACGGAATTCATCCGTATTCAGACACATCTGTGTGGCAGCACGCGTGCGGCTGAAGTCATGGTAGCCTAAGATAGAGACACGTGTGCGTTCACGCTCTACTAAAGCTAAGTCTCCTGTTATTTCTTTTTTAGGCTCTTCAATGAGCACTTTTTCTACAGAATCAACACCTGGGTCAAATACCAATGGTGAGACATCAAGAGGCTTGAGCTCCTGTGCCTTAGACTCATTTGTGACGCCAACAAGCAGGGCTGCAATAGCAATGATGTTCGTGTAGATGAATTTTCCCATGTAGTACGTTGCAAATTATAGCAAATTATATTAGTATTGCAATGCTTTTTCGTATATGTAGTTAAATCTGATAAAAGCATGAGTATTGACAGCGAATTTAATACCCCGATCACCTACTTCGCCTATTATATTGCATTAAAGAAATATTCTGCTAAACTCATAATACATCTATCATCTCGCACCTCATGAATACCTCACTTATCTCAGCATTAAATATTAATATCACCTACCTGACAAAGCCTAATTACGCGCTTCAGCAGAATAGAATAGCTATTGTACGCCAGATTCAGCTGCTTCATGAGGGGGAGAATGATCTTAAAAATGTCTGCGTGAAGCTAGAGCTCTATGATGAGATCGCCCCTTGCTGCGAACGTCACTTTGAATTAATCCCCTCAGGAACCAGCCTCATCATCAATGATCTTTCTCCGAAGCTCTCCGCTGCCTACTTATCTCAATTAACGGAAAGGGTGAATACGGACATGCGTTTAAGCATCACGGCAGATGGTGACATGATCCATGACGAGAATTATCCTCTAGAGATACTTGCCTTCGACCAATGGGGTGGCGTGTCTGAGCATCCTGAGCTCTTAGCCGCCTTCATCACGCCAAACCATCCTTCCATCGCCACCGTACTGAGGCGCGCCTCCCAAATTCTTGAAGAATGGGGTGAAGACGCGGCACTAGACGCCTACCTCTCGCATTCCTCGGATCGCATACGTAAGCAGATGGCCGCTATCTTCCAAGCTGTTTCTGAGTACGAAATCAGCTACTGCATCAGCCCTGCGAGTTATGAAGAGAAAGGACAGCGCGTACGCCTCGCAGATACCTGCTTTTCACAAAAACTGGGGAACTGCCTCGACATGTCCCTACTCTACGCTGCCTGCCTTGAAGCCGCCGGCATTAATCCTATCATCATCATCACGAAGGGGCACGCCTTCATCGGGGCATGGCTTGTTGATCAGATGCTGAGTGACAGCGTGAATGATGATATCAGCGTACTAACTAAGCGTCTCGCTTCTGGCATTAATGAAATAGCTCTCGTGGAGTGTACCATGATGAACTTAGGGCACACGCAGCCCTTCGATATCGCGAGCAAGGCCGCAGAAGACCATCTCATCGACACGGATAACTTCCACTGCTCGCTCGATGTAAAACGCTGTCGACTGTCGCATATTAAACCCCTCCCCCAGCGAGTAATGGGGCAAGAAGGCCTCAGCTTAGAAGAAGCCCCTCCTTCCCCTCTGTGCATGTCTGCGCCCTCTGCTATCGTCCCACATAGCGAGCTACTCCAACTCGACAAGGGCGAGGCGACGAAGCAAAAAGTCTGGGAGCGTAAGCTTCTCGATCTCAGTCTTCGTAATAATCTTCTCAATGCTCGCATCAGCCGCAGCAGTATCCAACTCATGGCGGCAAATCTCAATGAATGGGAAGATAAACTCACTGAGGGCGAGCAGTTCTCTATACTCGAAAAGCCCAGCGACTGGTCTCCTAGCAAATCTGAAGACGAGAGCTCTCGAGCCCTCTTCTCGAGCATAGCCCAGTCTGATCCCATCCTACCCCTCCTACAAGAACAACTCAAGCAGAATAGACTGCATAGCTATCTCACAGAACACGAGCTAGATAAAACACTCACCTACCTGTACAGACAGGCACGACTTTCTCTTGAAGAAAATGGAGCGAATACCCTGTACTTAGCGCTTGGCATGCTTCGCTGGTATGAGACCCCTCGAAGCGAGCGTCCTAGATTCGCCCCCCTTCTCCTCATGCCTGTGGAGATCAAGCGAAAATCCTCGAAAAACGGCTACACAATCAAGGCTCTCGAAGAAGAGACCATGATGAATATCACCCTGCTTGAGATGCTTAAGCAGGACTTCGGCATTGATATAGGCTCACTCATCGAGCTGCCTCGAGATCTGAGTGGGGTCGATGTGCAGCTCGTCTTTAACTCCCTGCGCCGTGCCATCATGGGGCAGCCTCGCTGGGACGTTGAGGAAAAGGCTTTGCTGGGAATATTCTCATTTAGCAAGTTTATCATGTGGAATGATATTAACCAGCATGCGGATAAACTCTGCAAGAACTCCATTGTCCACAGCCTTGTCACCGCCCAATACAAAGAGGAGGAAAAGGAGGAGCTCCCTTTAGACACAGACATCCCCCTTCCTATTCCAGCGGATGCTTACCAGCGCGAGGCTATAGCCCTTGCCGCGCAGGGGAACAGCTTCATCCTGCATGGTCCTCCAGGTTCTGGCAAGTCTCAGACGATTACAAACATGATTGCCCACGCCTTATATCAAGGTAAAAAGGTCTTGTTCGTCGCTGAAAAGATGGCTGCACTCACCGTGGTACAAGATAGGCTAGAAAAGATAGGCCTCGCGCCCTTCTGTCTTGAACTGCACTCAAATAAATCTACTAAATCTGCTGTCCTCAGTCAGCTACAGGAAACGACAGAACTAGCTATTTCTGGGAAAACGAATCTCTTCGCACGCGAGGCTGAGCGACTGCGTGCCTACCGCGATGAGCTAGCCCTACCTGTAGATAAGCTCCATCAGCCCTTCCCCTTGGGTATTTCACTCTACGATGCTCTCTTCCAATGGCAGCATGCCGAGTTAGAATACCGCTTGACTGATCCGAACATTGCCAGTCAGCTACCCGAAGAAGACTGGTATCATATTCAGCATGATCTGGAGAAGCTTCAGAAACTCGCCCAATTCTGTGGCGAGCTGGCAAAACACCCGCTGAAGCTCATTGGACTCACGCGCATGCTTCCCAGCACGAAGCAGGAAGTCAGCGAGGGAGTTGATAAGCTTACGCAGCTCGCTACTGCATTACAGGCATCTCTAGTGGAGGTGTCAGAACTACTCCCATGCGACGCTGAAACGATCAGCGCTGAGCAGATCTCGCACATCAGCAGCCTTGCTACGACTTTACAGGACTTGGATATGCAGCTTCCCTCCTCCCTGCTTCGCTACGAGGCACTGGGTGAGCTGCAAGAGCAGCTACGCCTCCTCATCCCCATCGGAGAGGCACGCGCTAGCATGCGAGCTAAGATACTCCAAAGCTGCCGCGATCAGATGCTCACGCTGGACTGTGAAGCTCATGAAGAACGCTGGCACCAGAGCGAGCAGAAGTGGTTCATCCCACGATTCTTCGCCCAGAGAGCGCACTGTAAGGAGCTCGCAGCCCGTCATAAGTCCGGCAGTATTAGTGGCGATGATGTACTCCCCTTACTCGCGCAGGTAAAAGAATATCAGGAAAAACAGAAGCAAGTAATGGGCTATCAGGATTACTTCCGCTATGCCTTTGGTACATTAGGGGAACTGGAGAATCCCGAGACCGTTTCTTGGGAGGGTATGCAGCAGGCGCTCGATCAGGTCATGCAGCTTTCTCATGAGCTCATCAAGCTCACAAAGAAGCAAGATCTGGCCCTGAGCTGCCGTCAGAAGCTCGCTGATGCCTTGGTACAGGGGAAAGCAAGCTTCCTTAGCCTCTACGGTGAGACTCTTGAAAAGTTCCAAAGATGCTGGAAGCAATACCAAGAAAGCGAATCCATGCTGCGCGAGAAGGCGCAGCTCCGCTCCAGCTTCCTCAGTGAAGGCAGCCTCTCTCAGTGGCTGACTGAGTGGAAGCAGCTCTCCACACACATGGACAAGCTGCGTGACTGGACGCTGTGGAACGATGGAAAAGCTCAGTGTACGAGCCCCCTGCTCCACGAATATATCACATGGCTAGAGACACATGAAGCCTCGCTTGATCAACTGAGCTCTCGCTTCAAGCTTTCTATCTACCGCAACCTCATCGACCATTGCCTCGAGAATGAGCCATCACTCATGCAATTCCGTGGCACGCTCTTTGAAGAAAGCATCACACGCTTCCGCGAGCTTTGCAAACGACACGAAGAACTGACTCGTCAGGAAATCGTCCAGCAGCTCGCCTCGCAGCTACCCTCGGCACAGGGGCGTAATTCGCAGCATTCAGAGCTCGGTATCTTGCTACGCAGCATACGCAGCCGTGGTCGTGGGATAAGTATCCGCCAGCTCTTTGACCAGATACCTGACCTCCTGCCTCGTCTGAAGCCCTGCATGCTCATGAGCCCTCTCTCTGTGGCACAGTTCCTCGACCTCGACAGTCTCCAGTACGATCTCGTCATCTTCGATGAAGCGTCTCAGATGCCGACCAGTGAAGCTGTAGGAGCGATGGCACGTGGTAAGCATGTCATCATCGTCGGTGACCCGAAGCAGATGCCTCCGACAAGCTTCTTTAGCTCAGGTGCGGTGGACGAGGATAATCTCGAACTCGAAGACCTCGAGAGCATACTCGATGACTGTCAGGCACTGGCTATGCCCTCACGCTACCTACGCTGGCACTACCGCAGTAAGCATGAGAGCCTCATCGCCTTCAGTAACACGAAGTACTATGAGAACAGCCTACTCACCTACCCTTCTCCCGATGATTTGAGTCACAAGGTGACCTACGAGCATGTGGCAGGCTACTACGATAAGGGGAAAACCCGTCAGAATGTCGCCGAGGCGAATGCCATCGTCGCAGAAGTACTGCGTCGCCTGCGCGATCCACAGCTCCGCCAGCTGAGCATAGGCATCGTCACCTTCAGTCAGGTGCAGCAGAACCTCATCGAAGATAAGCTACAAGACATCTTCGCGCAGCCAGAGAACAGGGAACTAGAGATACTCGCCTACGACTCAGAAGAGTCCCTATTCGTGAAGAATCTCGAGAACGTGCAGGGTGACGAGCGCGATGTCATCCTCTTCTCCATCGCCTACGGTCCTGATCAGCAGGGAAAAATCAGCCTGAACTTTGGGCCTCTGAACCGCGAAGGTGGCTGGCGACGTCTGAACGTAGCTGTCTCACGTGCACGCTACGAGATGAAGGTATTCTCCACACTGAAGGCAGACCAGATAGATCTAGCGCGTAGTTCTGCCGAGGGTGTAGCAGGTCTAAAGGCCTTCCTCGAGTTTGCTCAGAAGGGAAGATCTGCCCTCCCCGTCACAAGAAAAGAAGATCTCATCCGAGAAGTCAGCCTCATCGACAGCATAGCAGACCAGCTGCGTAAAAAGGGAGGCTATGAAATCGACACCCATGTCGGTAGCTCAGGCTACCGCATCGACATGGCTGTACGCCACCCAGACAAGGAAGGCGTGTATCTCGCGGCTATTATCTGCGATGGTGAGCAATACGCGCTTCATAGTAGTCTTCGTGATCGGGAGGTAACGCAGCCTGCCGTGCTCAAGATTCTAGGCTGGGACATTCTACGCTTCTGGGTCATGGACTGGGTACACGAGCCAGAACATACTGTGGATACGCTGCTCAGGGCACTCGATGAGCGTCGCCAGCGACCTGATAGTGATCCAGATCAGATGAGATTGGAAGCCGAGCAAACGGAAGAAATAATAGAAGCCCCGCTAGCAGAGCCTGTCTTAGAGCCTACGCCTGCGCCTGCTACGAAAAATTGCTACAATCGACCTTATGAACTAGCGGATCTCGGCATACATGCAGAAGGGAGCAATGACTTGACAGAAATACGTTTCAGACCTCTCATTCAGCAGCAGATATCGAGTATCCTCAGTGCAGAGGCGCCCATTCATAGCGAGCAGCTCATCCGACGCATGCTCACGCAGTGGGGCGTGACGCGCATGACATCGCGTATCAAGATTTTCTTCGCTCAGGTATTCGAGCGCATGGCCGTGAAGTCGACGACACAGCGCGATGGATCGACACTTCTCTGGAATGCAGATCAATGCCCCAGTAACTATCGCCACTATCGCATCCCTCAGTATGAGGAGATAGAATATGTCCCCATCATCGAGCTCGCAGTACTAGCACGCGCGACGGTAGAACAGCAGATGTCGCTGCCTCGTGTGGAGCTGCAGCGCGAAATGGTCTATGCGCTGGGCTATAGCAAAATGGGTAAGAAGCTTCTCAGTATAAGCGACGCAGGTATTGCAGAAGCTATAGAGATGAATCTTCTTCAGGAAGAAGATGGTCGTATACGACTAGCTGATTAAGGGGAGTAAAAGCTCAAGTATGATTAATCACCCCACTGCGCGCAGATTTCTGCGCGTAGGGTATCTGCTGTATCGAGAATTTTGTATCGCTCCCAGCTGGAGTCCTGCTGCGTCTGATACTGCTGGATGATGAGAGTGTCACCAGAGCTACTTTCCTTAGAGAAATTGATTCTGACGCGCTTGAGCCCTGCGACTCGTTCAGCGTTCTGCTGGAGCACCCAGATAAGGTAAGAGGCATTGTTCACATGACCGTGGAAGTCCAGATCACGCCAGCTGGTGGTATAGTCAAGACTACTGCTCATTTCCTCTTGCCATTGCAAGTCGGGTAAGTCTTCCAGCTCTGCTTCCAGCATAGGGATGTCGAGCCCTGACCTGCGCAGAGGCATAGGACGACGACGTGCTATATCGATGAGCAACCACTGTAACTCAGCCTGCATGAGTATCTCTCCGTCCGAGGTCTCGAGACGTACCCAGCGACGTGCTAAGAGTCCACTGGCCGCGCCTGTGGATGTAATCATTTTCAGCGATTCCTTCCAGCGCGGACGGCGCGTGATGAGAAGATCAGCCTGCGCCATCACCCAGATGACACCTTTCGCCACCCCCCAGTCGTACCCGAAGCCTTCGTGATGGGCATGGCTCTCCGCTATTTCTTGGCAGAGGTGAAGGAACGCATCAGGGCGCAGGAGGCAGTCACTACCGCAGTGGTAACTAGCTACTTGTATCTCTTGAGTATAGGGTGGTATCATATTGTTAGCTATTCTTCGGCATATGGGTCATATCCTTGATCTTCGAGCTCGTCAATCTGTTGCGACGCTCAAGGAAAACATCATGCGCATCGAGATTCTTCATCTCAGCATCGGTTTCTGACTCATGGTAGTGGCGCTCATTTTGGTTCGTGTAACGCGTGTAAATATAGAAAGCATAAGCTGGAGCTATTCCGAGGAGGACGTAAGCTTCATCTGCATCTACAAAGATCGCGGCGATGAGCGTGATAAAGAAGATGATCAGGCTAACGAGAGTCAGCAGCCAGTAGTTAATAGGCACGCTGCCCATGGTCTCGCCTGTGCGCGCATTCACAGCAGTGAAGAAGATCTTCCCACCTACTCCGCGCTGGTAGCTGTAGAGCCAAACAGGTAGACTCGCAGATATCCACTGCTCGCCTTTCACTTCGAGTTCATGATTATCCCAGCGTACACCACGGTCGAACTTAGCGATAGTCGAGCGGGCTTGCTCACAAGCGATGTCATAGGCCTGTCTGTAAACAAGTGGTTGGAGGTGATCGCGGTTCACATCACGCTTCTCGGAGTGGTAGCCTTTCAGGTAATTGGCATCCCACTTCAGTGCATTTTTCGTGTCGAAGGGAAGGATAGCATTAATGACATTCTTCGTATGAGAATAGTCGCGGTTATCGAGCTTATCAGCGCTCGACTCCACAGTGAGATCGTCAATGGTGATATCAAAGTCACGGTAAACGTCATAGGCATTTGCGTCGTAGTAGGTCTTCGTTCTCTTATTATCTCCTGACCCTGTGGTGACCGTGTAGCGTCGGATGAGTTCTTCACCCTCACCATGCAGGGAAATATGCGCATTGAGGTCGACTATCATGTAAGGCAGGTAAACACCAAAGATATTATCCGCGGTGAACTCTCGCTTGAAGCGTGTGTTCGCAAAGAACCAGCGACTCTTGATGAATTCACAGACGAGTGCCTGTGATTGTGCCTTCGTGTAGTGGAAGGGCAGCACAACGTCGGGGACAGCGCCATTCGGGACGGCATTGTTCAGTGACAGGTAACTGCGGCACCAGTGGCAGCGGGCCTGTGCGGAGTCTACCGTGTTAATGACAACCTCAGCAGCACAGCCTTCACACTTCAGAGTGATCATGTCCTCAGCACCCGCTTCGATGTCCTGAGCACCCTTCCCCATGCTGATGCCTGTGAGATTATCTAAATCCTCTTCGATGCCGCTTGCCGCCACGGGATCAAACTCGTGGCGACAGAAGAGGCATCGGAGTTTCCCCTTCGCTTGACTGAATGCTATATCACTGGAGCCACACTTAGGACACTTGTTCTGCCCATGCGTTGCATCAGCATGCAGGTCGATGACGCGCATATCAGATGCTTGCTCAGCTGATGTTTCCTCAGTGCTCGTGCTGAACTGATCCTCCGTATATTCGGAGGAGTTTACTGGTGATTCTCCATTATAGGTCATGCGAAGAGAGATGAGTTTATATCTTTAAATTAAATTCCGAGTACTTTTGCCTTAGCCGCATCGAAGTCTTCCTGTGTGATGATACCCTGATCAAGCAGCCCCTTGAGGGAGGCGAGCTTCGCATAAGGATCTTCTGCAGGAGGTGCAGCTGGGGCAGGCTGTGCTTGCTGAGGCATCTGCTGCTGAGGAACCTGCTGCTGCAGTCCGCCCATCGCGCCGCCGACAGCACCCATGCCCATACCCATGAAGCCCATGCCGAGTGCTCCACCACCTGATGGATTCTCACCTGCAGCTTGGAAGCCACGCGCGACAGACTGCTGCATGAAGGAGTTCCCACGATTACCAGAAAGCGCATCTGCCTTCTTGACATCGCTGAGGAGAGCGCGTGTGTCGGCATCGTATTCGATGGCAGCGAGAGCGACCTTCACGATCTCAAGACCGCGATCGCTACGCCAGCGGTAGCCTTCCTCAACCACGGCGGAAAGACTCTGAGCAAAGCCGATAGGGTCGCTCTGAATCTTGCTCATGCGGTTACCTCGGCTTGGATCGTTACAGTAAACTGAGAAGGCGGCGGAAAGCGAGCCTATAACTTCGGTAAAGAGCTGGTCGGAGGCTGGATTGTCAATATCGGCAAAGTCAAAGATGCCATCTGACATCAGGACATTAACAGGGACAAACTGCTTAATGAAGAGCAGCGGATCGACAATTCGCATCGAGTAGACACCACGTGTCAGAGCACCTACCTGTGTGCCAAGGAAGGCATCATCCCAGTAGATCTCAGACTGTGTACCGAAGCGATTACCGCTGATTTCCTTCATATTGACGTAGAAAACCTGCTGCATAGAGCCTGGCTGACCGCCAAACTTGAAGCGTTCCCATGTCTGCTTGATCAGAGGGGCGATGATGCCGTCGCCCGCGAAAATGGACTGACTGTTCACATCGTCGCTGGCGTAGATATAGCCACCGGGCTCATTAATGAGTGCGGTGATAGCACCATCCTGCATCAGAACTGCTGCTATGCCATCGGGAACGAGAATCTTGCTACCATTGCTGATGATATGCGTCGAGCCTTTTGTGTTTTCACCACGGCCTGCATTCTGTCCCACTGCAACGGAGGGGAAAAGACCTGCTGTAGCAGGCATGCCTGGTTTTGGCTGGATAAAGTCTTTCCACTGGTCTGCAAAAGTACCACCCAGTGCACCTGTAAACGCTTTAATAAATCCCATAATTTTATCTATGTTGTTATATTTTATTCTACAGATAGCCATACGAAAAGGCTAACTGATTTATAATTATGCTAAGTATAGCTATTTTAAAAGCTGTGTCAATCACTATCTGATATACAAGAGCCAAAATAAACGCAGTTTATGCTTCAATTTCAGTCCTGCATACCCGACTATATTGCGCTCATACATCTCCTTAATAAGAGGAGAAGCATGCTCCCAAAGCGCAGCGCGTTGCTGTCTTGGCATCCGCTGTATGCGGTTAAATACCATTTTCAGCGTAGGTCTGATGAGTTTTCGACGCAATTCCTTAAGTATATCAGGTCTCTCGCTTTGGATATTTTTGTCTATATCGCACAGAGTTTTGAGCAGATCCTCAGTCTTCTTTTCACTCCAGTTTGTACGCATAATAGAATGAGGATTCGCATAGTAATAATAGAGAGAAGCACTCGCCTGCGCGTATCGCTTACAGCGCGCAAACACGAGAGGAGTCCACGGGGTATCCTCATAAAACATCTTTTCAAAGAAGGGAATATCAAGGATCAGACTACGCTTATACAGACGCGCGCACACAGAGGTACTCAGCTTCTTAGATTGTATGTATGACTCGATAGCATGATCATAGAGCTTCACCTTATAAGGAGGGACTGACTCATTAATCACCTCGTACATATCAGGGGTCTTCTGGATGAGGCAGCCCGATACATCGGCTTCGCTTTCTTTCAGCGTACTGAGCAGGATCTCCAGCATGCGTGGATGCATGTAATCATCCGAGTCTATGAAGGTAATATAATCGCCCTTTGCGTGAGAAATGCCCGTATTTCTCGCGCCTCCGAGCATCTTATTCTCCTGACGAATCATCAGGAATCGTGGATCATCACCTATTGCCTCACGTGCCAGATCTGAACTTCTATCAGGAGAGCCATCATCGACGCAGATGCATTCAAAGTCGGTATAGGTCTGCGCGAGTATGCTACGTATGCATCCTTGTATAAATGCTTCCACCTGATAGATTGGTAATATAATAGAGATCGTAGGCATGGTGGCAAAGAGATATGATGTAGTTATTGTATATCTTGATGATTGAAAGTCAAGCCATCACAACTGCATATTCCAAAAAACTCCTCAAGAAGCCCTGATTCTTAAAGCAAGCATGCAGGTATGTACCCCAGAGTTTCCCATGCCCATAGCCTAGAGCGCCCCCATCAGCGTAGCGAAAAAGAACAGGCTCATCGCCGTCACTCAGACCTCTATGGGTCTCAAATCCGCGCAGAGTATTCCCCCACGGATCACTTGTGCCAGAAAGATGCCTCACCAGCATTTCTTTCTGAAAGACGGTCTCAATGTCTAGAAGCCCCAGCATAGACTTCTCGTCGAATGCGTACTTCACCCTGAGAGGGTCACGGAGACTCTTCCCCATGAGCTGGAGGCCTCCACATATGCCAAAAACACATTTACCAGCTGCGGCATGCTCCAAGATACGCTTGTCAAGCCCCTCAGAGACAAGCGCATCATAATCCGCAGCTACATCCTGACTCCCCGGTAAAAGTACGACATCGACATCGGTCCACTCTTCCTGCGCACGTACGAGCTTCATATTCACATCAGGCTGCTGCTCCAGCGGAGAGAAGTCATCGAGCATATAAGCATGCTTCATCGCAATGAGGGCTATGTTCATGAGCGGCTACGCTACGAGCTTATTCTTCGTCATCGCAAGGAGCATCAACCAGAATGTCTCGCTCACTCTTTCCTCCGCGTGGGGCTGAGACTATACCTCGCTCCTCGAGAGTTTCCATGATCAGGGAGGCGCGGTTGTAGCCTATTCTGAAGCGTCGCTGTATCATCGAGACACTAGCCTTGCGCTCGCGTATGATCATCTCAACACAACGGTTGTAGAGCTCATCCATCACGTCATCTTGCGAGACAGGAGAGCCACTACCACCCTTGCCCGATTGCGCGGCGGCGGAGACACTGTTGTTCAGCTCAGCTGTCGCGGATTTAATGAATCGCTGCCTGACCTGCATCGCACAATGCGTCACGACACTCTGAATCTCTCTATCAGAGACGAAGGCACCCTGCGCACGTGTCAGACCGGCTATGCCAGTAGGAGGAAGGAAGAGGCAATCCCCCTTACCGAGAAGGTTGTCAGCTCCATCCATATCGAGGATGATACGGCTATCCAGAGGGCTGCTCACCTTGAAGGCAATGCGGCTAGGAATATTCGCCTTGATGATACCTGTCACGACATTTGATCGTGGGGTCTGCGTCGCGACAACGAGATGTATACCTGCGGCACGTGCTTTCTGAGTCAGGCGTGCCACGTAGTTTTCGAGATCTTCCTTCACGACCATCATGAGATCAGCGAGCTCATCGATAATGATGACAATGTAAGGTAGCTTATCTGGCACGTCGTCTTCGTCGTCGAGTGGGAGCTCGCCCTGCTCTTCATCTGTGAGATCTATTTCATCCTCTGCTTGACGCTCTATCTCACTAGCCATGGCCTCGATGCGAGCATAGTCGACTTCAGTGTCCTCCTCTTCATCGTCCCAGTAGTTTTCCTCGACTGGCAGCTCATCCTTCGAGCACTCATTATAGTCTTCGAAGTTTCTCACACCGAAGCGACTGAAGAGACGATAGCGATGTTCCATCTCGTTGACAGCCCATCGAAGAGCACCAATCACACGCGCAGGGTCAGTGATGACAGGGATAGCAAGATGCGGCACTTTCAGGTAAGGCTGCATTTCTACAGTCTTCGGGTCGATGAGAATGAGCTTCAGTTCCTCGGGGGTAAACTTATAGAGCATGGATATGATCATGCTGTTAATGCACACAGATTTCCCCGATCCTGTCGTACCTGCGACCAAAGTATGTGGCATGCTAGCGAGATCTCCAATCACAGTGTTACCGTATACATCCTTACCGAGGGCGACTGGGATGCGGAACTTTTTACTGAGGAATATCTCATCCTGCAGCAGCTCGCGCAAGAAGACAGGTGATTTTTCCTCATTTGCTAGTTCGATACCGATGGAGTTCTTCCCTGGGATGGGGGCTATGATATTGATAGACTCCGAGCTGGTGGCGAGCATGAGATCCTTTCGGAGAGCTGTGATGCGATTGATACGCAGACCTTTTGCAGGGTAGATTTCATAGCGCGTGATACTAGGACCTCGCGTGATATCTCCCGGCTCGACGGCATAGCCAAAGGCGCTGAGTGTATCCAGCAAGATCTGCTGCATGTTTGCCATCTCACGCTGAGCGGCCATATCGACTTCGTCAGAGATGGGCTCGTAATGAAGCAGCTCATAAGGAGGGAATACGTATTCCTCCATAGAGCGAGCCGGAGTGACAGCTACAGCTTGACGACTAGCGCTAGGAGCACTGGCTTGAGGCTGAGGCGCAGGCTGAGAATAAGCAGATGGCTTCGCAGCAGGAGTGCTAGGAGTCTCTGTAGAGGTGGCCTGCTGACGCTGCGCTGGAGGCATATAGCGAGAGTCATCCTGAGCTGCGGCTTCCCCATCATACTCACGCATAGGTATGACGGAGATGGGCTCCTTTATATCATCAGTGGGGGCGATGGATTTATTAAAGTTTCTCGCAGTCGGAATAGCCTGCTTACTGAGTTCTTGTGCCTGCTGCTCTTCAAACATGCGGATCTTCTGATCGACTACTTGCTGAGCATTCCCCTGATACGGGTTGCGTCTGCTGGGTACAATTTCAGGTTCTGAATGAGGACGAGCTGTGATAGAAGAACGCTCACTTGCTTTTTTGCGCTCATCTTCGCGCAGTTCTTCTAGTTCTTGTGCAGCGCGTTCTTGCCAGCGACTCTTCTTACGACTAGTCACTTTCACAAAAAGATAGCGATAGAGGGCACAGCAATCTCTCCAGAAATGCTCAGCAAGCTGCTTCATCCCACTATCACAATAGTAAACAAAGCTCACCGCATGAATCAACAGAAGAATCGCCAGTGTCACGCCTAAGCTCACAAAGGATAAAAAGAGGCGTGTGCCTATGATATGACCGAACTGCCCCCCTGCACTGACAAGCATATGCTCCTGAGTCCACTGATCTAAGAACCATGGCTGCACCGCTATAATAGAGCACGACGTGAGAATGATCAGAGTCAGACAGATACTCTGCTTGCGGATTCCTTCATTAGGGAGCATGAAGAGTCGGAAGGGGATGTAAAATAGCAGCAGAAGAACCCACCATATAGCCGCACCGAAAAAGTAATAAAGTAGCCCAGCCGTATAGAGACCCACTACACCGAGCCAGTTCGAGCAGCCCGGTATCACAGTCTCAGGAGTCGCCGAAGGGTTCAGCAGTGTCCAGCTGATTTCCTTCACTTGGAAGTTCACAAGGCTCAGGATGAGCGCCACATTCACCACAAAAACGATGAGAGCAATCATGCGTGGCAGCATGGGTGCTCTTTCGGTACTCTTACCGTTATCATAAACATCTCCTTCGTGGGTATACCTCATGTGTGAACTGCGTTATCATAGAATGACAAGCCATTTCTGGCAAGTTTAAAGTATATTTAGCTGGTCATTTCGATGAATTATTACAAAAAAATCATCCCCCGCCATCTTAGGTATGGCGAGGGATGAGTATTCAGAAAAGAAAAGCTCAGATTATACCTGATACATCTTAGTATAGTACTCGTCAGCCATACGATCGGAGTTGAAGGCTGGACTGATGTCATCCATACCTTGGAAGACGTGATCCATCCAGGATTCAGGCTGATCGTAGTAAAGAGGAAGTACCTTGTTTTCCATGATATTGTAGAAATTATCACGGTCAGAGCGGTCACGAACTTCTGCTGAGAGACCTTCCTTCGCTTCAGGGATGATGAAGCAGTTTTCACCGTCCTTAGCGAACTCACATACCCAACCGTCGAAGGTGGAGATAGAGATAGAGCCATTCATGCAAGCAGACATACCGGAAGTACCGGAAGCTTCACGAGTGACGACTGGGTTATTCAGCCAGAGGTCAGAGCCATTCTTCAGGAGACGGGAAAGTGCCAACTCGTAGCCTGTGAGTACCGCACAACGTGGGTAATTCGAGCTCAGCTCATTGAGTTCATTGAAGATATCAACAGCACCGAAGTCTGTAGGATATGGCTTACCTGCCCAGATCATCTGTACAGGACGATTCGTACGCTGAAGCATGCGTTCGAACATCACAGGGTTCTGCGTGATGAGGGAAGGACGCTTGTACGCGGCGAAACGGCGAGCCCAGACGATGGTCAGCACATTAGGATCAAAGAGCTGGCCTGTCTGCTCACCCACGACGCGGAAGAGTTCCTTCTTCAGCGAGAGCTTGCGACGACGGAATGCATTCTTATCGCGTGCTGCATAAGCTTCTGCGAGCTCAGCGTCCTGCCAGTACTCGAGGTTCTGCGCGTTTGTCACATGCGTGATCGGGCAGATGTTATCATAGCCCTGCCACATCTGACGTGCGACTTCACCGTGAAGCTTGGATACGCCATTGGACATATGGGAAAGACGCAGTGCTGCGAGTGTGTAGTTGAAGGTACTATCATCCTGAGACATACCTATCATTTCCTTCACCTGACCGAGATCGAGTCCGTCAAAGAAGGAGAAGTTGTTCATGAGGTTGATGTCCATCTTCTCATTACCCGCTTCTTCTGGAGTGTGGGTCGTGAAGACGAAGCGCTTGCGCACTTCTTCGACATTACCACCATTGCGAGCCAGCATGTTGAAGGCTGCACCGATCGCGTGTGCTTCATTCATGTGGTAGATTTCAGGCTCGACACCGAGTTCTTCGAAGAGGCGTGCACCACCCTGACCGAGGACGACGTACTGAGAGATACG
>CAYJLR010000035.1:0-17762 GCA_964370895.1 uncultured Akkermansia sp. | reverse complement strand
CCTCAGACTCTCGCTCGTTCAGTTGCTCCCGTAGTGGGGGTGGGCAGAGTATACACAAAACTCTATGAAGCGTCAAGCATGTTTGAGATTTTTTTTGCATTTTTTTCATTTTCGCCTATTGTTTTTTCACAATTTACTCACATTAAGGCAATTAATAAATATAGAAAAATCCTATTCTTGCATTTTCGTTTTATTTAGCTTATAGTGACTTGGCGGAGATTATCTCTTGCCCTCTTTATATGACCACACGCGAACTCACGCTACAATACCTTCGCACCTTACAAGAGCAAGGAATTAATCAACTCCCTCTCAATGATGAGGGGCGTAGCGTGCTACGTGCATGGATGCTAGCTGCGCGAGAGAAAAAGAACAATCCCGCTGCTTTCGCAGCTATACCAGCAGCTGAAGCGGAGCAAGAGCGCAACGAGACGCCGACTTCAGAGGACGAGATTCGTTTCATCTTGCCCGACGCAAAGGATGAGGAGAAACCAGAGACACCTGAAGAGCTTCTCATGGCCTGCTTCTCTGTACCGGATGGACCTCCATCTGAGCGCTGGTTAGCATTCGAGTACTTACTGAAGCACTGGGAGCCTGTACGTAAGCTGGGCACACTCCGCAGCACACTAGTGCTAGGTGAAGGCAATAAGCAAGCCGACATCATGTTTATCGGAGATGCGCCTAATGCGACCGACGAAAAGACAGGCAAGCCCTTTTCAGCGGAAGCAGGAGGCAAGCTCAACGACATGCTCAAGGCCATGGCTCTCACACGAGATGATGTCTATATCACGCATCTCGTGAAGTACCGTCCATCCATGCCACGCCAGCTCACGAACAATCGTCCGCCTTCAGCCATAGAGATAGAACTCTTTTCACAGGTTCTACGTAGCGAGATCGAGCTCGTCAAGCCACGCGTCATAGTTGCACTTGGAGTCATCGCTGCGCGTGGACTCTTAGAACTAGGAGAACTTCCTCTGGCAGAATACCAGAGTGAAGCCCGCAAGCTTAACGACATCCCCGTGCTCGTCACGCACCATCCTAGCTATCTCTTGCGCACAACTGATAGAGCTGAGCGCCGCATTCTCTGGGAAACCATGCTCGAATGCCTAAGCCTCGCGGGACATCAAATCACGGAGAAGCAGCAAGGCTACTTCCTTCCCCGTGCCTGATCAGCACCCGCCTAGAACAGACCGCCCTATAATTAACATGCAGAGTATCAATGCATGCGGGAAAGATGCTTTACATTCCTTATTGAAACAAGTATGATAATCGCAAGGAAAAATCAATAATGAAAAAACGACACATCTTTAGCTCCGAGTCAGTAGGAGAAGGTCATCCAGACAAAGTAGCTGACAGTATCTCCGATGCCGTACTCGACGAATGCCTCGCACAAGACCCTGAAAGTCACGTAGCCTGTGAGACATTGGTGAAAGATAACCACGTCATCCTCGCAGGTGAGATACGCACATCCGCAGTACTCGACTATGAGAAAATCGTACGCGATACTATCTACAACATAGGCTACCGCGATGAGCACGACGATCCTATTTTCAACGCTAAGACATTCGACCTCCAAATACTCCTCTCCCAGCAGAGCCCCGACATCGCCCAAGGCGTAGACGCGGTCAGCGCAGAGGGCAAGGACGGGGAAGAGCAAGGTGCTGGTGATCAGGGAATCATGTTTGGCTATGCATCAAACGAGACACCTGAACTCATGCCGGCTCCCATTATGTTCGCACACCGCATCATGGCGGAACTCACCCGCGTACGTCGCAGCGGTGAAGTCAACTGGCTGCGCCCAGACAGCAAGAGCCAAGTAGCAATCCAGCACGATGATCATGGTCGCCCAGAGCGCATCATCAATGTCGTGCTCAGCACACAGCATACAGAAGATGCCGACATCCAAACCATCCGCAGCTTCTGCGAAACCCTCATCCGTCGCGTACTGCCAGCAGAACTCATCACGGAGGAAACTGAATTCTACATCAACCCCACAGGTCGCTTTGTCATCGGTGGTCCTAATGGAGACTCCGGACTCACAGGGCGCAAGATCATCGTCGATACCTACGGTGGCAAAGGCCGCCACGGTGGTGGAGCATTTTCTGGAAAAGACTCTTCTAAGGTAGACCGCTCCAGCACCTACATGTGCCGCTGGGTAGCGAAGCACGTCGTCGCAGCTGGACTCGCAGACACTTGCGAAATCCAAGTCGCCTACGCCATCGGCAGAGCTGAGCCACTCTCCATCATGGTGAATACACACAGCTATGACGGAAAGGGACTACCCCAGAACGTCATCGAAGAGCGTGTGAAGAAGACCTTCTCCTTCAAGCCTGCTGACATCGTGAGCGCACTGGGACTCAAGCGTCCTATCTTCAGCGCTAGCACGAACTACGGGCACTTCGGCCGCGAGGGACTCCCTTGGGAGGAAATCAAGCCTGATCTCATCGCAGCACTGCGCGGTGAATAAAGAGAGCTGAATCACAAAATTTCAAAAGCTGAGCTACCTTCGAGGAAGCTCAGCTTTTTTTATATCTATTTTGCAGAGTAGGCGCTGTTAAAAGTTCTCGTAATTAGCAGCGCGAGAACTCTTCTCTACTGTGGATCTACCCAGCGACCATGCGATTTTATAAGCTCCACGAGTCGCTCTACAGCCTGATCTTCTGGTATACCTGTCTCCACTGGCTGGTGACCGACGTAGAGATTAATCTTCTTCGGTGCCCCTCCGACGTAGCCGAAGTCCGCGTCACTCATCTCACCTGGACCATTCACGATGCAGCCCATGACGGCTATTTTCACACCCTTGAGATGCCCCGTGGCTTCGCGTATGCGAGCGACTGCCTCTTGGATATTATAGAGTGTACGCCCGCAGGATGGACAGGAAATATACTCGGTCTTGCTGATACGCACGCCCGCGGCTTGCAGCACGTTAAACGCGAGGTAGGCTGCGGCCTTCGCCTCGGATTCTCGGCGAATGAGGATGGCATTCCCCACCCCATCACAGAGCAGAGAGCCGATATTCACACCTGCGGCCATCGCAGCACCCAGCTGCTGATCTGCCTCACCCAAGGTATCTTTCAGCAAGATAGGGAAGCGTGCAGGTATGCGCGCGGTGAGTAAGCGGAAGGCTTGCACCACTGGCATGTCTACACCATCCGCGACAGTAACGAGACGGATCTCTTCACCATCTAAGGCGGCGCAGGCGGCTTCATCGCGAGGATCTAGCTCGATGCAGTTACAGTCTTCATAAGCGAGCTCTGGCATGAAGTCCTTCATCTCCGCAGCATCGAGGCTGTCGCAAGCAGCCTTCGGCAGGACGACGCGCACAGGCTCGTTCCAGCCCACGCCCACATCTCCGATAGTAAGCACTTCTGCCTTACGCTTCACATAGCTGAAGGGGTCGAAGCAGTCGGGAGCAGCTATACTTTCTTGTGCGCGATGAATGACATCTGGCTGGTAAGGGGAAGCGAGCTCGAAGCCAGGCTCGATTTCATAGACTGCGTCCTCGGTAAGGGAGACACGCAGGGTGTCGCCTATGCCATCAGAGAGCAATGAGCCTATACCCATCGCGCTCTTGATACGTGCGTCTTCACCTTCACCTGCCTCAGTAACACCGAGGTGGATAGGGTAGTTCCAGTCGGCACCTTCTTCCATCAGTCTCTTGATGAGCAGACGATAGGCGGCTATCATGACCTTGACATTCGAGGCCTTCATGGAGAAGACAAAATTATGATAGTCGAGCTCGCGTGCGACGCGGGCGAACTCGAGAGCGCTCTGCACCATGCCTTCTGGTGTGTCGCCGAAGCGGTTGAGAATACGGTCGGAGAGTGAGCCATGGTTCGCACCGATGCGCATAGCTCGTCCATGCTCCTTACAGAAGAGAGCGAGTGGTGTGAAGGCTTCGCGGATGCGCTCCAGCTCTTCCTCATACTCAGCGTCTGTGTAGTCGCGGGATTCAAATCGCTTTTTGTCGACGAAGTTGCCCGGATTGATGCGTATCTTCTCCACCCACTTCGCGGCTTCCATCGCCGCATTCGGCTTGAAATGGATATCTGCCACGAGCGGGGCATGGCAGCCTGCTGCGCGTAGCTCGCGGGCGATATGCTCGAGGTTTGCCGCGTACATCTTTGTCTGAGCGGTGAGACGGATGATCTCACAACCTGCTTCTGCAAGCCCGAGGGCTTCTTTCACACAAGCGGCCGTGTCGAGCGTGTCAGATGTCAGCATGGACTGGATGCGTATAGGATTAGACGCGCCTACAGCGACAGATCCCACCATCACCTCACGTGATTGGCGGCGCTGGTAGCGATAGAGGTCGGGGCAATGCAGTTGACTCATAGGCTCAGTGTACTAGAAATGCGAGCTGCATTCAAGCTTTTAGAGCTTATTCTCAAATCGACTTACAATCAATTCACTGTTAGTATACACTACTTGAAAAATAAGTAAACAGATCTTAGATATTTCTCATGCTTGCATTTTATTATACAAGTCGCTACAATGAGGGCATGAAGTTCTATGTCGTTGCGGGTGAGAAAAGCGGAGATAAGCAGGGAGCACTCTTGATGGAGCAGCTACGACTCCGCCAGCCAGAAATTGAATTCCAAGGACTGGGGGGAGAGCGCATGCACGCCTTGTCTCCAAGCATAGAAAACTGGACAGAACAAGCAGCCGTCATCGGCTTCATCGAGGTATTCAAGCACATTCGCTACTTCAAGAATCACCTCGACCACATGACGGAGCGCATCGTGGCAGAAAAACCCGACGCACTCATCCTCATCGACTACCCTGGCTTTAACCAGCGACTCGCGCAGCGCGTACACGACCGCTGCCCCGAGACGAAGATTATCTGGTTCATCGCGCCCATGGTCTGGGCATGGCATAAGGGGCGCATTCCGAAGCTGGCAGCCATGCTTGACCTCATGCTCTGCACCTTCCCCTTTGAGAAAAAACTCTTCGAAGATGCGGGTCTACGCACCGAGTTTGTCGGTCACCCCCTTGTCGACGACATCATCGCGCAGCGCGATCTCAGCAAGCGCGAGGAACAGCTCATCGGTCTCTTCCCTGGGAGTCGTCGCCGTGAGGTGGAGCGCATCTTCCCTATCTTCCTTGACATCATGAAAGAAGCGCAGCAGCAGCGACCCGAGTGGAAGTTCGTCTGCTCGGCTAGCTCTCCTAAGATGGAAAAGCTCATGGAAGACATGCGCGAGCGCTCAGGACTCAGCGCAGATACTGTAAACATCACCCCTGAGAAGTACCATGAACTCATGGACAGATCTCAAGCCGCCCTCGTCACAAGTGGCACAGCCACACTAGAGGCCGCGCTGCATCAGCTGCCTTTTGCGCTCGTGTATAAGGTACCAGCTCTCACCTACCTCATGGCGAAGATGCTCTTAAAGATACGCTTCATCGGCATGGTAAACATCCTTGTAGATCGCATGGTGACGCGCGAGCTCATCCAGCAGGATTTCACAGTAGAAAAGAGTCTCAAAGCATTAGAAGAACTAATGGATGCGGGTAGTCGCGAACGCGTGATGCGCGACATGCAAGAATCCGTCGATCTCCTAGGTCAAGGAGGCGCGGCTGCGAAGGCTGCCGATGCCGTAATGAGCCTTTTTAAATAAGATCTACGCCACACAAGCGAGATTGCGACACAAGAACAAGCCGAAGAAAGGATACCCCTTCTTCGGCTTGTTGTTTTAAATGTATTCTGACTACGCTTAGCCTTATCGACTAGGCGCTGGCGCTGGGATGGTGATGGATTCCATCTTCACACCGGCGCGATCTGGGTTCTTTAAGACAAGCGTGACTTGTGCCTGCTTGTTGGAGACTGAGAAGCGAGAAGCACGTACGCGTACAGGTGCCTTATCGCGCTCCAGTGTAGCCATGAGCATGAAGGAGATAACCTCGCCATCTGTGCCGCGAAGGCTCCAGATATTATTGCTTTCTACCTTCTTACCACCGTTGCGATTCGGGGCAATCTTGTTTTCCTTGCGATCGCTGAAGTCACTCTTCGTCGCGGTGTACATGATCAGAGGATAGCCTGACAGATTAATGATATGCTGCCCCTGTGAAGGGATGACATTGCTACCGATGACGATGGGATTCATCGTCACGGAGTCAGAGCCCTGAGCCTTCGAAAGCTGAAGAATGCAGATAGGGCGATTACCCGATCCTGTAGGGATATTCACTGTGATTACTGGCTCTGGTACCTCTTCATCCTTAGTCTTAGGTGTAGGATCAGAGTCCCAGAGAGGGACTTTCCCATTTAGCACGGGGACTCGATCACTAAGCGTGCGCCCAGATATGGTCACGGCCTTGTAGCCCTTACCTGTACTGTAATACAACTGATTACCTTTCAGGCGAGCACCTCCAGAGGCACTAACAACAAAGCCAAGCCCTGTAGTAGGCTTCTTTTCTTCTTCTTGATTCTGCGTTGATGCCGTCTGCGCCATAAGCGCAGGGCAGAGTGTGCAGGAAACAACCATGCATGCTAAGAGAAATTTTTTCATACGATTTGAGATAGACTAAATGTAACAGATCAGAGACAGCGTGGCAAGGAGAAAAGGACGCTCATGTGCATTTCACTTTATGGACTTCGCCGAGAAATCGCCCACGATCGTGCTCTTCTCCAGCGTCTTGCTTCCATCCTTAAACTGGTAGAACTTCGACTGCTTGCCGCCATCTGAGGCCTTTCCAGATTCGACGGTCTTATCCGCTGCAGCGATGAAGTGCAGGTAGCTGATGCCCACGTCACTGGCGTTTTCCGCACTGAGTGAGGCGACTGCATTCTTCGAGTCGTTCACGTAGACGAGGCACTTCGTCCCCTTGAAGCGGAGCTTTACCTCGTAAGCTGTGTCTGGCTTCAGGGTCGCTTTACCTAGCTTCTCACCAGGGGCAAGCTTCAGGGTGAAGACTGAGCGTTCTGGTGTCGTCGTGTCGCAGGGGTTAAACATGCGATCGGTCAGCGAGACATGACAGCCATTGCTTCCTTCTGGGAACTTTACTTTGAAACTCACCTCACCTGTGTGAGCGAGCGGGAAGTTCCACGTGACACCACTGCGTCTATAGTCCGCAGCGGGCTTCTGGCTGATGAGGCTGGGATCATTCAGGTAGCCGAACTTCACGCCAGCATCCTTCTCTCCATCGACACCCTCTGTGAGCTCTACCCCCGACTTGCGGTTGTACTGAATGCGGTGAACCTTTGGGATGAAGACGTAGGAGTTTAGATTCTTCAGTCCATTCTTGGCTATATCTTCCGTACGCACTTTCTCAGCGATCCAGTCTTGATCGATAACGATGAGTTTTCTATGCTTCTCATGCTGACCAGAAGAGACGAGGATGCGCTTGTCATCGAGCTCGACAAACTCTGCTTGATGACAGCTGCGGTCATGATCGCCGCCATCGGTCGCGAATGTTCCAGAATCGCGCAGTGGGTCGATGATCACCTCACGGTACCCATACCATGTCTTACCCTCATCCTTAGAGAGAGCGACATGCAGAGCACCACGCGCCGTGAAGACATCCTCCCATCTTGTCCCCTTTCCATGCGCTAATTCAGGCATGGGAGAGACATTCGTCCAGAGGCAGATGAGCTGCCCATTCTTCAGCCTACCGAGGGTGGACATCGTCAGCGAGCCATAGAAGGGTGAGGGTTTGGGCTTAGACCATGAGTTTCCCCCGTCGCGCGACATGGACTCGTAGCTCATGTTACTATCGGTACGGACGAGTGCGTAGATCTGCTTGTTTTTCAGCTCGACGGCTGTCGCCTCCACACCGCTGTTACGCCAGCGCCCGTCAAGGTCTATGCCTTTCTCCTGGAAAGGTGGCACCATGATGCTATCCTTAGATGCCTTCCACGTCTTACCTCCATCCTTTGAGATGAGGAACTTCGTCCCTGTAGCGGCTTGGTGCATGGGGATGATGATATCGCCAGAAGAGAGTTCGAGTGGATTACGGAAAATCCATCCCTTCGGAATCTGATAGAGCTTGCTCTGGTTTGTCTTCCACTCCTCATCTTGGATGAAGTCACCACCCGATGCAGCTGGTGAATACCAAGGACCTTTGATATCATCCGCCATGAAGATGTAGCCATTAATGGGCTGTATCATGATGTACTTCTTAGACTTCGGCATGAAGACAATGGCGGCGGCTTCCTTCTCTATACCGCCCCACTTCTTAGGGAAGTCGTCATCAGCCATCGCGGAGCTCCATGTTTTCCCATTGTCCTTGGAGATGATGTAAGGCATCGTTCCACCCTGCTTCGAGTGACCGCTATAATGGCGGATCTCGTTCTCTCCCGTGCGGATCAGGCCACGGCTTGCATCCGCGGGAGGGATTTGGTCTAAAATACTAGGCTCATCGCCGGCAACAGCAAGTGGCGCTCCCATCAATGCAAAAAGGCTGAATAAAGTGGATTTTTTCATAGAAATTACCACTAAAGCCTAGCACGCATCATGAAAGAAAACAAGGATATAATATAGGCTGATGTAAACAACACACTCTGACGTACATTTCACTTGTCGCGACGAGTCTAACTTGCTATCATGCAAAGATCATGACAGAAAAACACCCTGCGATGGAACTCCCTGCAATCGGTTTTGGCACCTCCCTAGCCTACGATGACGAAAGCACAGGAAGTGTCCTCTGCGCACTTGAGACAGGCTACAGACTCATCGACACGGCTGACATATACAGAAACGAAGAAGCCGTGGGTAAGGCCATACGAAGTAGCGGCATCGCACGCGAAGATATCATCGTCACAAGCAAGTTACATATCAATAAGAAAGGCTACGAATCCACCCATGCAGCCTTCGCGGAGAGCTTAGAAAAGCTCGGACTCGACTACATGGACTTGTACCTCATTCACTGGCCTGCTAATGCCACGCATAATCCTCATGACTGGAAGCATATCAACGCGGAGTCATGGCGCGCCATGGAAGAGATCCTTGCCAGTGGGAAGGTGAAAGGCATAGGGCTAAGTAACTTCATGCCTGAGCATCTAGATGCTCTGATGGAAACAGCAAAAGTATGCCCTCTGCTCAATCAGATAGAACTGCACCCAGGGCATGCGCAAGAAGCGACACGCGCCGCCTGTGAGCGCTATGGCATCACCGTGGAAGGCTGGTCACCGCTGGGCATAGGCGAGCTGATGCAAAACGAGCTTCTGCTGGAGCTCGCAGAGAAGTACCAGCGCAGCGTCGCGCAGATTTGCTTACGATGGAGCGTGCAGCTGGGGGCTATCCCCATCCCGAAGTCGGTGAACCCTCTGCGCATCGCAGAGAACTTTAATATCATGGACTTCAGCATAGATGAGGCAGACATGGCACGCATCAACGCGATGCCATCTACAGCCTACACAGGCTGGGATCCCTACACGATGAAGCTGGATAAGAAGTAGATGGAGCGGCTTGGGCTATCTCAGCTCTTCGGCTTATGGGGATCACCCCAGTCGTGGCGCGGGTAGCGTCCTGCGAGGTCTTTTTTCATCTGTGCATAGCCGCTCTTCCAGAAGGAGGCGAGGTCACTCGTGGTCTGGTAGGGGCGCATGTTAGGTGCGAGGATTTCGACGAGGCAGGTAACGCGCCCATCTGCTATGGTGGGCGTGCTCTCTACTCCGAAGAGGAGCTGACACTTCAGCCCGAAGCTGGGTGTGCCGTCTTCGCGGTACAGGAGCTTCACTTCTCTGCCGTTCGCGAGTTTCAGTGCGCGGGGTGCATAGCGGTCGAGACATTCGCGCTGCCATGGAGACAGCCATTCGCGTAGGATGGGCAAGAGGGCGCGATTCTCTATTTCTTTCAGACTGGTCGCGCCTTCGCAGAGCATGGTGAGTGCGACTTGCTTATCCTCATTATCAAAACTCGGCATATCGAGCTCAGGCATGGCAGCGCGTAGGCAGTGAAGGCGATTCACCCACTGGATGACATGCCCGTCCCAGCTCTTGATAGGTGTTTTCCCGCCGAGTAACTCACTGGCAAGGAGGCTGGCGGCATCTTCGATAGAAGGGCTACCTTCTTCCTTCTCCCTGATGAGGAGTTCGTTCCTGTAAACGAGCTGACGGCTGTTGATGACTTTCTTTCGCTTGCTGTCGTACTGAGCTTGATCGCGATGCGCGAGTTCTAGATACCCCTCTTCGATGAGGGTGCAGCGCGAGAGGCGGATTTCTACGCCTCGAGCACCGAGCTCGAGGATTTCTGCAGCGAGGAAGAGGGGGCTATCTCCGTGGCGTGCGACGCTGTTCGCTTCGAGTTTACCTGCTTTTTTCCCGATGAGGCGCGCGGTTTGCGTCGCGCGGCTATTGAGCACACAGAGGTGCTCGGGCATGGAGGCAAGCAGGGCGCGACTGATGGCTTCACGGTGACTGTGGAAATCTGGTTCACTGCGGTCGCGCGCGCGGACAAGTTGCTTGAAGCTGAGCTGGATTTCTCTCGCGGCTCGAGCGGATATGCCCAGTGCCGTGCAGGTGCGGCTGTCATAGCGATGATGCTGGGCAGCTTGTAGGGCTCGCCATTCGGCTTGGAAGTCACTGTAGTCAGTGGGCTCACGAAGCTTATCGCTGAGTCCATCGTTTCGCGCGATACGCTCGCCTCCCATGAGGGCAGCAATAGCGGCCATTTCGGCTTCGCAGTGTGCTTCTTTCCCTGCAACAATGAGACGCGCGAGTATAGGGGGCAAGGGGTAGTGACGCATCTGCTCTCCTATAGCTGAGAGAGCCCCTTCTTCACTGACGGCTCCGAGTTCGCAGAGGTTCTTCCATGCCTGCGCAGCAGCGATGGGCTCGGGGGCTTCTGGCCAAGGGAACTGAGCGATACTCCCCTCACCTTCTAATCCGCGGCAGCCCCACGCGAGGAGGTTCAGGAAGGCGGCACTGAGGTCGGCTCGGTGGACTTCAGGTGCTGGGAAGGGGGCACGTTTGTGCTGCTCATTCTCGCTCCAGAGGCGTATGCATCGCCCTGCCTGCACGCGACCTGCGCGACCTGCGCGCTGCTCCGCCTGAGCTTGGGAGATGCTGACGAGATGGAGGCTAGCGAGACCGCGCTGAGCTTCCCATCGAGATTCTCGTACGAGACCGCTGTCGATGACGAGGCGTACGCCTTCGATAGTGAGTGAGGTTTCTGCAATGTTTGTGCTGAGAATGACGCGAGGGCGTGTGCCGCACTGAACAGCGAGTCGCTGCTGCTCGGGAGAGAGCTGCCCATGCAGGGGGAATATATCCCAGCCGCGCAGGGCACTGAGTCGCTGAAGCTGCTCTTCGCTGCGTCGTATCTCATAGCTGCCGGGAAGGAAGACGAGGATATCGCCCTGCTCTCCTCCGGCTATGCTGTCGGTAATGGCCTCACTGATCTGCTCCCAGACAGGCGGAACGCTCATCGCACCACGCGCATCGCGTCGTGGTAAGGGGCGACGATAGCTGATGTCGACGGGGTAGAGTCGCCCCTGCGCCTCGATGAGGGAGGCTTGCGGGAGGTAGTCTTGGAGCTTGTCGAGCTCGAGGCTAGCGGACATGACGACGAGACCGAGGTCAGGGCGCGTGCCTGCTTGTAGCTGGAGGGCGCGCGCGAGGCAGAGGTCGCCCGAGAGGCGTCGCTCGTGCACTTCATCGAAGATGATGGCGGAGATGCCTTCGAGAGTTGGGTCTTGCCCCATCCAGCGTTCGAGTATGCCATCAGTGACGAAGAGGACGGATGTCCATTCGCGGTATGCGCTGTCGTGGCGCACGGCATAGCCGACCTCTTCTCCTAGCTTGCACGGCCACTGCTGAGCGACATAGCCCGCGAGCATACGCGCAGCGAGTCGTCTGGGCTGGACGACGAGCACCTTCCCTTTCTGCGTGCAGCCCGCATCGTGTAGGTAGTGCGCGACACGCGTGGACTTCCCAGAGCCTGTCGGTGCACTGAGCAGGATGCAGAAGCCGTCTTGTGACGCGAGACGGGTGATGGCCTCACGCTGCGATTCGATGGGAAGAGAGAGCGTACTCATGGGCTGAAAGAGAAAAAGAGAGAGGGGTTCTTATAATCGAAAAAACCACCCCCGAAGGAGTGGTTGTATAAAATGGGGGTGAGAATAAAAGCCAAGAGCTCTTATTTCTCAGCGTAGGTGCGGATCGCAGCGGCGATGCGCGCAGATACGTCTTCTGGTTCACCTTCTTCGAAGACGTCGACCTGAATGACCTTGCCCTGCTTCTTGTAGTGCTCGATGACAGGGACGGTGAGGTTTTCATAGTCCTGCCAGCGCTTCGCGAAGGCTTCTGGGTTATCATCGGAGCGAACGATCATCTCAGCATCGCACTTCGGGCAGTTTTCTTCACCATCACGGGTGGTTTCTGCACAAGATGGGCATACCTTGCGCTTCATCATGCGTGCTTGGATGAGTTCGAGGGAGACATTGAGGTAGACGACGATGTCTACAGCCATGTCGAGCTGGGTGAGGTTCGCGTCAAGGGTTTCGGCCTGAGCTACAGTGCGTGGGTAGCCGTCGAGGAGGCAGCCGTCTTCCTTGTTCTCACCGAGCCACTTGGCCACCATGCCATTGACCACTTCATCAGGGACGAACATGGCGGCATCCATGTACTTCTTCGCTTCGAGACCGAGCTCGGAAGCTGCGGCGATTTCAGAGCGGAGCAAAGCACCTGTGCTCAATGGCTTGAGCTTATAAGTTTCCGAGAGGAAGGTGGACTGTGTGCCCTTACCAGAAGCTGGGGCACCTACGAGAACGAATCGCTTGAGGTTATTCATAACTGTATGGGAATAGCTAACCTTTAGAAAAGGCTGTGGGGAGCATTATAACAAGGTCCTTCCATGAAAGCAACCCCAAAATACGCACGCAGCCCCGCCCCCTACCCAGCCCGCTTCTCTCCACTTTGCTACTCATCTCCCGCCGCTGGGATATAAAGTCTTGAGAGATCGCTTAATTTTTGCTATAGTCTCACGCATTCACCCATGAGCACCGACCAGCAATCATCATCCGTCTTTGGTTCCCATAACAGCCTCATCCAGCAGATGTACGGGGATTACTTCCTCGAGTACGCTTCTTACGTAATCTTGGAGCGAGCAGTGCCTCATATTCAAGATGGACTCAAGCCCGTCCAGCGTCGCATCCTTCACTCGATGGAGCGCATGGATGATGGACGATACAACAAGGTGGCTAATATCGTGGGTGACACCATGAAGTACCACCCACACGGTGACTCATCCATAGGCAGTGCCCTCGTGACCATGGGACAGAAGGACCTGCTCATCGACACACAGGGGAACTGGGGAAATATCCTCACCGGCGACTCCGCAGCCGCATCTCGATACATCGAAGCTCGCCTCTCCCCCTTCGCGAAGGAAGTCCTCTACAGCCCGAAGGTGACGGAATGGAAGATGAGCTACGATGGTCGTAATAAGGAACCAGTCGCGCTGCCTGCGAAGTTCCCCCTCCTACTCGCGCAGGGCGCGCTCGGCATCGCGGTCGGCATGAGCTGCCTCATCCTCCCGCATAACTTTAATGAACTCATCGATGGCGCTATCGCCTACCTACGTGGTCAGGAGTTCACCCTCTACCCCGACTTCTTAACGGGGGGCATACTCGATGTCAGTAATTATCAAGACGGCACTGGTGCGAGCCGCCTACGCTGTCGCGCCCGCCTCGACCTCTCGATGAAGCGCTGCATACGCATCTCAGAAATCCCCTACGGAACGACTACAGAATCCCTCATCAAAAGCATCGAAGACGCGGCCGACCGTGGGAAGATCAAGATTACCCGCATCGATGACAACACCGCCGCACAGGTCGACATCCTCGTCCACTATGCCGCTGATACCGACGCAGAAAAACTCAGTCAGGCACTCTACGCCTTCACGCAATGCCAAGTAGGCATCTCACCGAAGTGTGTCGTCATCGTGGATAACAAGCCCCTGTTCACAGGTGTGAGCGAGATTCTCAAGATGAACGTCGACGCGACAAAGGAAACCCTGCGACGCGAACTCGAAGTCAGACTCGCTGAGCTCGAAGAATCATGGATGCAAGCCAGCCTTGAAAAGATCTTCATCGAAAACCGCATCTACCAAGTACTCGAAGAAAGCGACAGCTGGGAAGAATCCATCGCAGAGATAGGCGCACGCCTCGAACCCTTCGTCGTCGATCTCATCCGCCCCGTCTCCCAAGAGGACATCGTGCGTCTGACCGAGATACGCATACGCAAGATCGCGAAGTACGAAGTCCACGACGCGCTCAAGCAGCTGGCAAAGCTCGAAGGAGAGATAGACAAGACGAAGAAGAACCTCGCCTCACTCGTACGCTACACCATACGCTGGTTTGAATCCCTGAAGAAGCGCTACGGCACAGGCTGGGAGCGCCGCACAGAGCTCTGCGAGTTTGACACCGTCACCCGCGCACAAGCCGCTGTGGAAAACGAAACATTCTACATCGATGATGAAGGCTTCGGGGGCTACGGTATGAAGAAGGCTACCCCTGTGGACAAGTGCTCGACGCTCAGCGACATCGTGACCATAGACCATCAGGGTGTACTCATGGTGCGACGCATCCAAGAAAAGTTCTACGTCGGCAAGAAGCTCCTCTACGTTGGCGTGCTACGCGCGAGCGATGATCCTGTCTTCAACCTCATCTACCGAGATGGCAAAGAAGGCATCAACTACGCCAAGCGCTTCCGCCTCGGTGGCTTCACACGAGACAAGGAATACCCACTCACACAGGGTACTGCAGGTAGCCGCATCTTCCACTTCTCGGTACACGCGACGGAGGAAGAGAGCAATACCATCATGTTGAACATCTACTTGAAGAATCAGCTCCGCGCCCTGCGCAAGCCACTGATCTTCGACTTCGCAAAACTGCGCGTCAAAGGACGTGCCGTGCTGGGGAATATCGTGACAAAGAACCCCATCGAGCGTACAGCGCGCGTCATGGGGCAGCGCGAGAGTACAGAAGACAACGACACACCTATCACTCCTACTCCCAGCAAGGAAAGCAGCTTAGAAGAACAGGGCGAGCAGACCTCATCAGATCCTACAGCTGCCACCCCTCCTGATGCGGAGGAAAACAAGATGCAGCAAGCTGATTTCGGAGATCTACTGGGATAAGAAGCATGGTCTCGCGCATCAGCGCAGATCGAGAGCCTCTAGTGCACTGCCGTAGTGCACATCAGCGAGATACAGGCCACAAGAAGGTGCACAATCACGCGCCTTCTCATATTTCTCTGGCTCAGTCAGCATGCCTGTGAGATGCTCCGTGCTGAATCGCCCTCTGGCGACAGCATGAGCTGTCCCCACCATGAGTCTCACCATGCGGTATAAGAACCCATTCCCAGTGAAGCTGATCTTCAGGCGCGTGCCATCGATCTCCAAGCCGCTGGCGTAAATGCTACGTTTGAAATAATCCTCAGGAGCAGGATCAGGCTCATTGCCGCGCTTCGCGCACAGCAGCCTGAAGTCATGATCCCCTTCATAGCAGGCTAGCGCATCTCGAAGTCGAGCTATATCAAAGTGCCTGCTCTGCACATGCCAGACGCGCTCCGCATCAAAGGGCGAGAGCACCGCCCCCGTCTCCATGAGGTATTCATAAGTCTTCGACTCGGCAGTAAAGCGAGCATGGAAGTCTGGGGCTACTGGCCGCACGTCATGCACACGCAGGCTGCTGGGTAGGTGCGCATTCAGCGCATTCCTCCAAGCATCCATCCCGAGCTTCGTGCTCTCAGGTATATCGAGGTGAAAATACTGCTTCTTCGCATGCACTCCAGCGTCTGTACGCCCAGAGGCAGAGATACGCTTCGACACCCCCATCCCCATCTCCTTACCGAGGATGCGAGAGAAGGCGCGCTCCATATAGTCCTGTGCCCCCTTCCCGCAGACCTGACTCTGCCATCCGCGGAAGGCATTCCCGAGATAACTGCATGTGAAAAGGAGACGTGGCATAGGAAATAGTGATAACTGAGTGGGCGCTAACTAGGTACAGCAAAGGACGAAACCACGTTGAGTTTCGCCCTGAGCTAAAATTGAATGTAGAAATAGAGGCTCTTGCTTAGATTTCTTCAGTAACTTCTTCTTCTACGACTTCTTCGTCAGCAGGAGCTTCTTCATCTTCAGTGATTTCTTCATCTTCCATGTCTGCACCGGCTGCAGGGATAGCTGCTGGAGCGTCGGAGTCCATGGCTGCGATGCCGAACTTCGTGGGGGAGGCGATGTATTCGATCGCTTCACCGAGATCTGTAGAACCGTAGTATTCGTCGATGGTACCAGGTGTTTCGTGAGCCTTGTTCTCATCGTTCTTCATATAAGCTGTGCCAGAGGTGAGGCTGTCAGCGTCGCTGAGACCGTGACGCTCGGAAGCTTGGTTCTGACCGATGGACATGAGGATCTCGTCGCGATCGATGTCACCTGCGTAATCTGTCACAGGCTTGCTGCCGCGGACACGACCGATTTCCTTCACGAGAAGAAGGACGCTATCTACGTACTGATCGCTGTTCTCTGCGGCTTTAAGCAGAGCGGTGTCATTCAGTGCGAAGAGGCGCACGGAAGCGTCTTGGTAGCGCTTGTTAATAGCTTCGACGCGAGGGACTGCTGCCTGAGCGGATTTGTAGTCAGTTACCTTCTGAAGTTCAGAGGTAAGTTCGCGTGCAAGGTCGGTGGCATTCATATCCTCCTTTTGGCAAGACGTGAAGCTAACCAGAGTAAGAAGGGCACATACGGGAGTGAGGAGGAAACGTTTCATGGATCTACGTAATAAGGTGATACGATAGGACATTAGCAAGTCCATGCCCGTCTGTCAAGAAAAAGCGACAGATTCAGAGCAATCTTGTTGATTTTTTTTCAATTCTTATCTCATGACGCATTTTTTAGGGCCGCTCACTAGCAATTCGTAAACGTATTTTGGGCAAAAAAGTGTAAAACGCGCGCACAAGCCCCAGCATGCTGCGCGATTTTCTCAGTTTCCCGAGATGTATCAGTTCAAAATGAATCACAAGAGGCAGCCCTGAGAGCACCTATATAATCTTGACAAATGCGAGTTGCGGCTCTATATTTTCACTCATCTATGAGGGCTTTTTTCATCATTTCTTTACTTTGGAGTATCCTTCTTACCCCCCTTGCCTCAGCGGTTGAGATCGTGATAGCAGGAGGAGTAGCCCTACGCTCATGGGAGGAGAACCGCGCACCCGACGAGGTTCATGACCGCTGGTGGGCGAACTTCATCCGAGCCTCGACACTGCACTTCACCCTGAGAAAGCATGAAAAGCCCAATGCTGATATCCTTTGGATCGTCTACCGCCCCTCCTACCTCACGCGTCAAACGGAAGACGGGAAGCCCTACACCACGTGGATAGCAGAGCATGCCGTGAAATACAAGGTACGTCTCGTCTGGGTCGATAGCTCGGAGGAGGCAATACGCGCGATTAATAATGCACCCCGCCATGGCAAGAAGGTCACGAGACTGACCTATTATGGGCATTCGAATGCGTATGCCTTCATGCTGGATTATAGTAACTCACTCTGCGGCGCATCGCGTGCTTGGATCCACGAAAACGATCTTGGTAAGCTAATTCGACGCGAAATATTCGCACCTGACGCGGTGGCTTATAGCTACGGTTGTCACACAGGTGCAAGCATGAGCCAGAAGTGGAAAAAGGCTCTTGGCATCCCTCTGTGGGGGAATACGGAAAAGACGCGCTACCAGAGCCTCATGGATGGAAAACTCCCCGAAGGCACAGGTGAGTGGAGACAGTGATAATATAACGCTGCTCTATATTGCGCCTAGTATAGATACTAATAGCCTAAAGG
>CAYJLR010000034.1:17302-18665 GCA_964370895.1 uncultured Akkermansia sp. | reverse complement strand
AAGGCAAGTTCTCGCAATTCGTTTTCTACAAAAGAGGATGTAGAAAATGAAGTAACCAGCTAAAGACGCTTTTCGAAAATAATAGTGTCACGCCATATACCATGCACATCTTGGGCGACTCGCTCACGGTAGCCAACTTGACGAAATCCGCATTGCTGGTGTAATCGTAAGCTGGCATCGTTTTCTCGAATTATTGTAGACTGTAGTGTCCATATGCCTAGCTCAGTGGCATGAGATAATATATAGTGTAATAGCTGAGTGCCGATTCCTAATCCTTGATAGTCAGGATGCACATAGACACTTAACTCCATGACTCCGGCATAAACGGCTCGGCTAGAGACGGGACTGAGCGCTATCCATCCAAGGATGGACTCATCATCACGGCTATCCACTAGTACATATCGTCCTCGCTCTGGATGGCTGACTGCCCAGTCGTCATAATCCGGCACAGTCTGCTGAAAAGTCGCACAACCAGTGGCTATACCTAGACTATAAATCAAAGAAACCGAGGGCCAATCAGAAGACCTCATGCAGCGTATGCTTGTATTTATAGGAGAGTGATGATTCATTACGCTATTTTTAGCATGTTTTTATCAGGATAACAATCCTATTTTAAGTGAGATCTAGCATAAGTATGAGATAGAAAGAGGACTCTGTTTCTCGTTAGGGAGCAGGGCAGAATTTTGTTATTTTTAAAGCTCTCTGATGGAGAATTGTTCTGTCAGTACCGTAGACGGAGCTTGATAAAAAGATGCGTTTTTGTTATTTTTCACTCATTGATATGATGAAAATTAACTTTAAAATACTTTGCGTTATTTTCGCCTTAAGTACCGCTTATTTTGCTATTAATCGCAGTGCTAGTGAAGAGGCCGAGGATACAGTTCTTGACAATATTTTTAGCAGATCCAGTGTTAGGGCATATGAAGATAAGCCAATTGATGGGGCGATTCTTGAAAAGCTGGTGAAGGCAGGCATGGCCGCCCCTACAGCAGGTAATGTGCAGCCGTGGGAGTTCATCATCGTAACGGATAAGGCTAAACTTGCCGAGTATGCGAATATCAACCAGTATGCAGCTATGGCTCCCAGTGCAGCAGCAGGTATTCTCGTCGTTATCGATCAGGATTCATATAAGGAGAAGCCTCACATGAGCGGCTACGGTGCGCAGGATGCAGCAGCAGCCTCTCAGAATATACTGCTAGCAGCTAATGCCATGGGTATCGGTTCTGTATGGACGGGGATTTATTCTGAGAATAAGGACTTCGCACGTGAGCGCATGACAAGGACAAGCGAATTACTAAATCTAGCACCGAATGAAACACCCTTCGGTTTTATTCTTTTAGGTTATCCCGAAGGTAAGACGGTT
>CAYJLR010000034.1:0-17202 GCA_964370895.1 uncultured Akkermansia sp. | reverse complement strand
GAATGAAACACCCTTCGGTTTTATTCTTTTAGGTTATCCCGAAGGTAAGACGGTTTCTAAAGACAAGTGGAAGCCAGAAAAAGTTCAGTGGATGAAGTAATGAAACGTTTCCTTGATATACTTATCGTTGTAGGGCTCATTGGGCTCGTGGTCTTTGCGAATAAAGAGTTTTTCGGATATTCATTTAAAGAGGAAAAACTCGAAAGCATTAATTTTAATCCTAAGAATCAAGTAACGCAATTCATATTTAGTAGCGAGCATGCTCCTGACATTGCAGGCTATGGGGGACCTATACCGCTGGTCATCGGCATTGACGATCACGGTATTATTAAAGAAATCATCTTTCAGAAAAACTCTGAGACTCCCGAATTCTTTAATAAGGTTATCGACACAGGCATACTCAATCATTGGATAGGTAAAGATGTCCCCGCAGCGGCAGAGGTAGAAGTCGATGCCGTGAGCGGTGCGACTATGTCTAGTGAGGGTATCGCTAAGACGATAAACAAATCACTCAATGCGAAGCTAGGCATCGCTACTGGGACGACTGGACTCAGTAAGGCCGAGTGGATAAAGACAATAAGCATCTCAGCTGTAGGCATATTTGCCTTACTCTCATTTTTCGCGCACAAGCGGCTGAAATCTGTCCAGCTTCTGCTCGTCACTAGCTCCATAGTTATCTTAGGGATATGGCATGGGTCTCTCCTCTCGGTGAGCAAGATTTCAGCTTGGTTACTCGATGGGGTGCCTAACTACGTTGAGTTACCCTTATTGCTCATCTTCTTAGCCTCTGTGCTTATACCTGCCTTCACAGGGAAGAACTTCTATTGCTATCATCTCTGCCCCTTTGGTGCGGCACAGGATCTCATGGCGAAGGGTATTAAAGTTAATATCAAGGTGAAGCTCTACAAGTGGCTGAATCATATGCGCATGGTTATTCTCATGGGCTGTGTCGCTCTTCTCCTCTTCGGAATGGGGGCGCATATAGCTAATCTGGAGCCATTTTCTGCATTTAAGCCAGAATATGCCCCAGTAACGGCTATCGTACTCTTCAGCGCGGCACTGCTCGTCTCTACCTTCATCCCACGCGTCTGGTGCCGTTTTCTCTGCCCTTGTGGTGCCTTCCTTGATCTTTTTAAGGGGATATTCAAACGCAAGAATTCGCGTGTTAAACCAGCATGCAAGTCGGTGTCATTAAAAGATTAGTGGTCATTCTAGCCCTCTTAGCAGGGCTAGGAGTTTGGCTCTTCTTCGATGAGGAAGAAGGCATGGACTATCACATTCTGGATGGACGCTGCTTTGGTACCTATTATCATATAAAGATACGGACGCATCAGCGAGATGAGACACTGCAAGAGCTCATCGAGCAGGAGCTAGCTCAAGTTTCTAAGCATATGTCTATCCATGATGAGCATTCGGAGCTCGTGATGATCAACAAAGCGGAAGCCGGGGGCTGGATTCCCATATCTGCAGAAATGGATCATGTGCTGCGACAAGCCGATGACATATATCGCGTGAGTGAGGGCAGTTTTGACCCGACTGTGAGCAGCTTACTGGAGCTGTGGGGATTTGGGAAAAACAAGAAGAAGAATATCCCCCAAGCTGCATTAATAGCGACGCAATTAGAACACATTGGTTTCTCAAAAATCAAGCTGCATCATCGCGAGCATAAGCTGAAAAAGCAATCTGATCAGATGGCGATTAACCTCTCTGCTATAGCCAAGGGATACGGTGTCGATAGAATCGTCACCTTGCTAAAGAGTCGAGGCTATCAGAACTTCATCGTCGAGATAGGAGGCGAAGTGTACGCTGCAGGTAAACGCTCTGAGGACGAAATCGGCTGGAATGTAGCCATTGAGCGTCCTGATGCTATTATGCAAGCCCAAGATCTGCATCTGGTCATGCAGTTGAATGATAAAGCCCTAGCGACGTCAGGCAGCTATCGAAACTACTTTACTGAGAGGGGGCAGACTTACGCTCATACGATAGATCCTAAGACAGGATACCCAGTAGAGAATGGGCTTATCTCTGTCAGTGTCTTGAGCTCGAGTGCCATGAGAGCAGATGCCCTCGCAACGGCTATCATGGCCATGCCTCGTGATAAAATTCTGCCATTTATTCATAGGAATCAATTAGCCGTCATCTATCTACAAAGCAATGATGGGATCATAAGCCAGTATATATCCGAGCATGCTCGAAGCTGCCTAGCTAAAGGGAATAAGGGGAGGTTTTAATTTTAGCGAGACACTAAGCAAGGCTGACATTTTTCGTTGACCTCAGAGGGGATATTTGGTATATATTTTAGTCTCGCTTGTAGATATTTCCATCTTCTATGGCGATATCATAACTTAGCTTATTATCTCTCATGAATCATGCAAAAAAACGAGACGTGCGCTCGTGGGTACCTAGTGTCTATTTTGGGATGGGACTTCCCTTTGTCGCCCTGAATATGGTGGCTGTCCTTATGTTTAAGAACATGGATATCCCAGATGCTCAGATCGCGTTTTGGACATCGCTTATCATGTGGCCGTGGACGGTGAAGTTCCTCTGGAGTCCCTTCCTCGAAATGTTCCGCACGAAGAAGTTCTTCATCGTCGCGACTCAGCTTATTTCAGGTGTAGGCTTCGGGCTTGTCGCCTTGTCGCTACAGATGCCTATGTTCTTCGCCATTGCTATATCGCTGCTTGCCTTTGTGGCGGTATGTGGAGCGACCCAAGACATAGCAGGTGATGGTCTGTACATGGCAGAGCTCACCGATAAGGAGCAGGCGAAGTATATTGGCTGGCAGGGGGCATTTTATAACCTTGCAAAGCTCGTCGCCACAGGGGGGCTCGTGTACCTCTCGGGAGTCTTGTTTGAATACTTTGCGGCGAAATCGGCGGGGGTCGAGACCTCACTCGTGCGCCAACTCATCGAGAGTGGGGATGTTAACGCAGCCATTGCGCGTGACGCATCCGTGAGCAGCTGGATGATCATCATGGGGCTCTGTGCTACTATTATGCTCTTGCTGGGCTTCTATCACATGAAGACTCTTCCGAAAGAAGCTCCTAATCCCCATAAGAGCGCGACTAATGCACGCGAAGCTTGGGCGAAGATAGGCGAGGTGGTAAAGCTCTTCTGCGCGAAGAAGTTCATCCTCTATTATATTTTCTGGATCATTGCCTACCGACTCTGCGAGGGTTTCGTTATGAAGATCGTCCCACTCTTCCTGAAGGCTTCCACGCAGGATGGTGGACTCGGACTCAGTGAGCAGGATATAGGTCTCTACTATGGTTCATGTGGACCGGGTGCCTTCTTGCTCGGTTCCTTGCTGGCTGGTTACTTCATCGCGAACCGTGGTCTGAAGCGTTCTATTTTCACGCTCTGCTGTGCCTTTAATCTTCCTTTCTTCGTGTATGCGTACTTCGCCATGGCGCAGCCTGATAGTGTATACTTCATCGGTACAGGCATCGTGCTAGAGTATTTCGGCTATGGCTTCGGTTTCGTCGGTCTGTCGCTCTTCATGATGCAGCAGATCGCGAAGGGCGAGCACCAGATGTCGCATTATGCGATTGCTACTGGTATCATGAACTTTGCCGTCATGGGCACAGGCATGGTATCGGGCTACCTCAGCGATATGCTGGGTTACAAGCTCTTTTTCTCCCTCGTGATGCTTGCCGCTATCCCTGCCTTCATCATGACATGGTTCCTTCCCTTCACGCACAAGGAAGAGCAAGAGGAGGAAATCGCATCCTAAACTTTTCATTTATAAACACACATCATCATTACACATATTATGTCTGATCTCTCAATCGTCGGTTCCCCGCTCCCTGATATGCCTTGGCAAGACCGCCCCGCTGGCTCGAAAGAAGTCATGTGGCGCTACAGCGAGAATCCCATCATCCCACGCGACCTTCTCCCCACGTCGAATAGTATCTTCAACTCCGCTGTCATCCCCTTTAAGAAAGGGGACTACAACTACGTCGGTGTCTTCCGCTGCGATGATACCAACCGCCGCATGCGCATCCACGTAGGCTTCTCCGTGAATGGCATCGACTGGGATATCCAAGAAGAAGACTTCAAGCTCACAGGTGCAGATCCTGAGATCGCTGCATGGGAGTACGGCTATGATCCACGCGTCGCTGAAATAGACGGTAAGTACTACGTCACATGGTGCAATGGCTACCATGGTCCTACAATTGGCATCGCGTGGACGGAAGACTTCGAGACCTTCCATCAGCTGGAGAACGCCTTCCTGCCTTACAACCGTAATGGCGTGATGTTCCCTCGCAAGATTAATGGGAACTTCGCCATGCTCAGCCGTCCTAGCGATACAGGTCACACTCCCTTCGGTGACATCTTCTATTCCGAATCTCCCGATCTTGAGTACTGGGGACGTCATCGACACGTCATGTCGCCAGCGGCCTTTGAAGACAGCGCATGGCAGTGCATGAAGATAGGTGCTGGGCCTATTCCTATTGAGACCTCCGAAGGCTGGCTGATGATTTATCATGGCGTGCTGCGCTCTTGCAATGGCTACGTCTACGCCTTTGGCTCATCCCTGCTTGATCTGAATGAGCCATGGAAGGTGCTTGCTCGCAGCGGCCCTTATCTCATCTCTCCACGTGAAATTTACGAATGCACAGGTGACGTGCCAAATGTAACCTTCCCATGCGCCGCCCTACATGATCCTGAGAGCAAGCGCATCGCTGTGTACTACGGCTGCGCTGACACGGTGACGGGGCTTGCCTTCGGCTATATCGATGAGATCATCGAGTTCACGAAGAATCATAATATTCTCCCTAGCTCTTAGAGTAATGCTATTATGTTGTGTACACTTGTTATAGCTGTGAGTGGCTGCGTGCTTCTGACGCCCGCAGCGCTGGCTCAGGCGAAGAAGCCCGCTGAAGCGACGAGAGTCGTACCTCCCATTACTTGGGTTGATCCCTTCATCGGGACGACGAACTTCGGAGCGACGAACCCTGGGGCTGTACTGCCCCACGGGATGATGTCCGTGTCTCCCTTTAACGTCATGGGCTCAGACACGAACAAGCATGACAAGGACGCGCGCTGGTGGTCGACACCCTATGAGTTTCATAACAAGTTCTTCACTGGATTCTCCCATGTGAATCTCAGTGGTGTGGGCTGTCCCGATCTCGGTTCTCTTCTCGTCATGCCGACGAGTGGTGATCTCGTGCTGGATTACAAGCTCTACGGCAGCAGCTACAAGAATGAGGATGCCAGCCCCGGTTATTATAGCCTCGAGCTAGAGAAATATGGGATCAAGGCTGAGGTGACGAGCACACGTCGCAGCTCCATCGAGCGCTTTAGCTTCCCAGCTGGAGCTGGGAATATCCTTATCAACCTTGGGCAGGGGCTGACAAATGAGTCCGGCGCATCCCTGCGCCGCGTCAGTGACACGGAGATAGAAGGTATGAAGCTCATGGGCACATTCGCGTACCAAGCACAGGCAGTCTTCCCTATTTACTTTGTCATGCGTGTCTCTAAGAAACCCAGCAGCAGTGGCTTCTGGAAGATGCAGCCAGCGAAAACAGGCGTGGAGGCAGAGTGGGATCAGCATGATGGCTCTTACAAGACTTATACGAAGTACTACAAGGAGCTCGCAGGTGATGATATAGGCTATTACTTCCGCTATGATTATCTTAAGGAAGGTGAGCAGGTGGAAGTACAGCTGGGTGTTTCCTTTGTCTCCACGGAGAATGCACGTCTGAATCTAGATACAGAGCAGAAGGGATTTAATTTTAATAAGGTACATGCAGCTGCACGCGAGGAGTGGAATTCCATGCTCTCGCGCATCCTCGTGAAGGGTGGAACGAAGGAGGAGAAGACCATCTTTTATACGGCTCTGTACCACACACTCATTCATCCGAACATTCTCAACGATGTCAACGGTGAGTATCCCGCGATGGAGAGCTCCGTAATAGCCAAGAAGAACCACGACCGCTACACCGTATTCTCGCTGTGGGATACTTACAGAAATCTTCACCAGCTTCTCACCCTTGTCTATCCCGAGAAGCAGCAAGCCATGGTGCAGACCATGGTAGACATGTACGAAGAGCAAGGCTGGCTTCCTAAGTGGGAGCTCTATGGTCGCGAGACCTACACCATGTCGGGCGACCCTGCGACGACCGTCATCGTCGACAGCTGGCTGAAGGGCATACGTGACTTTGATGAAAATATCGCGTACGAGGCCATGCGCAAGTCCGCCACCAGTCCTAGTGCGTCGAACCCACTGCGCCCTGAGAATGACGTCTACGAGGCGAAAGGTTACATCCCGGTAGGCACGTACCAAGCAGACCTTTCGGGAGATAACTCCGTGTCAAATGCACTCGAGTATTACATGGCAGACTACGCGCTGTCTCGCTTCGCCGAGGCGCTGGGACACAAGGGCGATGCTGAGCACTTCCGTCAGCGTGCTCTTAACTATAAGAAGTACTACTGCCCTGACTTCGGCACATTCCGCCCCGTCGAAGCAGATGGCAGCTTCCTGAAGGACTTCAACCCCAAGCAGGGAGAGAACTTCGAGCACGTAACAGGCTTCCACGAAGGCAGTGCATGGAACTACAGCTTCTTCGTCCCCCACGATATAGATGGACTCATCGAGCTCATGGGCGGGAAGAAGAACTTTGTCGAGAAACTGCAAATGGTCTTCGATACGAAGCTCTATGATCCGGCGAACGAGCCAGACATAGCCTATCCTTACCTCTTCAGTCGCATCAAGGGTGAAGAATGGCGCACGCAGCGCGAGGTCACACGCCTCCTGCGTGAGCACTTCACGATAGCCCCCGATGGTCTCCCTGGGAACGACGACGCGGGCACCATGTCCGCATGGGCGGTATTCTCCATGATGGGCTTCTATCCCGACTGTCCTGCCGACCCCTCCTACACGCTCACGACCCCAGTATTCGATGAGGTGAGAATCAAGCAGCCTGACGGTGAAGATATCGTCATCACCGCTAAGCGATTATCTGAAGATTCGCAGTACATCAAGAATATTAAACTCAAGGATAAAGCCTATCCTAACTATAGAATTCAGCACAAGGAGCTCCTCGATAAGAAAAAGCTCCACTTTGACCTCCAGCCACAGGCCAACAAGTAACCATGAAAATATCCCCCCTTATCCTCAGCAGCATCATGCTTGGCACGGTGAGTCTCGCCAGCGACTATACCGAGTTCGTCGACCCCCTCATCGGAACAGGCGGGCATGGTCACGTCTTCGTCGGAGCGAGCGTCCCTTATGGCATGGTACAAGTCGGACCTACCAGTGTCCCAGAAGAATGGGACTGGGTCTCAGGCTACCATGAAAGCGACAATACCATCATCGGTTTCTCGCACACGCACCTCAGCGGTACAGGTATAGGCGATCTCTTCGATATCACACTCATGCCCGTCATCGGTGAGGTGACTTACGCTCGCGGTACAGAGGATGATCCGAAGTCGGGATTGTGGTCATATGGTGATCGTAGCAAGCAGGTCGTGAGCCCGAGCTACTACTCCGTACCTCTGCTTCGCTACGGCATCACTGCCGAGATGACAGCTACGGAGCGCGTCGGTATACATCGTTACCATTTCCCCACATCTGACGAGGCTGCCGTCGTTATCGACCTTGAAAACGGAGGCTGCTGGGACATGGCTTGGCGTACGGAGCTCAAGGCGCATAATGAAACCACCGTGGTAGGTTTCCGCTTCTCCTCTGGCTGGGCAAAGGATCAGCGCGTCTTCTTCGCTGCGGAGTTCTCTGAGCCCTATGCAGATCTTGAAATCATCGATGCCGGCCCCCACAAGGAACAGCAGCAGCGATACGCCCGCGTGTCCTTCCGCACCAAGGAAGGAAAACCCATCCTCGCGAAGGTCGCCCTGTCTTCCGTCAGTGAAGAAGCCGCTCTGAAGAATCTGAAAGCCGAGCTCCCCGACTGGGACTTCGAGCGCGTGCGTAAGGATGCACATGACAAATGGAATAAGGAACTCAGTAAGATTAAGGTAGAATCGCTCAGTGACGAAGATAAGCGTATCTTCTATACCTCCTTCTACCACACCATGATCGCACCCTCTCTCTTCTGTGATGTAGACGGCAGTTACTTCGGTGCGGATCAGATGGTGCATAAGAAGCCACGCTTCACGAACTACACGACACTGTCTCTTTGGGACACCTATAGAGCGGCTCAGCCACTCATGACACTCATCCATCAGGATAGACTACCTGATCTTATCAACAGCATGCTCACCATCTACGGTCAGCAGGGCAAGCTCCCTGTCTGGCATCTCATGGGTAATGAGACAAACACCATGGTGGGTAACCCTGGTATCGCTGTCATCGCGGATGCGATCACGAAGGATATCCCGAATGTCGACATGGAGCGCGCATGGAGAGCTATCCACGCCACCGCCATGCTAGACGACAGAGGGCAGGATGTGCGCAAGGAGTTCGGCTATATCCCCTGTGATCTCTTCGATGAATCCGTAGCCTACGATATGGAATACGCGATCGCTGATGCTGCTGCTGCAATGGCCGCGAAGAAGCTAGGCAAGCAGGAGGAGTATGAGTATTACCAGAAGCGCAGTCATAGCTACCGTCATTACTTCGACGCAGCGACAGGCTTCATCCGAGGAAAAGATAGTGAGGGGACATTCCTCACGCCCTTCAATCCCTTCCACTCCAGCCACCGTGCAGACGTGTACTGTGAGGGGAATGCATGGCAGTACACATGGCTCGCGCCTCATGATCTTGATGGTCTTATTCAATGCTTCGGTTCGAAGGAAAAACTCATCACAAAGCTCGACGAGCTCTTCTCGACGAAGTCTGAGCTCGTCGGTGACGACATCTCACCTGATATCTCGGGCATGATAGGGCAGTACGCCCATGGTAATGAGCCTAGCCACCACATCATTTACTTCTACACCATGCTGGGTGAGCCTGCGAAAGCCGCTGACAAGATACGCGAAGTACTCACTACTCTTTACCGCGCTCAGCCCGATGGTATACCGGGGAACGAAGACGCTGGACAGATGTCGGCATGGTATATCCTGTCTTCCTTAGGGTTCTACCAAGTAGAGCCTGCAGGGGGTGATTTTTACTTCGGTTCACCACTCGTGAAGAAGGCTACTCTGCAAGTCCCTGCGGGCGAGTTCACCATCATCGCTCATGACAATTCGCTGGAGAATAAGTATATCCAGTCGGTGAAGCTGAATGGTAAGCCATACAGCAAGCCCTTCATCCGTTATGAAGACATCATCAAGGGAGGCACACTGGAGTTCAGCATGGGTGATAAGCCTCAGCTCTATTACGACTAGAGCTCTACAAGTACGTTAAACAAAAAGGCTGCATCTCTGGAAGATGCAGCCTTTTTTTACATTGATTTATTAAGACGCTTGTTTTTGCAGGCGTATCACCTGGGTCGGAGCGTCAGATGGTGCGATTTTCATCTTGCTACCATCGGGGAAAAGGAGGGAGCAATCCTGTGACTTATCACGCGGAAGGCTGAGACGTAGCATCTCGCGCATGTCATCTTCAGGCTTGGGGGCAGGTCCTGAGCCCAGTACCTCACCTTTGCCGTTCACGAGCTTGATGATGATTTCTTCATTCGTGCGTGGGAGTATGTCGATGAGCAGACGCTGCTGGTCGGCTGCGAGCCCGTTCTTCTCGTACCATGCACGTGCGAGTTGCTGGTAACGTGCGCTGACATCTTCTGCTTCGATGCTCTTGTTATTCATATCCCAAGGGAGATAAAAGTGGGGTGCATCTGATGCATCGTCACGCGTCTTTCCTGTGATGGCGAGAACGCGCTGGTAGGGGTTCTTGCTGTCGAGCATGCCTACAGCATCCATCACCCATCCTGTGTTGAAATCTGATTCGCCCATTTCGAGCATTTCCCACTTGCCATCGAGCCAGACTTCTGTCCATGTGTGATTACCGCGCACATGATTCCAAGAGACAACTCCTGCGACGCGTGATGGAATATCTACGGAGCGAAGTGCGGCTGCGAAGAGGATGCTGAGTCCGGTGCAGGAGGCCTTCTTCTGCTCAAGGCTTTCAAGAGGATTCATGCAAGCACGTGTGCGTGCAGTGGAGTAGTACACGCCTGTGAGCTTGCCTATGTTCTTAGCGATGAGGAGAGCTGCTTCCTTTTCGGTCTTGCAGTCCTTGATAAGAGGATGGACGATAGCTGCTAATTGATCACGCCATACAGAGGCGGGCTCATTTAGCATTTGCTGAGGCTCGATGTATTGCTTACGAATATCCTCAGGGATTTTCGCACTCCATGGGTAGCTTGTAGAAGCCGCCGCTAACTGTTCCGCTGGAACGGTGTCATTAGCGTGGATGAGTGGAGTGGAAAGAGTCGCGAGAAGGGCAGCGAGGGTGGGGCGGAGTATCATAATAATACACTCTAACCAATTTCTACCTCTCCGTAAAGCGTAAATCCTGTCGATTCGGTGATGCGTACATTCACAATGCTGCCTATCAGCTCCTTAGAGCCATTAATGATGACAGGTTTATTTTGTGGTGTGCGCCCCTGTAGGGTCTTCTCATTCGTCTTGCTTGTGCCTTCGACGAGGATGGGCTGTATTGTTCCGACGAGCTGTGCGTTCTTTTCGATGGCGATGCGATTCACGACTGCGAGGAGACGCTGGTTGCGCTCTTCTTTCACCTCGCGGTCTACCTGATCTTCCATTTCTGCGGCAGGTGTGTTCTTGCGTCGAGAGTATTGGAAAATGAAGGCATTGTCAAACTGTACACGCTCGACAGCAGCTATGGTCTCAAGGAAGTCTTCTTCTGTCTCACCAGGGAAACCGACGATGATGTCAGTGGTGATAGCGAGATCCGGACGCGCAGCGCGCATAGATTCCAAGAGCTGGAAGAACTTCTCATTCTTGTAGGGGCGACGCATGAGCTTCAGGATGCGATCGCTGCCACTCTGGATAGGGAAGTGGATATGACTGCAGATCTTATCCAGATAGGTGAAGGCATTAACAAGGTCTTCGCGATAGCCAATGGGGTGAGGGGAGGTGAAGCGGATGCGCTCGAGGCCTTCGATGGCTTGGAGACGCTCAAGAAGCTGGACGAAGGCGCCCTTACCATCAATGATGGGGAAGTCTCGTCCGTAGCGGTTCACTATCTGACCGAGGAGTGTTACTTCCTTCACGCCTTCGTTGACGAGCTTCTGTACTTCCTCGATGATATCATCGGCTGGACGGCTACGCTCGACGCCACGTGTACTCGGCACGATGCAGTAGGAGCAGCGCATGTCGCAGCCCTGCATTATGGAGACGAAGGCAGCACTGCGCTGGGTCTTCTTCACGTGGTCACGAATCTTGTTCTGATCATCTTCTACCTCTTCAATAGCGCAGATGTGCGCGCCTTTTTTAATGGGCTCAGTCACGCCTTCCGCGAGTCGCTGCTGGAGTATCTGGTGGGAGAGTTCGAAGACGTTCTGATACTGCTGCGTACCTGCGACGACGTCAGCACGGGGAACATCGCGGAAGATTTCCTTCCCTTTGCTCTGGCTCATGCAGCCCATGAATCCATAGACGGTATGAGGCTTTGCGTGGGTGGAGGCACTGATGAGCCCCATTTTACCCAGAGCCTTGAGCTCTGCTTTTTCTCGCACAGAGCAGGTGTTCATCAGGACGATGTCGGCATCACGCTCTTTTTCTGCCATCTCATAGCCGTGCATGAGAAACATACTCGCGACTTGTTCTGTGTCGCGCTCGTTCATTTGACAACCGTAGGTCTTAATGAATACTGAAGGCATAATTGGATTTATTTAATGAGGCTTATTGCTCGTAAGTAGTAGGGTCGTCAATACCAGCTTCGACAAAGGACTGCTTGCGCTCCAAACAAGTAGAGCAAACACCGCAATGCAGTTCACGCCCCTTGTAGCAAGAGTAAGTATGCGTGAAGTCTACACCTAGATTAGCCGCGATTTCTGTGATCTCGCCCTTGTCTGCTTCGACGAAAGGGGTGAGTACTTCCAGTTTTGCCACTGTACCGAGGCTGATAGCGTGGCTCATCGCCATGAGGAATTCTGTGCGGCAGTCTGGATAGATGAAGTGATCTCCAGAATGTGCTGCGATGACGAGACCTTCTGCACCATAACTTTCTGCTATACCGGCAGCGATAGACAGGAAGATACCATTACGGAAGGGGACGACGGTTTGCGTCATGTTCTCTTTATCATAATTCCCATCAGGGATAGCATCAGCACCAGAAAGGAGGGCAGAGCGTAGGTGAGAGGAAAGAACACTGATATCAAGCTCATAATAAGGGATACCGAGTGATTCTGCCTGCCATCGTGCGCAGGCTAGCTCCTTTTTCGCATGATTGCTCCCATAGTCGAAAGCAATAGCACAGACGGCATCATGCTCAGCATGTGTCCAGTGTAGAGCGGTCGTAGAATCAAGACCACCCGATAGTAATATCGCAAGCTTCATGTATGTATTAGATATAAGCTGGTTTATTCTCCGACTTGTGCTCTGCTATAGTGGTAAGCTGAATGCCTCCTCGTGCACCAAACTTGCCTTCTACACGCATCCACGCAGGATCTATGCAGGCGATGAGATCATCAAGAATACGATTTACCACCTGCTCATTGAATGCTGCGTGATTACGGAAGGAGGCGAGATAGTACTTCAGGCTCTTTGTTTCCACGATAGAAGCCGCAGGGCTGTAAGTAATCGTCAGATGGCAGCTGTCTGGCTGACCCGTGACTGGGCAAAGGGAGGAAAACTCATGCGTATCCAGCACGATGGTGTACGCGCGCTCTGGGCTACGATTAGGGAATGCTTCCAGCTTCGCTTCTTCGGGTGAGGTAAAGAAACTCTGGTGCTTACCAAGAATATTCAGATCTTTTGCAGAATCATTCATAATAGTGGGGGGGGGAAGGTGAATGTGGATATTACTAGTGGCTTTTAGCCCTTCATGAGCTGGTAGCCGTCTTTTCCGTCCTTCACTGTCCAGCCGAGCTGGGCGAGCTGGTCGCGGAGCTCGTCGGAGCGACCCCAGTTCTTCTCAGTGCGTGCCTGCCAGCGTTCTTCTGCGATGGCGCGGATCTCTTCAGGTGCTTCGACATCGGCATCAGGATCACTCAGGGTGATACCGAGAGCCTCTGTGATGAAGCGGAAAGCGTACCACTGCTTTGTGGCCTCTTCGGCGCTGAGTTCTGTAGGCTTCATCGCCTTCATGGCGGTGAAGACATGACCGAGAGCCTCAGGGAGGTTCAGATCGTCTTCAAGGCTGTCCCAAGCGGCGGTGAACGCGGCTGTCTCGGGGGCTTTCTTGCAGAAATCCTTATAAGTAGGCTCTTTCGCGCCACTGGCTGTAGCGAGTTGCTTGTCGAAGCGGCCAAGCTTGTTCAGCGCAGACTGGGCGTCCTTCAGCCCAGTGAGCGTGAAGTTAAGCGGACGGCGGTAGGAGGCACTAGAGAGAAGGTAGCGCAGGGCTTCTGCGCTGTAGCCCATCTCTTGGAGCTGGTCGAGGGTGTACATATTGCCGAGGCTCTTGCTCATCTTTGCCCCATCGACAAGAAGGTGCGTGATATGGAACCAGTTCAGTGCACTATGACCACCACAGGCGCAGCGGCTCTGGGCGATTTCGTTTTCATGGTGAGGGAAGATGAGGTCGACACCACCTGAGTGCAGGTCGAAGGTGTCGCCGAGGTACTTGTGACTCATCGCAGAGCACTCAAGGTGCCAGCCTGGGCGTCCTTCGCCCCATGGGGATGGCCAGTAGTTGTCACCATCTTCGGGCTTACGCGCCTTCCAGAGCACGAAGTCAGCGACGCTGTCCTTCTCGTACTCGTCCGTATCAGCGCGAGTCTGGGCGGTCTTACCTAGATCGAGGTTCTGACGGTCGAGGTGGGCGAGCATGCCGTAGTCAGCATAGGAAGAGATGCGGAAGTAGACTGAGCCATCCTCGCTGGAGTAGGCGTGACCTTTTTCCATGAGGAGTTCGATGAGTTCGATCTGCTCCTTGATATGCCCTACAGCAGAGGGTTCCACGTGTGGAGCTAAGCAGTTCAGTGAGGTGCAGTCATCGTGGAACTTCTTTGTCCAGAATTCGGTGTACTCGATGAGAGGTATGTTCTGAGCGACGGAGTTACGGATGGTCTTATCATCGACGTCTGTGATATTGCGCACGTGCTTGGTACGCAGACCTCCGAGCTCCACAACGCGGCGGAAAACATCCTGCGCGACGAAGGTTCTGAAATTACCAATATGAGCAGCTGCATAAACCGTAGGTCCACAGCAATAGAAGCCCAATTGCTTCTCATTCATCGCCTTGATGTCCTTCATTGTGCCCGAGAGTGTGTCAAAGAGTCGTAACATATCGCGCGAAGTATAGGGCGTTTTATCATCATTGTCAAGCTAAGTCTGAGTCTTCATCGCGTGACATTATCCTTAACATAATAAGAAGTGTAACAATAATGTAACATGACTACTTTTATACTTGATAGATTTTCATTTGCCGTGCTATCTTACACTATCATGTTATACCGCGTATCAATAGGAATGCTTATCCTCGCTTCTGGGCTACTCGTAGCAGATGTACAGCCAGTGCGTGAGGATGTGAAGGTGATCGCAACACTCCCAGAGCAGGACTTCTCCCTGTACCCGCGCTGGTCTCAGCTGACTCCTGAGAAGCTCACGAAGGAGACTCGCGATTTATTCATCTCTCTGAGGCGCGATATACAGCCGCTTCTGAAGCTGCGCCCCGAGGAGATGACGATGGAGAATACCTTCGGATTCATCGCTGATTTTGATGCGCCTGAGTACTATCCTCTAATCCCGATTATCTTTCAATCCCTCGTGAATCATTCTCCCGAATGGCAACAAGCGTCTCAGGATGGGCATAAATATTATCAAGAGTTCAACGGATGGCTTGCGGGGGAGTCTGGAGCGTGGGGAGTGATGCAGCTGGCTCTGCAGCAGGATTGGGCTAAGAATCTGAGCGAAGAGGATCAGCATCTTGTGGATATATGTGCGAGTTATTACACAAACGCGGGCTCTCAGCTGAGCGCGGAGAAGAAAAAGATTCTCGACAAGAATATCCAAGAACTGGGACGATTAGAGATACAGTATCGCGCCAATTTACAGAAATCGCTCGATGAGAGCTATGTGATTATAGAGCATTCGTGGCAGTTATTCGGTCTCTCTGGTGGCTTTCTGCAGCCCTTCGCTCAATTAGCACGCGAGAAGGGCTATGGTACAGCTAGCAAGCCCCAGTGGCTACTCCCTCTGCATGATAGATCTCTCTATTTTTCTGTGATGCAGTACTGCCACGTAGAGGAAACCCGCAAACGCCTCTGGGAAGCGCATTCTAAGATAGCAGGTGAGGGCACTCCCTACGATAACACCCCCGTCGTCGAGGGCATCCTGCGACTGCGTCAAGAGAATGCCGAACTACTCGGATTCGAATCTTTCGCTGACCTGAGAGCTCGCAAAATGATGATGGGAACGGCGGAGAACGCCACCGAGTTCGTCGATGACATGATAGAGCTGATCACTCCGCAGTGGAATGAGCATAAGAAGATGATGCTTGATCTCGTCTCGGCGCGCCTCTCTCGTGATATCACAGAAATAGCCCCATGGAATGAGCTTTATTACCTCGGGCTGCTGGAAAATGAAAAATCCAAAGGGCGTAGTGATCAGTACTATAATGTCTTCCCCTTTGAGCTCACTCTCGATAAGCTGCTGCGCTTTTATGAGAGCATGTATGGCGTGATCATCAAGCCCGTACCTACGAGCTTCATCACAGAAGGCGAGACCCTCGCTGCGGGGCATGCTGAGGTATGGCATCCCAGTGTGAGGATCTATGCCGTCTATGATCAGGAGACAAAGGCTCATCTTGGCTCGGTATACCTCGACCTCTTGGCTCGACCTGGTAAGACTCAGGGCGCGATGAGTTACACGCTGCGTGCTGCGAAGCAGCGCGAAGGGGCGGCACACTCACCTAACTTAACGACACTCATCATGAATCTCCCTAGTGATGAAGATAGATTGTCAAGTTTTTACATGATTCATGATGATGTGCTCTATCTCATGCATGAGTTTGGGCATGTGTTTCATAGTATCTGTTCGGATGTCAAGTACTGTGCTTTGGCCAGTAATAACATGGAACAAGATTTCGGAGAGTTCCCCAGCACATTATTTGAAAAATGGATATCAGACCCAGAGTCAGCGCAGCTATTTGCTACCAGCTCTCTGTCTCAGTCCGACTTAGTAGAGCTCCTGACAGAATTAAACAACGCTAATCAGATTAGAGAAATGTGGAATCTGATGGATACGCTCATCGTCTCAAAGCTCGATCTGGACATCCATACGCACTACAAGACTCGCTACGCGGGGCGCAATCTACAGGAGGCCTGCTATGAGCTCACATCGAAGCATATGATGCCTGTCAGTCAGATGCGTCCGAACCCTCTTTTACAGGATCATCATACGATGGCCTCTGGCTATGGAGCTTGTCTCTACTCTTACATCTTGTCTGATGTCTTAGCAGAGGATGCCTACGCCCGCTTCAAGGCAGAAGGTGTGACTAATCCGAAGATAGGCATGGAGTTCAGACGACGCGTGCTCGAGCCCGGAGCTAGCCTCCCCTCGAAGACGCTCTACAGGAACTTCATGGGTAGAGACTTAGAGTACGATGCGTACTTTGAGCGAAATAAAATTAACAAATAACATCTAACATCCCCCCTCTCAATATGAAACAATTACAACTATTCGCCAGCTACGGTCTCGTAGCAGCACCCGTTCTATCCGTCGGGGTAGAAATCCAGCAAGACACACACTCACCTACCTCGCAGCCTACGCTTGAGCTCTCGTTCACGAAGCCCATGATCGACCAGAACATGGTCGGGAAGCCTGCGAATGACGGAGAGTTCAGCATCAGTCCAGCAGTTCCCTACGAGACAAAGTGGACCAGCCCTACAACCTTACTCGTCATCCTGAAAGAGGAGCTTGCTTTCCATGGGAAATACGACATTCGCGTCTCCACCTCTTATGGCACAGCAGAGAGAGTGCTACATGAAGACTTTCATCAGTATATCCACGCCCGCCCTATCTTTGAAAAATCGCACAGTGAGCGTTATCATCCCGTCTACTTTCGTGTCGATAATTCATGGGTAAATAATAGAGGTATTTTGAAAAATCCCACTTTCCAAGAAGCCGTGAAGAAGGCCTACTATGAGATTTCCTACCCCCATGATCTGA
>CAYJLR010000033.1:0-18744 GCA_964370895.1 uncultured Akkermansia sp. | reverse complement strand
GATCATATCTATCTATGTCTGCTACACCCATCTCGACGAACTCTTCCTTACGCGGTCATCTCGCCGCGTTTTCTGCCATGGCTCTCTTCGGTATCATCAGCCCCTGTGGAGCAAGACTGCTCTCCGACGGAGTGATGGATGGTGTGATGCTATCGAATATACGCCTCATGGGTACAGCGCTATGCTTCTTGCTCATTCTTCCATTCTTGCCACGCCAGCGCATGCAGAAAAGGGATTTCCTACGTCTCTGTCTCATGTCGCTCTGCGGTATGGCAGCGAGTAATTATAGCTACACTATAGGTATAGGGCTGACTGTGCCTTCCCATGCTGGTGTCATGTCTACGACTCCACCTATGTTTGTGCTCATTCTTAGCGTGATCTTCCTGAAGCAGCGCATGGACTGGACACGGGCGGTCGGTATCGCCATCGCAACCATAGGTGTGCTCATCCTCGTCTTTGCGAATGCTGGAGGTAGTACTGGACAGAGTAGTATGATAGGGGATGGACTCTGCTTACTCGCGCAGGTGCTGCTTGCGTGCTATTTTGTATTCTTTACAGATCTTCTACAGCGCTATCATCCCTTTGTGTTACTGACGTGGCTCTTCACTCTCTCTAGCCTCATGGCGCTACCCTTCGTAGCAGGTGATATGGTAAGTTACTCTTGGTCATCGCTGACGACCTTTCACTGGACATACGCGCTGATTATCGTCGTCGGGACGACATTTGTTCCCTATATGCTCATCACGAATGCTCAGCGCATCTTGCAGCCAACGATGGTCGCTTGCTATAACTATGTGCAGCCTATCGTCGCACTGGCACTGAGCCTGCTCTGGGGCTTGGAGGTGATGACGCTACCGAAGTATATCGCGCTTCCTCTCATCGTGCTCGGGCTTCTGATTATCACACAGTTGATACGATTCAAGAAGCAGCAGCCAGTTCTCTAGTCTGCGTACTAGTCGTGAAATAGTGATTGTCTAGTAGCGGATATTATGCTAGTATCTACCTAGATTTATGACCTTAGACGAGCTAAGAGAGAAGATAGACGGCATTGATGCCCAGATCGTGGAGTTATTGAAAAATCGCTCGCATTTCGTGCATGAAGTGGGCGCGATTAAAAAAGAAGCTGGACGCCCTATTTTCGTCCCCGAACGAGAATGCGCTATGCATGATAAGCTTATGAAGCTAAATGCAGGTGTCTTGCCTGAGAAAAGTCTTCTGAGCATCTATCGCCAGATTGTCAGCTGCTCATTCCAGCTGGAAGGAGGGCTGAAGATAGCCTTCCTCGGTCCTGAAGGTACATGGAGTCATCAGGCTGCACTTTCCCGATTCGGTGAAAGTGTAGAGATGGCACCCTGTGGTGACTTCCAAGCCGTGTTCGATGCTGTAGAGCGTGGACAGGCGAATTATGGCGTCATCCCTATTGAGAACAGTACTGATGGATCTGTCTCTCAAGCTATGGATCTGCTTGCTATGACCGATCTTCAGATCTGCGCTCAGCTGCATCTCAGTGTGCAGAACTGCCTACTGGCTAACATCGACCCCGTAGACATCAGAACTATTTACTCCCACCCTCAGGTGCTCGGTCAGTGCCAGTATTGGCTGCAAAAGAATTTCCCTCTGGCTGCGCTTGTTCCCATGGTTTCCACGACTGCTGCCGCGCTGCGCGCACGCGAAGAGAGTGATCAGGGTGCTGCGGCATTGGGGAGCGAAATGACGGCACACGTCGCAGGTCTCGCAGTACTCCAGCCAAATGTCCAAGACAGAGTGGATAACACTACGCGCTTCGTCGTCATTGGCAAGCAGCATACTGTGCCTACGGGTAAGGATCGTACGACCATGTGCTTCACAGTCGCTCACAAAGCCGGTAGCCTCGTCGAAGTTTTACAGCACTTCAAGAAGCATAACATTAACATGTACAACATAGGTTCTCGACCTTCTGGTGACACCGCTTGGGAATACCTGTTCTATGTCGATGTCGAGGGGCACTGCGACACAGAGCCACTACAGACCTGCCTCGCTGATCTGAAGAGCTACTGCCCACTCTTTAAGGTGCTGGGCTCTTACCCTGAGCTCTAGTTTCTCGTTTAGCGCATACTCTTCTCTATGGCCTTCACGCAACAACACGCCTTTAAGCTCTTGCAGCGCGCCGTCGCTCAGAGGCGATTACCGCATGCTCTTCTTATCACGGGGACGGAGAATGCGGGGACGCAGCGTCTTGTCTTGCAGATGGTCGAGATGCTGAATCACTGCGCCTCTGCTAGCCTAGAAGAGCTCTCGCACCCCATGTTTCGCCTCATACGCCCCGGCTCGAAGAGCCGCGCGATTCTTGTCGACGACATACGCGCGAACGAGGGATTCCTATCACTGCGCGCAGCGGAGGGTGAGCATAAGATTATCGTCATTCTCGACGCTGATCGCATGAAGGAAGAGGCTGCGAATGCCTTCCTGAAAACGCTAGAAGAGCCCCCACCACAGACACTCATCATGCTCTTAACTGAGCACCCAGGGCGACTGCTACCTACGATTTTATCTCGCTGCATACGCATCGATCTGCACAGCACCGATACGAAGGTGCTGCTCACTGAAGTGCAGGAGCTCTTCCTTCCTTATCTTCTCACAGCACTTGAGCAGCTAGGTGATCCCTGCGCGGCTCTCGTCCTGAGTGCCGAAATCCAGAAACTGCTGCAGGATAGGAAAGAGGCCATCGGCACGCGACTCACGAAGCATCTCAAGGAGCAGGCAAAGATCATCTCAGATGGGACAGGTATACGTGACTGGGAAGCGCAGCAGAAGGATGCTACCATTGCACTCATCGAGGCTGATTACCTGCGTGAGCGCGACGAGGTCTTCGAGCTCTTTAATTTAGCATTTGGGCAAGCCGTGCTTTACGCCTCGCACGCCCCCGATCTCGAGCTTATCTCTCCCACACTCAAGGAGCTCTCTGAGAAGGAATCTCTCGCGATGCTGATGCGACGCATGCAGTCACTGGAGAAGCTCAGGCGCGATCTCGTTTATAACATCAAGGACACCCTCGCCTTTGATATCCATCTAAGCGATATCATCGGGGATGGTCTTACAATTTAATCATATGAAAAGCATGACAGGATTCGGGGCTGCGACAGCCCTAGTACAGGGGCAGATGCTGCGACTCGAGCTCAGCGGTATCAATAGAAAACAGCTGGAAGTCAGCCTCAACATGCCACGCAGCTGGGCGGAACTCGAAGCCCCTCTACGCCGCTGCATCAGCGAGCAGGTATCGCGCGGACGCGTGCAGCTGAGCATCACGCAGGAGCGTGGTGGTGAAAGTGTCGCGACATTACAAATCAATGAAGAGAAGCTCGCATCCTTGAAGGCTCTCCTACCTCAGTTGAGAGAGCAATTAGGCTGTGAGCCAGCGCTGAGCATGGCTGAGTTGCTTCGTCTAGACATCATTGAGTCTTCGACAGACAGCACCATGGACTCACCAGCAGCAGAAAAACTCCCAGAGTTAGAGAGCCTGCTTCGCGAAGCTCTTCGCGCCTTCCTTGCGATGAAGAGTGAAGAGGGAGCGAATCTCAAGCGCGACCTGCTGATGCGCATCGAGACGATACGTGGACTCGCTCAGGAACTAGCAGCAGGTGCAGCAGGTGCAGCACAGCGCTATCGTGAAGTCCTGATGACGAGACTAGAAGAGAGTGGTCTGCCACTCGCTCTGGAAGACGAGCGCATCGTGAAAGAAGTAGCCCTCTTTGCAGATCGCTGCGATATCAGCGAAGAGCTGACGCGCCTTGACTCCCACCTCGACCAATTCTGCCTGATCAGCGACAAGGATGAGCCTGTAGGGCGTCCGCTAGACTTCCTCTGCCAAGAGATATTCCGCGAGCTGAATACGACTGGTTCGAAGGTTAACAACGCAAGCCTCGCCCAAGTCATCGTCACCGCGAAGACTGAGCTCGAAAAGATACGTGAGCAGGTGCAGAATGTCGAATAAAGACGAGAAGAAAGTTTCATCATGAACAACAAGATTGGCACACTATTGATTGTCTCTGGCCCTTCGGGTTCGGGGAAGACCACACTCTGCCGTCGCGCAGAAGCAGACGGACTCACCAGTTATTCCATCTCCTGCACGACACGCGCTCCTCGCCCTGGTGAGAAGGACGGTGAAGACTACTACTTCTTAACGCAAGAAGATTTCGCCCAGAAGGTTGCGAATGGAGAGTTTTTAGAGCACGCCACTGTGCATGGGAATAGCTACGGCACACTGCTCGTCCACGTGAAGGGTAAGATAGAGCAGGGGCACAATGTCGTGATGGATATCGACGTGCAAGGTGCAGCATCCATCCGTTCTAATCCTGATGCGACGATACGTCGCGCGTACGCGGATGTCTTCATTCACGTACCGGACCTTGAGCTGGAAGCCCGCCTGCGTGGTCGTGAGACTGACAGCGAAGAAGTCATCGCTCTGCGCCTGCAAAATGCGAAGGAAGAGAACCAGCGCGGGTCAGAATACGAGTATGTACTCGTTTCTTCCGATAAGGAATCAGACTACTCTAGCTATACAGCTTTGTTATACGCGTTAGGTATGAGAAGAACATTGCGTTCTTGATACTTGTATAATAAAAGTATTTTAAGTAACTTAAGAAATCTATTGGTTCGCAAGGTGTAAATAAATTAAAAAAACTCACTTTTTAACTTGAACTAAGATTTAATATGAGGTATTATGAATTCGTCCCTGAGACAGGACATTAAATGGTCTCCTAGCTTTTTTAATTAAAAGCCTAGTTTCATAGGGTAGTTGGATCCCAGGCGCACTTCGGTGCGCCTGGGAGAATTCTTTAATGAGAAGGCGTTTTTTGACTCTTTTGATTCCGATCTTGACTCTTAAATAAATGCTTTTATAGTTTGTTTGTAGTGATGCTTTTATAGAAACCTTTCAAAATAATTGCATTTTTATGATTTTTTTTCTTGCGATTTCGAAATATATATGTTAATTTATAAATGTCTTCGGGAGCAGGACATTAAATAGCTCTCAGAGCTGAAAAGCTCAATTTATAGGGTAGTTGGATCTCCTCGTATCTTCGGATACGGGGAGACATTCTTTTTAGGGATAGAGCTTTATTTGAGCTAGGCTCACTCCTGCTCCATTTTGAGCACAATATCTGCGTTTAAAACGCAGTGCATGAGTTTTCCTTAGGCAGGCTGCTGTTGCAATAGAGCGCAGCCTGAGAGCTTTAGTAGGGGCTACGCTAAAAAATGTGGAATTCCATTTTTTGGGATTACTAGCCTCTGTGCTTTGCTGTTTGGTGGAAGCGTAGAGCTAATACGAGTCCGATGATATTCGGTATCCAGAGCGCGATGTAAGGCGTGATACCTGACATCTTACGTGTGAACTCGCAGAAACTGAGAGCTAAGAAATAGAGCGCAGCTATACCTATACCTATGCCGAAGCTCGCAGTTGTGTCCTTGCGGCGCGAGGTGATGGCAAGAGGGACACCGATGAGCGCGAAAATGATACATGCGACTGAGAAGGATAGACGCTTCGTTCTCTCAGTGCGGAAGGCACGCTCGGTTTTTTTCGACATGCTCATCTTGTAATGATTTGCCTCCTGCGTGGCCTTACTCCAGAGATGGGTCGCGGCTGGGAAGCTGGGTTTCTGCTTATTAGCCGCTACAAGGTGGTTCATATGTCCTATCTCTATATCCTTGAGCTCTTCAAAGCGCGTGAGGGCTTCTACGATCTCTGTGTTCGTGAAGCGATTATCTTTGAATCGCCTAAATTGGCTTGTCGGGATAGTGATATAGAGGGGCATCTTGTCGATGAGAGGCATGTCAGCGCTCTGTGCATCGCGACGCTCCATGGTCACATTTAGAAGTGTGAGCTGGATGCGTCGGGTTTGTGGCTCGAAGTTACCGATGATGGCCTTCTGGGCGTGAAGCGAGGTGTAGCTGCTTTCCTTGTCCGAAGTTTTACCAGCTTCGGGGTAGACATGAAGACCGCTGATGATATCGCCATCGCGCTTTTCTATATAGAGGCGGAAGTCGTCAAGCTTGATCGCAGTCGAGTTCGCGCTGAGGAGATTCTTCGGGTTTTCCTTTGCCGTATCTATCACGAGTGAAGTCATCGCCTGCTTGCTGCGAGGTGCGACTTCTATGTTCACATAATAGCAGATCAGTGAAAGAACCAGCCCTAGGAAGATAGCGGGTACACTCAGACGCCAGAGGCTGAGCCCCGCCATGCGCATAGAGGTGAGCTCATTATCCGCGGCTAGTCGTCCGTAGACAAGCAGCACAGCAGTCAAGAAGCCCCAAGGTAAAGAAAAGGAAAGCGAAAAGGGGATCACCTGCAGCATGAAGTCAATCACGATGGTCGGTGGTGCGCCGCTTTCGACGAGCAGCTCTTGCAATTCCTTAAATATCTGACCGAGCAACAGCAGCGCCGTCAGCGAAGCCACTCCTATGAAAGTGACGAAGATGAGCTGGCGCAGGATGTAGCGGTCGAGAATGGACATGAAGAGTGATCGTATCTATGCTCTAGATTTCAAGGAAGTTTTTCAGCAGCTGTATGCCGAGCTTCTGGCTCTTTTCCGGATGGAACTGCGTCGCCACTAGACGACCGCGGCGTATGGAGGCTGCGAACTCTTCACCGTATTCGCAGCGTGAAGATACGAGACTCTGATCCTCTGGGGTGGGGTAGTAGGAGTGTACGAAGTAGAAGTGAGGACTCTCTTCCATGTCCTGCCAGATGACGTCGCTGTGATCAGATATGTTGAGATTATTCCAGCCCATGTGAGGGACTTTCAGCTCCTGTGTTCTGAACTTCGTTACCTGACCTTTGAATATGCCAAGGCCTGCGGCTTCGGGGCTTTCCTCGCTGCCTTCAAATAGAATCTGGTAGCCTATGCATATGCCTAAAAATGGGCGATCAGCTGCGATCCATGCGCGTAGTGCATCTGCCAGCCCCTGCTCATGCAGGGCGCGTGAGCAGTCACCGAAAGCACCTACGCCCGGAAGGACAAGGTGGGTGAGTCCTTCGAGATCGGAGGCCTGTGAGACGAGTATGGCGTCCTGTCCTGCCGCGAGGAAGGTGTTGCGCACGCTCTGGAGGTTACCCGCTCCGTAGTCGATAATGCCGAGTTTTTTCATCCTTGATATTAGTCTGCGTGAGGCTTTAGATGCTACCTTTTGTAGAGGGGATGAGTCCAGCTTGGCGGCTGTCCTGCTCCATGGCGATACGCAGTGCACGCGCAATACCCTTGAAAATAGCTTCAATGATGTGGTGTCCATCACGACCGTAGAGCACCTCGACGTGCAGATTGCAGCGCAGGTTATTCACGAGTGCACGGCAGAATTCTTCTGCGAGGCTGATAGGCATATTAGGCGCGTCAGGGGCATTCGCGGGAACGCGGAAGTCGAGATAAGGACGGTTAGAAAGGTCGATTACGACGCGGCACAGTGTCTCATCCATAGGGATGTAGACATGACCGTAGCGGTAGATACCGCGCTTGTCACCTAGTGCTCGTGCGATGGTTTCACCTAAGACGATGCCCGTGTCTTCGATGGTGTGATGGGCATCTACTTCGAGGTCTCCATCGACACGCAAGTGAACATCCATGAGGCCATGGCGCGTGAAAAGGTGGAGCATGTGGTCAAAAAAGGCGTGCCCCGTGTTAATGGCAGCACATCCTGTGCCATCAAGCTCGATTTCTAGGGCGATATCAGTCTCGCCTGTCGTGCGTTTGCATGTTGCGTTTCTCATGATGGTGAAATGGTATATTTTACTTGCGAATTATAGCATGAAAGGGATGCTTTAGGAAAGCGAATTCATGGCAAGGGGGTGAGCTTAGCCCATTCGTCCAGCACTTGTGCGGGAGTGATGCCACGCATACAGGGGCTAGCAGAGTCGCAGCTTGTCCTGTAGCAGGGGTGGCATGCGCTGTGAGAGAATAGGATACGTGCTCGTGGGCTTAGTGCTCGATAGCGCTTGCTCAGGCGGCTAGCCATCATGACAATGAACTGAGTCTCGGTCAGAGCCGCTATCTGTGGGATAATGCCGTCGACGCAGATGAGGCGAGCATTCGCCCCTAGGGTGGTCTGGAGGTCTTCTGCGGGAACAATACGGAGCTCTATGTTCAGCTGCTTAGCCATGTCTGTCGCTGCTTGCTCATCCGCTGGGAGTGCGAGTAATGCGCAGCGATGTCCGTCCTTTTTCAGGCTATCGAGAAGCTGCTGCCAGTTCTCTAGAGGCCACTCGGTCTCGCAGCTTCCCAGTGTGGAAAATGGGGCAATCCAGTATGTCTTTTCCGCCGATGGGTTAGGTTTCGGGGCTTCTTCCCACTGTGAGCAGACGATTTTGTGCTGGTTCTCGAGAAGGGCGAAGTAGTCGCGGAAGGCGTGACGCACGGGAGCGCAGTGCGAGGAGGTGAAGCTGATGTTGAAGTGGGCTGCGAACTTGTTCTCAGCAAAGCCTGACAGTGGTAAGGGGCGCAGTTCCTGTAGTTCTTGCAGGCAGGTCTTGTTCTCATTCCACATGAAGGCGTAGTCAAATGGTCCCTTGGCATAGACTGCATCGGCATTGAGCTGTTCGCGAAGGCTCTGCTCGCGTGAGTCCATGCTCACGACGTGGGAGATGATATCCTGCGTGAGCCAGAATGCTTTCTGCTCTTCTGTGCAAATGACGCTGATCTCTGCATCGTAGCGTGATTTAGCAAGTATGCGGAGGGCTGGTAAGCACAGAATGGCTTCTTCGAATTGCTCAGGTAGAGCCGCAATGATGCGGAAGGGGAGGCGCACAAAGGGTAAGGATGCCTCGGCTAGAGCCTCTTCGCCTTGTAGGCCGAACTGGCTGGGAGCCTTCCAGCGGTGATGCATCCAGAAGCCGTCGAGGATACTGACTTTTTGGGCATTTTCTAAGGCGAGGTTGATACTGATGGTGTCAGCCGCTGACTGATCGCTCGCCTGATAGTTCAGATGTATCTCATCACCGAGTACCGCGTCCCATCGACCTAGTCCCGTGTTGCGCGTGTGCACAGCGAAGAGTCGGCTCTTACACATATTATGCAGCATCGCAGGGAAGGGAGTTGTGCCTGCCACCTTGCCGAAGTAGGGGACAAGTACGCCTTCTAGCGCTGCTTGATCTGAGAGGATGCCGATGAGTCCACCCGAGCGTGTCATGCGTATGACTTGGCGCAGTCCAGCTTCCTTGCTGAACATCTCGCAGCCATGCTTCGTACGCAGCTCGAAGACAAGTTCTTCAAGTGCAGGGTTACGCAGCTTGCGGTACATCGAGCCAAAGCGCTTCACCTTTGTGAAGTAGGGGCGGATGCGTGCGAGGATCTCCCAGTTGCCCGCATGAGGGATGCAGGCGATGCCTGTATTTGCTTCGCTTCCTGAGTTTTCGAACTCTTCCTTGCCGATGATGCGGACGGATTTCTCAAGCTCTGCATCCGACATGACGCCTACCTTCAGAGCGCAGGCGAAGTTCATGCAAGAGAGTACAATGTTACGCCGAACAAGGGGGCGGAGCTGAGCTGGGCGCAGATTCGGATCGATGACGATGCGCAAGTTGCGCGCGACAACACGACGACGCTTCGAGAAGAATGGGTAAGCTATATACCCAATCATCATCCCCAGAATAGCAACTAATTTTACGGGGATTATCCGTAAAATGAAAACGAAGAGTCTGAGGAGGAAACGCATGCTATGAGAGAATGGTGTGTGTAGCTCGCTGTGCTGAGGGTATAATAGCCCCTGTGCTGTCTTACCGTAGGGGTGAAACAGCACTAGAGTCTATTGTGTGTGATCTTAGTTGATCGTGTGAATACGTGGGATGTAGAAAGGCTTCATGGTATATGGATCCCATACCTTGTCGCCACCTTTGAACTTATCATAGTTCAGTGGGTTATGTGGAGCATAAGGCGAGATGACGATGTCGCTATACTCGGAGGTGAAGCCGTAAGGGATGCCGTCTTCAGCCAGTTCCATCTGGCCAAGGAGGCTGGATGGGGCAGGGAGGGTATCGGTATCAATCGCGAGTCGCTTGGTGCTGGCTGGGCGGCCATTAGCGTCAGCTATGACTGATGGAGGAAGCGTGCCTGGGTATTCGGGGCGTACGAAGATGTCGACAGCCTGCGAGACGATGCAGGAGCTCATGGTGGCCATGATGCACAGGGAGCTAAGAATAAGAGTTATTGTTTTATTGTTTTTCATGTTTTTGTTGTGATTGAGGAGAAATGATTTAGAGGATGGGGGATTCGGACGAGTTCTGAGGTGGTAAGAGAAGGAGGCGTCCTTCACTCTCATCGCTGTCACGCTGGAATACGGGTAAAAAGTCATGCGTCTGTACCAGCTCGGTGAGCTCAGGATATACCTCCAATAAAGACTCTAGAGAAGGGAGTATCATCTGCATATATCGCTGCGGTATAGGGAGCTGTCCTATGCGTCCGCCACGTGGGAATACTCCTGTATTCTCATCACCAGGGCGTAGCTGTAATGAGACTTGGCGCTGTGCGTGCTCCCCTGTGTAGGAAAAGGTGACATACACGCTGATCGTATGGTGCAGGTGTGAGCCGATCACGCGTGTGATGATGAGTTCTCCGTAGCCGTCATGGATCTTCATCGCGAGGTGGGCGGGATGCGCGACAATGGATAGAGCCCCATTTTGGCGCATGCGGCAGGTCTTTTTTAAGTAGCGATTCAGCTCCGATTCGCTGAAGGAATAGGACTGTGGGGATGCGCCTGCTTGACGCAGGGTCGCAAAGATGTCGTGTACTGGGGTATCGTCGTTTAAGCCTTTGATGTCGTCGAGCTGACGCGGTACCCACATGAGTAAGCACAGTGTGATGAGCGTGCCAGAGAGGAGCAAGAAGAGCGCGACTGCTGTGATGCTCCATAGGTCGGGGAAGCGACTTGCTCTGTATGAGTAATCATCACCGTCGAATGAAGAGCTACGTCCTAGTGGCTGTGCGCTTTTATGAGTCTTCTTCCCAGGTCTGTGCGTCAGCAGCTCGCCAAGGAGTTTCCATGGCGAGGATGCTTTTTTTTCATTCCTAGGTTGCTGAGATGAACTCATAATGATTTGCTGATTATATTATAGCTTAAACAACTTTATTGCGAAAGCTAATTTTTCATTCAGCTTAGCCCCTGCGTTAGCTCAGCTGCTCGAGAACGCTGCGTAGGATGCTTAGCCCTTCACGGAGAGTTTCTTCCGAGATGGTGAGGGCTGGGATGAGACGCAGTGTATCTGGTCCAGCAGGGCAGCAGAGCAGCCCTGCCTGTAGGCAAAGCCCATTCAGGTAGATAGAAGGGAGTGCTCCTTCTGGGAGCCCTTTCATCGCGCCTGCGCGTAGACCAATACCTCGGAGTAAGCCCTTGCCGCGCACGCATTCGACGATGTTGAGATTCCAGCTGAGTACTTCCTTTTCGATGATGTCACCCATTTGCTGCGCGCGTTCTGTGAGATTGTCACTCAGCAGAATCTTCAGGACAGAGAGTGATGCCGCGCAGGCGAGTGGTGTGCCACCATAGGTAGATCCATGTGAACCTGCACCCATGATGGAGGAGAGGGCTGTTCCCTCATCATCTATGGCGCGGTCGCTGATCCAGAAGCCGCCTATGGGGAAGCCTCCGCCCATACCTTTCGCGCAAGAAACGAGATCGGGGGTGATCTCAGGGCAGACTGACTGCCAGCCCATACGTGCACCTGTACGGGAGAATCCACACTGTACTTCATCCATCATGAGGAGGATGTCGTGCTGCTTGCAAAGCTCAGCGATGGCGCGGAAGAATTCTGGAGTAACGGGGTTTACTCCACCTTCGCCCTGTACCGCTTCGAGCATGATGCCGCAGGTATGAGGTGTGATGGCTGCCTTCAGAGCCTCAAGATTGTTGAACTCGACGTGGACGAAGCCGGGGAGGAGTGGGTTAAACTCTTCCTTGATCTTGTCCTGTCCGGTGGCGGCTAGTGAGCCGAGTGTGCGGCCGTGGAAGCTCTGCTTGAAAGTAATGACCTCATAGCGAATGCTGCCGTCCGCAGCAGGGCGACGGTGTCCGAAGCGACGCGCTGTCTTGATGATGCCATCGTTTGATTCTGCTCCCGAGTTTGCAAAGAAAAACTTACCTTCAGCTTGCATGAACTGCTTGCTGATGAGCTCAGCGAGTTCTTCTTGCTGTGGAATATTGTAGAGGTTAGAGCAGTGCATGAGTGTGCCAGCCTGCTCTTGGATGGCTTTCACCAGAGAGGGATGACAATGTCCAAGGCTCGCCGTCGCTATACCTGCACATAGATCGATGTAGCGTCGTCCTTCACTATCGTAGAGGAAAGAAGCTTCGCCTTTGACAATGCTGATAGGGGCTCTCGCGTAACTGGGAAGTACATAACTCATGAGGTGAAATGTACTCCTATGACGCTTTCCTGTCAATGCTTTTTCCTCGTCCTCGTACGTATTCTATGCTAGTGTTTAGACAATGTTTCATCTATTGTCTCTCATCTTATACCATCTGATCTGCCAGTTGCCCCTTCTTTCAGCTGATACTAAGCATCAGGCTAGCTCTGAGTTGGTCCAGGACAGTCGCAGCGAAGAGGCGGATGCTCCCGTAGTAGATGACGAAGAAAATAGTGCATTAGACGAGGATGAGGAGACGCAAGAAGAGGAGCTCAGCTTGCCGCCCTTCACCTTGCTGGAGCTGGGATACTTTGACGCGCTGAGCGAAGATATGGTTAACACGCAGCAGTACCCCTTTAATCCCATCGAAGGTCAGGGACGCGAGCTCGCCTTTGATGCGCAGAATGGTGATGCGGTGGCGCAGTATAGCGTGGGGCTGTCCATGGTTGCCTTCACCTTTCACGATCTAGATCGCGTGACGCAGGTGCGTCGCAGCTGGCTGAGGCAGTCTGCCATGCAGGGCTATAAGCCCGCGCAGAAGCTGCTGGCGCTGCTGTATCTCAATAGTGCTGGAGCCCCACGCCTTTCAAAGGCTCTCAGCTGGCTGAATGCTCTGGCTCAGAATGGTGATGCCGAGGCTAAATCGGAGCTACTCTTTCTCGCTAGCCATGGCCTCATCGAAGATCTTGCCACCTGCGAAGCTCGAGAGCAGCTTCGCGCGATGGCTGATGATGAGGCTGAGCTCGATGGTATTGACGCGAGGGCTCGCTACTCTGTCCAGCTGGCGCTGGGGATGCATGCTGCACTGGGGCTAGGCGGGCAGGAGAGAGATGTGGCGCAGGCTCTGCATTATTTTTCAAAGACTCGTGCCTATTCGCTTCCGAACTGTCAGGCAGCTATTCTCAGTATGGGTGATTACTCCCCTGATGATGAATCCTTATCTCGCTGGGAACGCGATCTTTTTAGTCTTGCAGAGCAGGGAGATCCTGAAGCCTGCTATGTCTATGCCCTATGGCTCTATGAGGGATTATCGACAGATGCTCAGATAACAGATGCAGAGGAGTTAAGTCAGCACTATTTAAGAGTCGCTGCTAGCAAGGGGCTGGCTGATGCTCACTATGAGCTCGGAAGACGCGTCATAGACCCATGGAGTGATAGTCTCGAAGGAGAGCTCAGTGAAGAGCAGCAAGAGGCTCTGTCACATTATCAGCAGGCTAACGAGCTAGGCTGCTCCGCCGCCGCAGCTTCACTCTCTCGCTGCTATGAAAAGATGGGGAGGCTAGATGAGGCGGAGCAGATACTCCGAAAGGCAATAGACCGCGGTGGCTATGCGATGAGAGAAAACAAGTATGAGCTCGCGGCTCTCCTGCTTGAGTGGGAGCGTGAGGAGGAGGCTCGGGATATCTACGAGAGTATGGTATTAAAGGCGGATAAAGAAGCGACGATTCAGCTCATTGAGCTTTATCATTACAAGTTTGATGATGATGCGAGTCTACGCCGAGCCACTGAGCTCCTAGAGCAGCTGGAGAAAGTAGATCCCAGCCGTGCCCATTACCTGCGAAGCGAAATGGATTAAGAAAGGATGACACAATTTTATATCTGTGCTGTACGCTGATATAGAGTGATATAGTCTTAAAGATTGTTGGATCCATAGTCCAGTGTTGAGTTATTTTTTTAGTGTGTTATAATATAAACGTAATTCACCTAGCATGATGTCTCTGATCAGAAAATCACTCTACTACGGCATGGGCATATTTTTTATTGCCTGTGTACTTGGCGTGTGCTTTCTTTGGTGGTATTCAGCGCACCAGGCTGAGCCCTTGCTTAAGCCTAGTAATCCAGCATTCACAGGCGCAGGGGATTACATGAAAAATTATCCGAACTTGAAGATGGAGTCATTCAGTTTTAAGGGTTGGGATGGAACTGATATCCCAGCTGTGATCGTTCAGAGATCAGCCCAGCCTAGCCCCCAGATGGAGAGATGGAGAAACCTGATAGATCGCGAAGACTACCGCTCCTTAAAGCACGCAGATTATGTGTTAGTCAGTGTGGAGTGGGATCACGGGATAGAGTCAGCCCTGCCCCTAGCCGAGGTGCTGGCAGCCGCTGGAATGAAGTGTGTGCTCTGGGAATCGCGCGGAGTGGATGATGCTCGTGAATACTGCACACATGGGTTACGAGAAAGTCGCGATGTTCCCTTACTCTTAGATAGCTTAGAGAAGCGGGATTCTAAGGGTGATCTTATGATCGTCGCGATAGGGCGTGGCTACGGAGCCTCACTCTTCCTCCAGTCAGTGAGCATAGAAGACAGGCTCTCAGTACTGATATCCATTGATGCCTATGCCTCGCTTAGCGAATCCTTTAAACGTAGCATAGTGAGTGATAATACGATGATAACCATGGGGAAGATGTGGCTCATCGACAGGCAGCTTGATCGAAAGGTGGGTTATGAGATATTCGACGTAGCCCCTGTGGAGAGCGTCATCACGATGGATCGTGATACACCGCTTCTCCTAATGAGCCTCTCCCAGCAGAGTGAAGTGATCACCCTGAATGATGCTCTGAATATTTACCGCCAATCTCCCAGCAAGGCGAAGGAGATATGGACGCTACGCGAAGCCGAGGACATGCAGAATGAGACGCGCCCAGTCAGCTACGCCTATAGAGTAGCCGACGAGGAGGTGCTCCTCAAGCTTGATCTAAAATTGAAAGATAACGAGGATATGGCCTATGTATCGATGGTAGCATGGGTGGATGAAATGATGGCGCGCCTGATGCAGGAGAAGTTGATCGCGCCGGATCTCTACAAGCGAACCTCCGTGGCGGCGCAGTAATGCAGCTACTGACGAGGAATAGCTTAAGTGTGTAACATGATAGCAAAAAAAGCAGTAAGCACAGAAAATAGACGACGAAAGCGCCAGCACAATCAGGGCGTTTCGTTGCGCTACTGCATTACCCTGCTATTAGCGACACTTGCCGCAGTCGGGGTGCATATGGGCTTCTACTATGCAGCCCCTCTTGTCATCTCATGGACAGTCTTAACCTCTAGCCCAGAAATGGAAGATGAGGAAGAAATCTTCCGTGTCGTCACCCTTCCTATCGAAGAGGAAAGCGAGATTAACCTACCTGTCCCACCAGAGATTATCGAGCCTGTACCACTTGAGCCTGAAGAGATGGAGATAGATATACTCGATGCTGAGTATGAAGAGCTCACTCTCGCCCCTGGCGATACGAATCTACCTCTTCCTGAGATAGGCAATGCGCCAGAAGAAAGCCTAGAAATCGAAATGAGCGACAGCATCAATGCCCAGCTCTTTGAGCAGGCGCAGGAGGCTACCACTTCTCATCTTGACCTCGTCGAGCCCACTCCTCTGAACGATAACCCCATCGCCGTGGCTGCACAAGGTTTCTTAAACGATGAAGACACCAGCGATCTGCTCGAAGGAGAATTGCTGGAAAATGTGGAAAACTCTAATGCTCTGCCTAGTGACACACGCAGTCTTTCTGATCTCTTGAAAGTGAAGCAGCTGGGCTCTACGTCTGGCGTAGCCCGCCTCGGAGCAGATGTACTCTTCGCCTTCGGGGATGACAAGCTGCGCAACAGCGCACGTATTACGCTCATCCAGCTAGCAGCCCTCATACGCAAGAACCCGAAGACGCGCTTTATCATCGAAGGTCACACGGATAGTTTCGGCTCAAAGAGCTACAATGAAAGCCTCTCCCTGCGCCGAGCCGCAGCCGTGCGCACTTGGCTCTCGAAGAATCGCATACCGCTGAGCCGTGTTTACCTTCGCGCCTGTGGTGATAGTCGCCCTCTGGCGGAGCATGATGGCTCGCGAAGCCAGCAAGCCCTGAATCGACGCGTGGAAATCCACATGCGCAGCGCCACTGAGCGACTACCAGAAGGCTGCATTGATGCATCCGTTGAAGTTAAGGACGATGAAGATTAGAAAGCAGCCCCATTAATTTACCATGATCCCCACCTGCGGCACCCTAGATGACACAAGCCTACGTCAGATTGATATGATCACCCAGCGCGCCCTGGGCACAGGCGATCACTGTCGCTGGCTCATTTCGCTAGACTATGATGGCACGCTACGCCATGGGAAAGCGCCGTATATAGATGCGGAATTTTTCGAACAAATGGCGGCATGGCGAGAGCACGGAGTCCGCTGGGGAATTAACACTGGACGATCACTCTACTTCCTCTTAGAAGACTACACAGAAATCACCTCTGTGCTACCAGATTTCATCTGCACCTGTGAGAGATACGCTTATGTGAGCGATGAAACGGGCATGCTGCACGCCTGCCATAGCTATAACGTCGGCTGCGATGAAAATCACATCGCACTACGCGCGCGACTATGTGATGTGATAGGAGAAGAATTCAAACGCATGGGAGAGTTAAACCCCGAAATAGAGTGGGAACTTGATGAAAGCGACCCTCTATCCATCGCGGCAGCAGACCCAGAAAGCATGGAAAAACTCATGCCCACCGTGTATGAAATCCAGAGCCGCTATCCAGAGCTCGGTATGCAGCGAGCAGGGCGATTCATGAGATACTGTGATGGACGCTATAGCAAAGGCTCGGCACTAGACCAAGTGAGAAAACACTGGGAAGTAGAAGAAGCTCACTGCTTCATCATGGGAGATGGGGAAAACGACCTCGACACCTTTAAACACTTCCCCACAGCGAGCTGCGCTGCACCGACACATAGCCATGTGGACGTGCTCAACTACGTGAACGCGCGGGGAGGCGACACGCAGCATGAACGCGTGATCGACGCACTACGCCGCTGGGCGAAGGAGCAGGGCATAGGCGAATAAGCGAAAAAACACACAGCTTCTCCTTGGCTTTGCTTAAATAGATTCCTAAGAGCTCGCTCTTAGGCAGGGTGCAGGGACGGCGTCCCTGCTGGGAGTGTGAGGGCAACGCCCTCGCGGAAAAGCTGTGGCGTAGCCACAGCAGCGTCAGTTTCCTCCTAGCTTGATGTCACACACGCTCGCCTAGCAAACCCAGCATGGTGTCCACACCAGAAACTGACGCTCCCTTACCGCGCGCGAAGCGCGACACTTCTCTACCGTCGCGAGCGCGAAGCGTAAAAGCCGTGTGACATAGCGCACTCACCCTAAGAAACTGCGTCACCGAACAGCATCTTCAGTAGCAGGAATGAGACGATGATAGTGACTATTAAGAAAACAAACAGGAAAACATGCCTTTTCTTATGTTCTTCATTGACGGCGCATATCCTCAATAGGCTAAAGTAGAAGGAGAGTAGGAAAATAATAAGACTAAGATCGCCTCTTGCAAAGCATTCGCGATGGTCAGAAGCAAGATAACGAAGAGCAGAATCATGAAGGGCAGAGTCACTGTGAGCAGCACTGGCAGGAATGGGTGCTCTTTATGCTGCGTGGTGTTGAGGAGACGGCGAAGACGAGTTTAGATCTTGTGGAGAAGATATCGCTTCAGATGCAGGAGTTTAAGCGTGTAGTGCGTCCCGCGTTGGATAAGCAGTACAGCCATGAGTTAATGAATCACCTGTTCAGTCAGCCTTATACTAAGATTTCGCATTTAGAAAATGCTCTCCAGATCAGCCGACGAACCGCCACGAAGCGCTTGGAGTGCCTCGTGGAGCTGGGTGTTCTAGAGAAGCAAAAACGCGGTCGGCATAATTATTATATAAACACAGGTCTTTATCAGTTATTCCAGAGTTATCAAGCGGAAGGGAATAGAGTGGTGATTGATTCGATTTTCTCCGACACTTCGCCAGCAGATTGATCTGTGCACGAATTCGCGATTTAGTGTATATATCAGTTGTGACGTGTGCACGAATTCGCGATTTAGTGTATATATCAACTGTGACGTGTGCACGAATTCGCGATTTAGTGTACATATTAACTGTGACGTGTGCACGAATTCGCGATTTAGTGTACATATCAGTTGTGACGTGTGCACGAATTCGCGATTTAGTGTATATATTAATTGTGACGTGTGCACGAATTCGCGATTTAGTGTACATGTCAGTTGTGAAAAATTTTGTAGGGTGAGGAAGCGGCGCTGTGCGGACGCTTTCGCGTTTGCCACGGAAGATAAGTGTCGCGCTTCGCGCGCGGTGGTGGGAGCGTCAGTTTCTGGTGTGGAGATGATGCAGGGTTTGCTAGGCGGGCGCGTGTGACATCAGGCTATGATGAAACTGACGCTGCCGTGGTCTGCGACCACGGCTTTTCCTCGGGGGCTAGCCCCCATGCCCCCAGTGGGACGCCGTCCCACACCCTGCTTAAGGGGATCTTGCAAAATTAGTCCGTCCAGAAAGGTGATCACGAAAATGCGCGAAACAGCACGCCTTTTGCCGCATTTTGGCGAGAATTTACAGCTTTTTGGGCT